>JBBDXO010000208.1:9070-17368 GCA_040902295.1 Candidatus Rokuibacteriota bacterium | reverse complement strand
AGAGGGGAACGGGTCCCTGCGCCCCGAAGCCACTCCCCGCTCGTGAATCATCCGCCGCCCGCGCCGAGGCCGGGAGAGGTCAGGCAGTAGGAGGGGAGGCCAGGCCGAGGAGCTCGTAGATGACGACGGGCCGGGTCTTGCCCTTGACCTTGACCTCGCCGAGCTGGCGTACCTCGATGCCGCCTTTGGCCGCTTCCGCGGTGGCGTCGCTGATGATGATGTGGGTCGTGGTCTGGTAGTCCTTGTTCAATGACTCCAGGCGCGCGCCGAGGTTGACCTCGTCGCCGATGACCGTGTAGTCGAAGAGCTGCTCGGAGCCCAGGTTCCCCACCACCATGTTGCCCGTATTGACGCCGAGGCCGATCCGGAACGGCTCCTTGCCTTCGGCGGCCCACTTCTCCGTGAGACGCTCCACTTCCTTCGTCATGGCCAGCGCCGCGCGGCAGCCGCGCAGGGCGTGGTCGTCGTAGGCGACGGGGGCGCCGAAGAGCGCCATCACCGCGTCGCCGATGTACTTGTCGAGGGTGCCGCCTTCCTGGAGCACGATTGCCGTCATGCTCGTGAGGTACTCGCGGAGCATCTGCACCACGATGTGCGGGTCGTGCGAGTGGCGCTCCGTGATGGTGGTGAAGTCGCGGATGTCGGAGAACAGCACGGTCATGTTGCGCACCTCGCCGCCGAACTGCAGGGCGGCGGGATCCTGCATGATGCGCTCGACGACCTCGGGGCTCACGTATTGCTGGAAGGCGCGCTTCGTCCACAGCCGCTGCCGCTCCTCCGTGAGGAAGCGGTAGATGGTGACGGCGACGAAGGTGAGGGCGAGCGCCAGCGACGGGTACACGAGCGGGATCCACACCCCCTGGCGGAACGCGACGTGCGTGCCCGCGAAGAGGGCGGCCCACAGGCCGAGGGTGAGGGCAATGCTCGGCACGGGCCGCATCAGCGGCAGCACGAAGGCGAGCCCCAGCGGCAGCGCGAAGATCCCCGCGAGCTCGAGGAGCTCGATCTCCTTGGGACGCACGATGAAGCGGCCGTCGATGATGTTGGCGGCGACGTTGGCGTGCTTTTCCACCCCGGGGAAGATCGGCGACACGGGCGTCACGCGCAGATCGTAGGTGCCCTCGGCGGTGGCGCCGATGAAGACGACGCGATCCTTCACGCGCTCCGCCCCCCGCCCTTGCAAGATGTCGACGGCGGGGATGCTGAGCAGGGTGCCGGGCGGTCCCGCGTAATCGACGAGGACGCGGGCGCGCGCATCGATCGGAATGCCGATGTCGCCGAGCAGCACGGCGTTGCCGAAATCGAGCTTGAGCGCGAAGGGGTCGATCCCGGCCGCCACCCGGACCGCCTCCAGGGCGAGGCTCGGATAGTAAAAGCCGTTGGACTCGATGACGAGGCCCTCGTAGCGGGTGGAGCCGTCCAGCTCCGCGAGCATGTTCACGTGCCCGACGCTCGCCGCCGGCGCGAGCAGGATGGGAAGGGGGAAGGTGGCGGAGGTGGCGGAGATGGGCGGCGTGGCACCCCGCTCCGCGTAGTTCTTGAAGGCGCCGAGCGCGGACTTGACCGGCGAGCCCCGCCGCTCGGGTGGCGCGGTGGGGTCGGTGGTGCTGAGCACGAAGTTGCTGGCGAGGACCACGCGGCCGCTCGCCGCGATCGCCTTCGCGAGGGTGGCGTCCGCCCCCGGCTCGGCCGCCGCACGCTCGGCTTCCCGCACGGCGGCCGCCGGGGCGCCGCGGGCGCGCAGCCGCTGCGCGATGCGCGCTGCCGCCTCCTGCTCGCCGCTCTTCTCGGGCTCCGTGAGGAGCACGTCGAAGGCGATCGCGGCCGCCCCCGCCTCCTCCAGCTTGCTCACGAGATCCGCCTGCACGGCGCGCGACCACGGCCACCGGCCCACCGCGCGCAGGCTGGCCTCGTCGATGGCGACCACCGCCACCTGCGGGTGCGCGCCGCGCGGGCCGCGCAGGCGGAAGTGCTGATCGTAGAGGGTGAACTCCACGATCTTGAAGAAGTCGGGTGCCATCAGGTACACGATGGTCACCATCACGATGATGCCCAGCGCGATTCCGAGCGTCTTGCGCCGCGTGCCTTTCGCCGCCGCCACTACTCGGCCTTGAAGTACTTCGCCGAGGGGTGATGGAACACGAGGGCGGACACCGACGCCTCGGGATCCATCATGTGACCGTCCGTCAGCTCGATGCCGATCTGCTCGGGACGCAGCAGGCGCCACAGCGTGGCCTGGTCGGCGAGGTCCGGACAGGCGGGATACCCGAAGGACACGCGCCGACCACGGTAGCGCGCTTTCAGGAGATCGCCGATGGGAGTGCCGGGCGCGTCGGGGAAGCCCCATTGCGTGCGCAGCCGCGCGTGCAGCATCTCCGCGAGGCCTTCCGCGCACTCGATGGCCAGCGCCTGCAGCGCGTGCGATCTCAGGTATTCGCCGCGCTCCTTGAGCGCCTGCGCGCGCGCCCGCACGCCCTCGCCGCACGTGACCGCGAACAGCGCCACGTAGTCGTCGACGTCACCGCGCACGTAGTCGGCCAGGCAGAGCTGCTCGCCCTCGCGCTGGCGCGGGAACGTGAAGCGCGCCGCCGCCGCACCCGCTCCGTCGAAGAGGGTGATCGTCTCCCCCGCGCCGCGGGCGCGGTACCAGCGGTAGACGGCGTGCGCGCGCACCCAGCCCTGCGCCGCCGCCTCGCGCTTGAGCGTCTCCACCGTCTCCTGCAGCTCCAGGGCCTTGGCGTCGCCCTCCTCGAGCAGCCGCGCCACCGCGCCGCGCAGCCCGAGGTGCTTGCCGTAGAGCATCTGGAGGTTCACGTAGGGATAGACGTGCGCCAGGGGCACGTCACGCAGCACGTGGGGCTCGAGGTCGGGCGGCACCTCCACCTCGACGCGGTCCAGCGCCGACGGCGCCCGCGCGGGCGCCGCCGCGGGCGCCGGCGCGGTGGGGGCGGCGGCAGCGTCGAGGAGCGCGGCCTGCTCGGCACGCACGCGCTCGACGAGCCCCTCACGCGTGGGCGCCGAGAAGAGCTGGTGGGCCAGATCGAGCCCGTCCATGGCGTCGCGGGCGTAGAGCGTCACGCCGCCGTACTCGGCCGCGATGCGGGTGGCCGTGAACTTGCGCGTGAGGGCGGCGCCGCCGACGAAGAGCGGGATGTCGATGCCGGCCGCCTTGAAGTCCTGCGCGGTGACGACCATCTGCTGCGCGGACTTCACGAGGAGCCCGGAGAGGCCGAAGGCGTCCGGCTTGTGCGCGTGATAGGCCGCGATGAGCTCCTCGGGCGGCACCTTGATGCCGAGGTTGATGATGCGGTAGCCGTTGTTGCCGAAGATGATCTCCACCAGGTTCTTGCCGATGTCGTGCACGTCGCCCTTGACCGTCGCGAGCACGATGGTGGCCCGCGTGGACGACTGCGACTTCTCCATGAACGGCTCGAGGTGCGCCACCGCCAGCTTCATCGCTTCCGCCGACTGCAGCACCTCCGCCACGATGAGCTGGTTGTCGTTGAAGAGCCGGCCCACCTCGTCCATGCCCTTCAGGAGGGGGCCGTTGATGATGGCCAGCGGCGCCGCCTCCTTCAGCTTGGCGTCGAGGTCGTCGATGAGCCCGTCGCGGCTGCCCTCCACGATGTAGCGGGCCAGGCGCTCGTCGAGGGGCAGGGTGGCCTTCGCGGGCCGGGCCTTCACCCGCTCGCGGAAGTGCGCGGCGAACGCGGCGACGGGATCCTCCCCGCGGCCATACAGGAGGTCCTCGGCGAGCCTCCGCTCCTCTTCCGGAATGGACGGGTACCGCTCCAGCCGCTCCGTGTTGATGATGGCGTAGTCGAGCCCGGCCTTGATGCAGTGGTACAGGAAGACGCCGTTGAGCACCTCGCGGCCCGCCGGCGGCAGGCCGAAGGAGACGTTGGAGATGCCCAGGATCGTCGTGCACTCCGGAAAGCGCGCCTTGATGTCCCGGATGCCCTCGATCGTCTCCACGGCGGAGCCGAGGTAGTTCACGTCGCCGGTGCCAACGGGGAACACGAGGGCGTCGAAGATGAGGTCGCGGGCGGGGAGGCCGTAGACGCGGGTGAGGAGGTCGTAGGAGCGGGCGGCCACCGCCACCTTGCGCGCGCGCGTCACCGCCATGCCCTGCGTCTTGTCGTCGTCGATGCAGCCCACCACCACCGCCGCCCCGTAGCGCTGGATGATGGGCGCCACCTTCTGGAAGCGCTCCTCGCCGTCCTCCAGGTTGATGGAGTTCACGATCGCCTTGCCCTGGCAGTGGCGCAGGGCCAGCTCGATGACGGCGGCGTCGGTGGAGTCGATCATGAGGGGCACCTTCACGCGCCGGGTGAGCTCGCGCATGAAGCGCTCCATGTCGGCGGCCTCGTCGCGGTCGGGATTGGCCAGGCACACGTCGAGCACCTGCGCGCCCGCCTTCACCTGCGCCCGGCCCACTTCCGCCGCGTCCTCGAAGCGGTCCTCCACCACCAGGCCCTTGAACTTGCGCGAGCCGATGACGTTGGTGCGCTCGCCCACGAACAGAGGCCGGTTGTCGTCGGCGGGGTAGAGGACGTCCACGCCGCTCACCGCCACCGGCTCCGCCGGCTGCGGCACGCGCGGCGGGCGGCCGCGCACGAGGTCGGCGATGGCGCGGATGTGCGCGGGCGTGGTGCCGCAGCAGCCGCCGACGAGATTGACCCATCCCTCGTCCACGAAGCGCGTGAGCTTGAAGGCGAGGCTGTGCGCGCTCTCGCCGTACAGGCCGCGCTCGTCGGGGAGACCGGCGTTGGGGTAGACGCTCACGTAGCGCGTGGACAGCGCCGACAGCGAACGGAGGTGGTCGGTCATGAACTCCGGCCCCGTGGCGCAGTTGAGGCCGATGGAGAAGAGGTCGAGGTGCTCGAGGGAGACGTAGAGCGCCTCCACGCCCTGGCCGGCGAGCATCGTGCCCATGGGCTCGATGGTGGCGCTCACCATGAGGGGCAGGGCGGCGCCCGCCTGCGCGAGCGCGCGCCGCACGCCGATGGCGGCCGCCTTCACGTTGAGGGTGTCCTGGCACGTCTCCAGGAGCAGGGCGTCCACGCCCGCGTCGACGAGCGCGCGCGCCTGGAGCTCGTAGGCCGTCATCACCTCGTCGAAGCTCACGTTGCGCGTGACGGAGATCGACCGCGTGGAGGGGCCCATGGCACCGATGACGAAGCGGCTCCCCGCCGCCTCGCGCGCCAGGCGCCCCGCCGCGCGCGTGATCTCGTAGGCGCGCTCGGCGAGGCCGTACTCCGCGAGCACGTAGGGCGCGCAGCCGAACGTATTCGTGGAGACGACGTCGGCACCCGCGTCGAAGTAGGCGGCGTGGATGTCGCGGATGACGTCGGGGCGCGTGAGGTTCAGGTGCTCGTTGCACCCGTCGTACCGGGCGCCGCCGAAGTCGTCGGCGCCGAGGTCGGCGGCCTGGATCATCGTGCCCATGGCGCCGTCGAGCACGAGGATGCGGCTCGACAGGGCATCGCGGAGCCGGCTCATGAGGTTATAGTAGCGCACATGACCCGACCTCTCGCCCTCGACGGTGTCCGTGTCGTCGATCTCTCCCGCGTCCTTGCCGGCCCCTTCTGCGGCGCGCTCCTCGGCGACATGGGTGCCGACGTGATCAAGGTGGAGGACCCGGAGGCGGGTGACGAGTCCCGCACGTGGCCGCCCCACAAGGAGGGCGAATCCGCCGGCTACATCGTCAACAACCGCAACAAGCGGGGCATCGCGGTGAACCTCAAGGCGGCCGACGGCGTCGACATCGTCCGCAAGCTCGTCGCCCGCGCCGACGTGCTCATCGAGAACTTCCGCACCGGGACCATGGAAGAGTTCGGGATCGGCTACGAGGCGCTCGCCCCCCTCAACCCGCGCCTGGTGTACTGCTCGGTGTCGGCGTTCGGCCGCACGGGGCCGCGGGCGGACTCCGCCGGGTACGAGGCGCTCATGCAGGCGTTCTCCGGCATCATGTCGATCACCGGCGAGCCCGGCGGCGCGCCCGTGCGTTGCGGCGTGTCGTTCCTCGACCTCACCACCGGCATCCTCTCGGCCTTCGGCATCGTCAACGCGCTGCGGCTGCGCGACCACACCGGCGTGGGCCAGCGGGTGGACGCCTCGCTGCTCGAGACCGCCATCGGGCTGCTGAACTTCCAGGCGGAGGGCTACCTGCTCGCGGGCACCGTCCCCCGCGCGCTCGGCTCCGCCCACCCGTCGCTGTCACCGTACCGGAACTTCAAGTGCGCGGACGGGCAGTGGGTGTTCATCGCCGCCGCCAACAACCGGCTCTGGAAGCGGGTGGCGACCGTCCTCGGGCTGAACGGCATGGCGGACGACCCCCGCTTCGCCGACAACGTGGGACGGGTCAAGCACCGCCGGGAGCTGGAAGAGGCCGTGGAGGGCGTGGCCGCCCGCTACGATCGCGAGACGCTGCTGGGGATGCTCGACAAGGGCGGGGTGCCCGCCACGCCCGTCAACACGCTCGACCAGATGCTCGATGATCCCCAGACGGCCACGCGCTCGGTGATCCGCCGCATGCAGCATCCCAAGCTCGGCGACATCCCGGTGGTGGGCGTGCCGCTCACCTTCTCCGGCATGGAGCCCGGCGTGCGGCGCCACGCGCCGATGCGCGGCGAGCACACCGACGAGGTGCTTGGCGAGCTGGGCTACGCCAGCGCCGCCATCGCCGACCTGCGCACGCGCAAGGTCATCGCGTAGAAAAGGAGGCCACCCCATGGCCCGGCTCGACATCCTGAATCCCGTGGCGAAGACGGTGGAGCATTCCGTGAAGCCCGCCACCCGCCCCCGCGACCTCACCGGCGCCACCGTCGGTCTCTACTGGAACATGAAGGCCGGCGGCGACGCGGCCCTCGACCGCACCGAGTCGCTGCTCGCGGCGCGCTTTCCCGGGACCACCTTCAAGCGGTACACGGGCTCGGTGGGCTGGCTCATGCGCCACGCCACCGCGGAGGACGCCGACCGCATCGCCTCGGAGGTGCAGGCCGTCGTCGGCACCACCGCCGATTGAGGCTCCTGCACGTCGTGGGGTATCCACGACATGGTGGAGCTGGAGCGGCGGGGCATCCCCACCGTGCTGTTCACGTCCAAGACCTTCGTGCACGACGCCGAGCGCAGCGCGGCCACCTTCGGGCTGCCGGGCCTGCCCATCGCGGTGGTGCCGCTGCCGTTCACCAACCAGCGGCCCGAAGCCGTGCACGTCATGGCGGAGGACGCGTTCGAGCAGGTGCTGGCCGGCCTCACCCGGCCCGTGGAGCAGCCCGCACCCAGGGAGCGCGCCGCCCCTGACGAGCGGCTGGCCTACGAGGGCGACGACCTGCTCGCCGCCCTCGCCGCCATGAACGGCGATTTCATCACGCGGGGGTGGGGCGACGGCTTTCCGCTGGTGGCGCCCACCGAGCGGGCGGTGGCCGCCATGCTCGCGGGCACGAAGCGGGCGCCCGAGGAGGTGGTGTGCACGCTGGAGCCCGGCTTCGGGCTTGCCACCGTGCGCGCGCTCGCGGTCAACGCCGTGATGGCAGGCTGCGTGCCCGCGCATCTGCCCTTCCTCATCGCGGCCGTGCGCGCGCTCGCGGAGCCGAAGATGTACCTGCGCAACAAGGCCATGTCCACGGGGCCGCACGCGCCGCTGGTGCTCGTCAACGGGCCCCAGGGACGCGCGGCCAGCATCAACTCCGGCATGTGCGCGCTCGGCCCCGGCGCCCCCTCGGCGGCGAACACCGCCATCGGCCGCGCGCTGCGGCTGGTCATGATGAACGTCGGCCATACCTACGTGGGCAGCTCCGACATGGACACCATCGGCTCTCCACTCAAGTACAGCCTGTGCTGCGCGGAGAACGAGCGCGAGAGCCCGTGGGAGCCCTATCACGTCACGCGCGGCTACGCGCGCGAGGCGAGCACGGTCACCGTGCACTTCGTCTACGGCATGTGCGAGCTGCATGACTTCCGCTCCACGACGCCCGAGGATCTCATCGGCGTCTTCGCCACCGCCGCCACCAACGTGGCGCAGGTGGGCACCGGCCTGTGGCTGATCGGGCGGCGCGCCGACCCGCGCACGAAGACGGAAGAAAAGGAGCACAACTCGCTGTTCATCTGTCCCGAGCACGCCGACATCTTCGCGAGGGCGGGGTGGGGGCGCTCGCACATCCAGGACGCCCTCTACCGCGCCGCGCGGCTGCCCTTCCGCACGATGATGCTCAACAAGGAGCCGAAGGCGATGGCGGCCGCCCACCCCGAGCTGGGCTGGATGGCCGATCACCCGGATCTGCCCGTGCCCATCGT
>JBBDXO010000208.1:0-8970 GCA_040902295.1 Candidatus Rokuibacteriota bacterium | reverse complement strand
CTCGTCGTGCAGCCGTCGAACCTCGGCACGGGGCCCGGCGTGCTGTACCCGCTCCTCCGCATCCAGCGGCTGGCCGGGAACGTGCCCGTGGCAATCTTTCCTTCCGATCATTACATTGCGGACGACGCGGCGTTCATCGAGTACGTGCGGAGCGCCCAGGAGCTGGTCGAGCGCCGGCCGGGCACCGTCGTGCTGCTCGGCATCGAGGCGCAGAGCCCCGAGACCGAGTATGGCTGGATCGAGCGGGCGCCCTGGCCGCTGGACGGCGAGCTCGGATACCCGGTCCTCCGCTTCTGGGAAAAGCCCGGCCTGGCGCTGGCCGAGCGCCTGCTTCGCGTGGGCGCCCTCTGGAACAGCTTCGTGATGGTCGGCCTCGTGGACACGTTCCTGGACCTCATCGCCGCCGGCGCGCCCGAGCTGGCGGCCGCCTTCGTCCCGCTGCGGACGGCCTCGGCCCGTCGTGAGGCGGCGGTGGCGGAGCGCGTCTACGCGCGCACGCCCGCCGTGAATTTCTCCGATCGCGTGCTCGTGCCCGCCGCGCGCCGGCTGGCCACGATGCGCGTGAAAGACATCGACTGGAGCGACTGGGGCCATCCCGAGCGCGTGGCGGCTACCATTCGACGGACGGGCTGGCGTCCGGGCTGGCTCGACCGCGTGGAGCTGCCGGCGGCGGGCTGAGATGCCGATCATCCTCGTGGTGGAGGACGATACCGACACGCGCCAGGCGCTGGGCGAGATTCTGACCGCCCTCTTCCCCGCCTCACGGATCCTCATGAGCGAGTCGGGCGAAGCCGGCCTCGAGCTCATCCGGCGCACCCGTCCCAGCGTCGTCCTCCTCGACCTCAACCTGCGCGGTATCCACGGCTTCGAGTTCGCCGACCGCGTGCGGGGCCTCAACGGCGGGCCGGGGCCGCCCATCGTCGCATTGACCGGAGATCTAAGCCCGGCTACGTTGATGAGGGCCGAGGCGCTGGGGTTCGCCGGCTTTCTGCACAAGCCGGCCGACATCGACCGTCTCGAAACGGTGCTGCGGCCGTTTGTGGGAAACCTGAGCCCCAACTGACGCACAGGGAGGCGACGTGGACGTTCGAGCGCGGGGAGCCGTAGTCACCGGCGGCGCCAGTGGCATCGGACGCGCCATGGCGATGGCCCTCGCCCGCGACGGCGCCCACGTGGTCGTCGCCGACGTCGACGAGCGCGGCATGGACGATGTCGTGCGCCAGATCACCGTGGGCGGCGGCGACGCGGTGGCCGTGCGGACCGACGTGAGCGACCGCGCCCAGGTGGAGGCGCTCGCGCGGCGGGCCTTCGAGGCCTTCGGCGGTGTGCACGTGCTCTGCAACAACGCCGGCGTCGTGACCCATGGCGGCCTGGAAGCGGCCACGCATCGGGACTGGCAGTGGGTGCTCGGCGTCAACCTCTGGGGTGTCATCCACGGCATCGAGGCGTTCGTGCCGCGCATGATCGCGCAGAAGGCGCCCGGCCATATCGTCAACACCGCGTCCATGGCGGGGCTGATCGCCACGCGCGGGCTCGGCGTCTACAACACCTCGAAGTATGCGGTCGTCGGCCTCTCCGAGACTCTCGCGAAGGACCTCAAGCCCCACCGGATCGGCGTCTCCGTCCTCTGCCCGATGGGCGTGCAGACGCAGATCCGGGCGGCCGGACGTCACCGTCCGGAGGCTCTCCGGAACGCGCAGGAGACGGCGGCGGAGCCGGTGGAGCTGATCGGCCGCACGCTGGCGCCGGAGACGGTGGCCGAGATGGTCATGGCCGCCATCCGGGAGGATCGCCTGTACGTCATCACGCACGACGAAGGCCTCGAGCCGCTGCGGCGAAGGTTCGAGCGCATGGAGCAATCCATCATCGATCGGAAGCCCTGATCGCGGCGATCTGGACCGCCCGTCCCGACGAGCTCGAGCGCCTCGCCCACGTGCTCGGCACGGCCGAGGAGGTCGCCCTCGACACCGAGGGCGACAGTCTCCACCACTATCCCGAGCGGTTGTCCCTGCTGCAGCTCGGAGTGCGTGACGGCGACGCGTGGCTCGTCGATCCGCTCGCGCTGCCCGATCTCTCGGCGCTGCGGCCGGTGTTCGCCGACCCCGCGCCGCTGCTCGTGGTGCACGCGGGCGACAACGACCTCGCCATTCTCAAGCGTCGCTACGGCTTCACGTTCGCGTCGGTCTTCGACACCTCCATCGCCGCGCGCTTTCTGGGCGGACGCTCGCTCGGGCTCGACGTGCTCATCGAGACCTACCTGACGGTCACCCTGCCCCCCTCGCGCCAGAAGGACGACTGGTCGGCGCGGCCGTTGTCGCCGGCCCAGATCGAGTACGCGGCGGCCGACGTCACGCACCTGTTCGCGCTCAAGGACAAGCTGGTGGAGGCGCTGCGCGCGGCGGGCCGGCTCGCCTGGGTCACCGAGGAGTGTGCAGCGCTGGCGGCCCAGCCCGCGGTGGAGCGCGTGGTGGATCCCGACGCCTACCTGGGGCTCAAGGGGGCGCGCGATCTCACGCCGCAGGAGCGCGCCATCGTGCGCGCGCTGTTCGAGCTGCGCGAGCAGCTCGCGCGGGCGGCCGACCGGCCGCCGTTCAAGGTGCTGTCCGAGGAGATCCTCATGGCGGTGGCGCGGGCGGCGCCCCGCGACGCCGCCGCTCTCGCCGAGATCAAAGGCGTGACCCCGCGTGTCATCGGCCGCTGGGGGCCCGCCATCCTCGCCGCCGTCGACAAAGCCCTCGCCCTGGAGCCCGAGCAGTGGCCGCTGCTCGAGCGGCGGCCGCGCCCGCCGTTCGTGGCGGCGGTGAGCCGGCGCATCGATCGCCTGCGGCGCTGGCGCGCCGGGGCCACCGAGCGCTTCGCGCTGGAGCCCGGCCTGCTGCTGCCCAATCGGCTCATCGGCGCCATCGCGGAGGTGGGGCCACGCACGGTGGAGGAGCTCGCGCACGTGGACGGCATTCGCCGCTGGCGCGTGGAGACGTTCGGCGCGGAGCTGGTTGCAGCCCTCGAAACCCCGTGAGACGGTGAGGACATGAGCGCGTGGCAGGAGTACCTCGTGGACGACGACGCCGGCCTCGCGCGAATCTTTCGCGAGGCGCGCACCATCGCCGTGCTGGGAGCGACGAACGACCGCTCACGGCCGGCGTACTACGTGCCGGCGTATCTGAAGTCGCGCGGATACCTCGTGCAGGGCGTGAACCCCATCCTCGAGGGTGAGGAGATCTTCGGTGAGCCGGTGGTGTCGACCCTGGCCGACCTGCGGCAGCCCGTGGACGTGATCGACGTCTTCCGCCGGCCCGCCTTGCTTGTCGGGCACGCCACGGAGATCCTGGCGCTGCCCTGGAAGCCCGCCGTCGTGTGGTTCCAGCTCGGCATCCGCAACGACGCCGCCGCCCGCCGCCTCGCCGACGCCGGCATCCACGTCGTGCAGAACCGCTGCATGATGCCCGACCACCGCCGCCTGCTCGGCGCCGCGTAAGGCCGACGACCGGCCAGAGCCCGCCGCTTGCTCGGGTCACGCACGCGGGCCCCGCCCACCCTGCGGGCGGCCCCTGCCGGTCGGGGCATACACATTCGCGGTCTGGCTTCTCAGTGGTGGGATACTGGGACGATGGCTGGTGAATACGTGTTCGTGATGAAGGACCTGCGCAAGGTCGTCCCGCCCAAGCGGGAGATCCTGCGCGGCATCTACCTGTCGTTCTATCCGGGCGCCAAGATCGGCGTGCTGGGGGCCAACGGCGCGGGCAAGTCGACGCTGCTGCGGATCATGGCCGGCGTCGACGACGACTTCATGGGCGAGGCGCGTCCGGCGGAGCGGCTGCGCATCGGCTACCTGCCGCAGGAGCCGCAGCTCGACGCCACCAAGGACGTGCGGGGGAACGTCGAGGAAGGCGTGGCGGAGACGCGCGCGGTGCTCAACCGCTTCGAGACGGTGAGCGCGCGCCTCGGCGAGGACCTCAAGCCCGCCGAGATGGACAAGCTGCTCGAAGAGCAGGGGCGGCTGCAAGACCAGATCGACGCCGTCAACGCCTGGGATCTCGATCACACGGTGGACATGGCGATGGACGCCCTGCGCGTGCCGCCCGGGGACGCGCAGGTGAGCACGCTGTCGGGCGGCGAGCGCCGGCGCGTGGCGCTGTGCCGGCTGCTGCTCTCCCGCCCCGACATGCTGCTGCTCGATGAGCCCACGAACCACCTCGACGCCGAGTCGGTGGCGTGGCTCGAGCGCTTCCTCAAGGAGTATGCGGGGACCGTGGTCGCCATCACCCACGACCGCTACTTCCTCGACAACGTGGCGGGCTGGATCCTCGAGCTCGATCGCGGCGCCGGCATCCCGTGGGAGGGCAACTACACCTCGTGGCTGGAGCAGAAGCAGCAGCGCCTGGCGCAGGAAGAGAAGGCCGACGCGGCGCGCGAGCGCACGCTGGCGCGCGAGCTGGAGTGGGTGCGCATGTCACCGCGCGCCCGCCAGGCCAAGAGCAAGGCGCGGCTGCAGGCCTACGACGCCATGCTGAGCGAGTCGGTCGAGAAGCGCGCGGCCGCGCTCGAGCTCCAGATTCCCGACGGGCCGCGCCTCGGCGACATGGTGGTCGAAGCCGACCACCTGAGCAAGGCGTACGGCGACCGTGTGCTCATCGACGACCTGTCGTTCACGCTGCCGCGCGGCGGGATCGTGGGAGTGATCGGGCCCAACGGCGCCGGCAAGACGACGCTGTTTCGCATGATCGTGGGGCAGGAGAAGCCCGACGGGGGCAGCCTGCGCGTGGGCGAGAGCGTCGTGCCCGCGTACGTCGACCAGAGCCGCGACGCGCTGGTGGGCTCGCGCACCGTGTGGGAGGAGATCTCCGAAGGCTCCGACACCATCGCGCTGGGCGCGCGCACGATGCAGTCGCGCGCCTACGTGGCCTCGTTCAATTTCAAGGGCAGTGACCAGCAAAAGCGTGTGAGCGAGCTGTCGGGTGGTGAGCGCAACCGCCTGCATCTCGCGAAGACCCTGAAGGCGGGCGGCAACCTCCTGCTGCTCGACGAGCCGACGAACGACCTCGACGTCGACACGTTGCGTGCGCTCGAGGACGGGTTGCTCGCCTTCGCGGGATGCGCGGTGGTCATCAGCCACGACCGCTGGTTCCTCGATCGCATCGCCACCCACATGCTCGCCTTCGAGGACGAGGGGCGGGTGGTGTGGTTCGAGGGCAACTACGCGGACTACGAAGCGGATCGCAAGCGCCGTCTGGGCGCGGACGCGGATCAGCCGCACCGCATCCGGTACAAACGGCTTCGCACAGCTTAGCGCGTCGTGTACGTGGCGTCTGTTTTGCAGCTGGAGGGGGGCTATGGACCACCATCCGTCCGTCCGCGCTGCAAACTTCCTCGCGAGTGTCGTCCGCGAGGTTGATCCGGCGACCCGCCTGATCTCCATCGGCGACGTCGACGACGGGTACTTCATCCTGCTCGCGCGGCGCACGCGCCTCGCGGGCGGCTGCACGCTGGAGACGACGACGGTCGCGCGTGCGATCGCCGGCGACGACGCCGCGCACGACGAGATCGTGGCCGGCTTCAGGCGCTGCCTGGATTCGTTCGCCGCCTGATCGGGCGCGTGCAGCACACGAGCACGTTCTCGGCTTCACGGCGCACGCGGCGGAGGCGCACGTCTTCGAAGGCGAAGGCGAGCGCTTCCGCCAGCTCGTGCGCGTCGCCGCGCCGGTGCCGGTTCACCACGAGCGTTCCGCCCGGCGCCACCAGGGTGGCGAGGCCGATCGCCAGCGGCATCGCGCGCGCGCGCTCGTCGCCGTAGGCGGCGTCCTCCATGATGAAGTCGAAGCGGCGCCGCTGGCGTGCGAACGCCTGCATCGCCGCCGACGCTTCCGCGCACACGAACTCCATCGGCCCCAGCGCGCCCAGCCCGAACCAGTCGTTCGCGACACGCAGGATGACGGGGTCGCGCTCGACGGCGGTGATGAGGCGGGGGGACGTCACGCGCGCGAGCAGATGGGCCTGCGTGCCGCCGCCGAGTCCCACCAGGAGCGCGGTCGGTCGCGGCCGGAACGTCACGCGCGTGAGTGCGTGCCACCAGTACTCACGCTCCACCGCCGACCACTCGCCGTCGAGCGGCAGCACGGACAGGATGGCGCCCCGCACCACCAGCCGCCGTTCCCGCCGATAATCGATCACCCGCACCCGCCCCGACATCGCGGACACCGTCTCGAACACCGTCCGACTCCGCCGTGCCCGCCGCACGATCTACGGGGCGATCATCGAGATCGGTGGAGCGGGGCGGGATCGGCCCCGGATATCGAGGAGCGCCACGGCTTTGCCGGGGCGCTTCCGAGCGCCGGGGGCTTGGGGGCCGTCGAGGCCCCCATTCAGCTCGATCGCCCTTCGAGGCCCCCCATGTTGATCATCGAGGTGCCATGCGGATGGCGCCGTCGAGCCTGATGGTCTCGCCGTTGAGCATGACGTTGGTGATGATGTGGCACGCGAGGGCGGCGAATTCGTCGGGCTGCCCGAGACGCGACGGGAAGGGCACCTGCTTGGCGAGCGAGGCGCGCACGGGCTCGGGCAGTGTGCCGAGCAGCGGTGTTTCGAAAATGCCGGGCGCGATGGTGACCACGCGCACGCCGAGGTCGGCGAGATCGCGCGCGATCGGCAGCGTCATGCCCACGATGCCGCCCTTGGAGGCGGAGTAGGCCGCCTGGCCGATCTGGCCGTCGAAGGCGGCCACGGAGGCCGTGTTGATGACGACGCCGCGCTCGCCGTCGGCGCCGGGCGCGTTCCCGGCCATGTGCACGGCGGCGAGCCGGATGCAGTTGAAGGTGCCGACGAGGTTGACGGAGATCACCCGCGTGAACTCCTCGAGCCTGGCGGGGCCCGACTTGCCGAGCGTCTTCATCGCGGTGCCGATGCCGGCGCAGTTCACCAGCACGTTGAGCCCGCCGCACTGTTCGGCGGCGCGCTGCAGGGCGGCGGCCACGTCGTCGGCGCTGGTGACGTCGGCGGGCGTGAACACGGCGTGCGCGCCCAGGGAGCGCGCGGTCTCGGCGCCCGCCGAGGCGGGGCGGTCCAGCAGGGCGACGCGGGCGCCGGCGCTCACGAGGCGGGCGGCGGTGGCGCGCCCGAGGCCGGAGGCGCCGCCCGTCACGACGGCTCGAACGGATTTCAGATCCATGGACGTCCTCCTGGTCGGCCGCATTCTACACAAACCGCGTTATGCTTGCCGTCGCCTATGCGCACGCCCATCGCCGTCTCCACGCGCCGCCGCATCCTGTGCGTCTATCCCGCGTACGCGCGCTCCTTCGGGACGTTCCAGCACGCGTACGGCTTCTTCGGCGGGCGCGTGCGGGCGTTCATGCCGCCCCAGGGGTTGCTCGCGGTGGCGGCGTACGCGCCGGCGTCGTGGGAGGTGCGCTTCATCGACGAGAACTCGCGCCGGGCCACCGCCGCCGACTTCCGGTGGGCCGACGCCGTCTTCGTGTCCGGCATGCACATCCAGCGCGCGCAGATCCACGACATCACGCGCCGCGCGCACGGGCACGAGCGCGTGGTGGTGGTGGGCGGCCCCTCCGTCTCCGGATGTCCGGAGTACTACCCGGACGCCGACATCCTGCACCTCGGCGAGATCGGCGACGCCACCGACCGGCTCTTCGCGCATCTCGATGGCGACGTGCGACGGCCCCCGAGCCCGCTGCGCTTCGAGACGGTGGAACGGCTGCCGCTGTCGGACTTTCCCACGCCCGCCTACGGGCTCATCCGCATCCGGGAATACTTCATCGCGAACATCCAGTTCTCGAGCGGCTGTCCGTACCGCTGCGAGTTCTGCGACATCCCCGAGCTGTACGGGCGCAACCCGCGCCTGAAGACGCCCACCCAGATCCTCCGTGAGCTGGACGAGATCGCGGCCGCGGGCGCCGCCTCCGTGTACTTCGTCGACGACAACTTCATCGGCAACCAGAAGGCGGCGCTCGAGATGCTGCCGCACCTCGTCGCCTGGCAGGAGCGCAACCGGTATCCGGTGCGCTTCGCGTGCGAGGCGACGCTGAACATCGCCGGGAACGTCCGGGTACTGGAGCTGATGCGCGAGGCCGGGTTCATCACGGTGTTCTGCGGTATCGAGACGCCGGAGCCGGAAGCGCTGCACTTCATCTCCAAGGACCAGAACCTCCGCATGCCGATCCTCGACGCCGTGCGGCGGATCAACAGCTACGGCCTCGAGGTGGTGTCCGGCATCATCATCGGACTCGACACGGACACGCCGAAGACGGCCGACCACATCATCGACTTCGTGCGCGCGTCGAGGATTCCGCTCCTCACCATCAACATCCTCTACGCGCTGCCGAAGACCCCGCTGTGGCGGCGCCTGGCCGCGGAAAAGCGCCTGCTGCCGGAGCGCAGCGACCGGGAGTCGAACGTGGAGTTCACGCTGCCGTACGAGGAGGTGCTCGGGATGTGGCGCCGCTGCATCACGGCCGCCTATGAGCCCGAGGCGCTGTACGAGCGCTATGCGCACAACGTCGCGCACACGTTCGCCCGCCGCAAGGCGTACCCGGCGAACGCGCAGCGCGCGTCCTGGGGCAACGTGGTCACGGGGCTCGGCATCCTGCGCCGCCTGCTGTGGCGCGTGGGCGTGCGCGGCGACTACCGCCTCACCTTCTGGCGCATGGCGTGGCCGCTGATCACGACGGGGAAGATCGAGGCGCTCCTCCACGCCGCGATGGTGAGTCACCACCTGATCGAGTTCACGCGTGAGTGTCTGCAGGGGGCCGGGCAATCATCGTTCTACGCGCCCGTCTACATGGGGGACCTCGACGGGTCCCCCAAGCCCCCCGGCGCTCGGCAGCGCCCCGGCGACGCCGTGGCGCTCCTCGATCACGCCCCCTGACGCTCGGCAGCGCGATCGATTGTGATGGGGGACCTCGACGGGTCCCCAAGCCCCCCGGCGCTCGGCAGCGCCCCGGCGACGCCGTGGCGCTCCTCGAT
>JBBDXO010000207.1:0-2494 GCA_040902295.1 Candidatus Rokuibacteriota bacterium | reverse complement strand
CCGTTCTGCGCCATGGTGAGCGCGAGATTGACGATGGTGGTCGTCTTGCCTTCCTGCAGCGTGGGGCTGGTGACCACGAGCACCTTGCCGCCGCGCTCCATCCGCTGGAACTGGATGTTCGTGCGCAGCGTGCGATAGGCCTCCGCCACCGGCGACTTCGGATCGAAGTGGGTGATGAGCAGGGCGTGGCTCTGCAACACGTCGGGGTCCATGCTGGCGAGCCCCGGTCGTCGCTCCAGGAGCCGCTGCAGCGTCTCGCGGGGATCGATGTGCGGCACGATACCGAGCACGGGCACTTCGAGGTAGCTCTCGACGTCCTCGATGGTGCCGATGGAGGTGTCCAGCGTCTCCTGCACGAAGGCCACGACGAGGCCGAGCATCAGCCCGAGGAGGGCGCCGATGAACAGCGTGTTGAGCGTGTCGCTGCCCACGGGGGCGGCCGGCTCCGCGGCGGGCCGGATGAACGTCACCTCTTCGATGCCCTCGGATTCCTTGATGAGCGCTTCCTGGTGCTTCGTCTTCAGCAGCGTGAGCAGGTCGTCGTTCACCTTCGCGTCGCGCTGCAGCCGCTGCAGCCCGAGCTCGATGGCAGGCACCTCGCGGTTCTTCTGCATGAGCTCGCCCATCTGCCGGCCGAGGATCTCCTCGCGATTGCGCAGCAGCGTCACGTGGGCCGCCACCTCGCGGCGCATCTCCGCGCGCACCTCGCGCAGGCGGTCGTCGATGGCCTGCAGGCGGGGATGCTTGTCGGTGACTTCCAGCGCGAGATTGCTGCGCTCGAGCATGAGGTCGGTCTGGGTGGCCGCCAGCTTCGTCATCCCCGGGCTCGGCAGATCGATGTACACGCGCTCCGCCACGCTCGCGGTGTCGGTGCGGGCCAGCCGGAACTGCACCTGCTCGAGCTCGGTGCGCTGCTGTCGCGTGCGCTCGATGTCGCCGCGGACCTGGGTGAAGAGCGAGAGGAGCACCGTGGACTCCGCGCCCGGCGAGATGACGCGGTTGGCGTCGCGGAAGGCCCACATGTCCTCTTCCGCCCGCGTCACGCGCGCCTCCACCTCCTTCAGCTGCGCCTCGATGAACTTGCGCGCCTCCGTGATGCGCGCGTTGCGCTTCGTCTTGCTGTAGTCGCGGTAGACCTCCGCCACCGTGTTGGCGAGCTCGCGCGCCTCCTTGGCGTGGGTGGAGGTGGCGATGATCTCGAGGATCGAGGTGCTCGGCACGCGCTGGGTGCGGATCTTGCCGCCGATGCCGTCGAGGGCGGCCGTGTACGCCCGCGACTCGCGCAGCGCCTCGCCGCGCGTGCTCTGCGGCAGGCGGTTGAGCCGGCGCGCCACCTCTTCGAGGATCGGGTAGCTCTTGATGAGGCTCGCCTGCGTCTCGATGCTGTCCGACGTCGAGTACGACAGCACCTCCACGAGCAGGCCCGAGAGCGAGGTGGACTGCTCGAACTTCACCGCCGCCGTCGCCTGGTACGTGGGCACCTTCTGCTTGGCGAGCCAGAAGCTGAAGAGCATGGCGAGGACCATGGAGCCGATGATCGTCCACCGCCGGCGGCGGACGATCTGCCAGTAATCGCGAAGGTTCATCTCGTACTGCGCCATCAGTGAGTCTCCGCCACGGATCCGGTGATGTACAGGAAGGGCGCCTCCGACAGGTCGAGCAGCTTCGGCGCGCCCAGACGATGCCCCTTGCCGTCCGTGAGCACTTCCACCCGCGGCCGGAGGGGATGATGGCGATTCACGGCGACCACGCGGGCGATCTCCTCCGTGTTCAGCCGCACCACGGTGCCGGGCGGGAACACGGAGATCTCGGACAGCAGCGCCTTGATGAGCGCGGCCGGGAACTCGTCGTGGCGCGTCTTGACGATCTCGCGGATCGCCTCGTGCGGGCGCAGGCGCGGCCGGGAGGCCGGCGGCGCCGTGAGCGCGGTGTAGGTGTCGACGAGGCCGAGGATCTTCGCGTCGCCGTCGATGGCGGGGCCCTGCAAGCCTTGAGGGAAGCCCTGGCCCCGCTCGCGCTCGTGATGCGCGAGGACGGCGTCGGGGATGCGGTCCGAGGGCGGGTCCGAGCGCCGGATGAGATCGGCGGACAGACGCGCGTGCGAGCGGTAGAGCGTCTGCTCTTCCCCCGTGCCCGTGTCCATCTTGCGCGTGATGGCCTCCGGCAGCTGCCAGAGGGAGATGTCGATGAGACAGCCCGCCATGCCCAGCGCCAGCAGCCGCGAGCGGTCGTAGCCGAGGGCGGAGCCGATGCGTACCGCGAGCACCCCCACCCGCGCCTGATGCAGGGCGAGGTAGTCGCCGTCGGGCCCGGGGGCCGGGTGGTTGGCGATCCAGAAGAGATCGGCGGAATCGCGCAGCGCGACGGCCACACGGTCCACCAGACCCTCCAGCTGCGGCCAGGGCAGCCCGGCGTTGGCACGCACGGCATCGCGCACCTGCAGCATGAAGGCCTGCAGCTCGTCGAACAGCGCCTGGGGGTTTTCGGCGGGCGC
>JBBDXO010000206.1:0-2530 GCA_040902295.1 Candidatus Rokuibacteriota bacterium | reverse complement strand
GAAGAGGTCGAGGAGATCGGCGGGGGTGTCGGCGAAGAGCAGGAGGCCGAGGTACTCGCGCTTGACGAATTGCTCGCGCACCGCGGAGGCGAGCAGCTTCAGCAATCCGTCGTAGTAGCCGCACACGTTGAGGACGCCCACCGGCTTGCGATGGATGCCGAGCTGCGACCAGGTGAGGATCTCCAGCGTCTCCTCGAAGGTGCCCAACCCTCCCGGCAGGGCGATGAACCCGTCGGAGAGGGCGGCCATCGTGGCCTTGCGCTCGTGCATGCTCTCCACCACGCGCAGCTCGGTGAGACCGCGATGCGCGACCTCGCGGGCCGCGAGCGCGCGGGGGATGACGCCGATGACCTCACCCTCGGCGGCGAGCACCCCGTCCGCGAGGACGCCCATGAGGCCGATGCCGCCCCCGCCGTACACGAGGCCGAGGCCGCGTCGCACGAGCTCCGCCGCGAGCACGCGCGCGGCGTCCGCGTACTCCGCGCGCCCGCCCACGGAGGAGCCGGCGAACACGCAGAGACGGCGGAAGGTGGTCACGCCCGCAGGTAGGCGTCGACGAACTCGGCGCAGAGGCGGCCGCTGTAGACCTCCTCGACGGGACCCTCCAGGCGCAGCGACCAGTCCGGCCGCACGTCCACCGCGAGCTCGCCGCCGGGCATGCGCACGGTGACGCGGCCGTGATCGCACAGCCCGTTGCGGACGGCCGCCGCCGCCGCGCCGCACGAGGACGAGCCCGACGCCAGCGTGTAGCCGGCGCCGCGCTCCCAGATGAGAATATCGACCGTGCTCCGCGAGCCCGCGCGCGCGAACTGCACGTTGGTGCGCTGCGGGAAGGCGGGGTGCCGCTCGATGAGGGGCCCGAGCCGCCGGCAGTCCGCCTCCTCGAGGCGGTCGACGAAGACCACGCAGTGCGGGTTGCCCACCGACACGGCGGTGGCGGTCACCGTGGTGCCGTCCCCGAGCTGCAGCGGCACCGCCACCACGTCCCGGTCGGGGCCGTTCATCGGGATGTCCGGCGCCCTGAAGGTGGCGGCGCCCATCTCGACGACGACGGCGTTGACGTGGCCGTCCCTGGGCAGGCACACGCATTCGACCACGCCCCCCCTGGTGTCCACGGTGAAGCGCTCGCGCCCCTTGGCGTGGCCGTGGTCCCAGAGGTACTTGGCGAAGATGCGCAGGCCGTTGCCCGACTTCTCCGCTTCGCTGGCGTCGGGATTGAAGATGCGCAGGCCGAAATCCGCGCGCGCGCTGGCCACCTTCAGCAAGATGCCGTCGGAGCCGATGCCCCAGTTCCGGTCGCACAGGCGCACGATGGCGGCGTCCGTGAGCGCCCGCGGCAGATCGGCCTCGTCCATGACGAGGTAGTCGTTGCCGAGGCCATGGCCTTTCGTGAAGGCGATCATCCCCGCGACAGCTCCACCCGGCGGCCGGTGGCCGCCGACACGTAGCCGGCGTAGATCACCTCCACCACCTCGCGCGCGAGCAGCGCGCCCGACAGGGGCGGGCGCCCCTCGCGGATGGCATCGATGAAGTCCTCGAGCTCCTGGGGATAGCCGCGCATCCAGTCCTCCTCGGGGCTCGGGAACTGCCAGCCCGCCTTCGTCTCGACCTTCTCCGTGATGTATTCGTCGCCCCACACGGCGGCCTCCGGCGCGTACGCGGTCACCGCGGTGTTGGGATTGATGTTGGCCTGGATCACGGCGTTCGTGAGGTAGGCGGTGACGGTGTTGCGGACGCCGCCGAGCGTGGTGTCGTTGGAGTGCACGGTGGCCTTCGTGCCGTCCTCGAAGGTGATGATGGCCACGGACCAGTCCTCGACGTCCTCCGCCTTCGAGGTGATGTACCGGGGCTGGGCGGCGACGGCGGGCAGCGCCATCAGCCGCGCGACGTCGGCGAAGACGGAGCGGGCGCGGATGGGCCGTCCGTGGCGGCGCAGGCCTTCATGGTGCTTGAGATGCAGCACCGCGCCCACCGGGTGCGATCCCATGCGCAGGAGCGCGCCGCCGCCCGCCGTCGCCCACCGCCGCGCGTAGTCCGCGTGCGAGCCGGAGTGACTCTCCTCCGCCCGCAGCTCGATGATGGCGCCCCCGCCCGCGTCGACCAGGCGCCGCAGCTTCGCCACCGGCGGGGCGTACACGAAGTCCTCCGCGTAGCACAGCGTCACGCCGGCCCGGCTCACCGCCTCCAGCACCGCGTCCGCATGGCGCAGCGCGCCTTCCAGCATCCGCTCCCGCGCCTCGCCGCCGTCCCCGAACCACCCCGTGAGCGGCTTCTCCACGATCACGTGCTTGCCCGCCTGGGCCGCCGCGATCGCGATCTCATGGTGCGAGTCGGTCGTGGAGCAGACATCGACCACGTCGACGTCGGGGCACTCGACGAGCTGCCGGTAATCCGTGAACACCCTCGGGATGGCATGCTGCGCGGCGAACTTCTCCGCCGCCGCCCGCGTCCGCGAGCACACCGCCGTCAGCTCGGCCCGCGAGGGACGCAGCGGCCGATAGTTGACCGCATGCAGATCCGCCGCGAACCG
>JBBDXO010000205.1:0-2534 GCA_040902295.1 Candidatus Rokuibacteriota bacterium | reverse complement strand
TCGACGAGATTCACGATCCAGTAGTCCTGGATGCCCGCGCGGGCGAAGAGGCTGCCTTTGTACGCGCGATCGAAGGCGAGGCTGGAGTCGGCCACCTCGATGACGAGCGGCGGACGTGCCGGGTGCGCATGGCGATAGTCCTCCGGGCGTCCCGGCACGACGACGAGGTCGGGCTCGGGCTCGGATTCGTCGTCGAGCGACACGGGCGCCTGCGTGCGGACGATCCAGTCGGGCGGCAGCACCGCGCGCAGCGCGTACTCGACGGTGCTGATCGCGGAGGTATGATCGGCGCCCTTCGGCTCGGCGACGACGAGCTGCCCGCCGATGAGCTCGATGTTGTCGCCGTCGAACGCTCCGAGATCGATGAGCCGGTCGTACTCGACTCGCGTCCAGCGCCGGAGCGTCACCGTCCCCTGCGACATGCCCCCACTCTATCCGGCGCCGACGGGCCGGGCAACGCCACGGGGACGATACGTCGCGTATACTCCCCGGCCGAGGGGGCATACATCCCCCCCACAGGAGGTTCCGATGCCCGACGTTGCGTTCCGCTCCGCCAAACAGCTTGCCGCCGACATCAAGAGGAAGAAGGTCGGCTGTCTCGAGCTGCTTGATCACTACCTGGCGCGCGTCGGCAAGTATGACGGGGCGCTGAACGCCGTCGTCGTGCGCGACTTCGAGCGGGCGCGCACGCGGGCGCGCGCCGCCGATCGGGCGCTCAAGCGGGGCGAGACCTGGGGGCCGCTGCACGGCGTGCCCATGACCGTCAAGGAGTCCTACGACGTGGCGGGCCTGCCCACGACGTGGGGCGTGCCGGCGTACAAGGGCAACATCGCCGCGACGAACGCGCTCGTGGTGGACCGCCTCCTCGGCGCGGGCGCGGTGATCTTCGGCAAGACGAACGTGCCGCTCTACCTGGCCGACTGGCAGACCTTCAACGCCATCTACGGCACCACGAACAACCCCTGGGACGTGACGCGCTCGCCGGGCGGCTCCTCCGGGGGCGCGGCGGCGGCGCTGGCGGCGGGGCTGACCGCGCTGGAGGCGGGCAGCGACATCGGCTCCTCCATCCGCAACCCGGCGCACTTCTGCGGTGTGTACGGCCACAAGCCGACGTGGGGCATCGTGCCGCGCACAGGGCAGGCGCTGCCGTGGCAGACGGCGGCCGCCGACATCGACGTGGTGGGGCCGCTGGCACGGACGGCGGACGATCTCGCGCTCGCGCTGTCCGTCATCGCGGGGCCGGATCCGATCGAAGCGGCGGGCTGGCAGCTCCGGCTGCGCGCGCCGAAGCCCAAGCGCCTGCGCGACTTCAAGGTGGCGCTGATGCTGGATGCGCCGGGCTTCCCCGTCGATCGCGAGGTGGAGGACCGGCTGGTGGCGCTGGGCGAGTTCCTGCGCGGGCAGAAGGTGAAGGTGGACGACCGCGCGCGTCCGGTCATCGACACCGCGGAGGCGTGGCGCGTGTACGTCCGCCTGCTGCGCTCGGCGACGTCGGATCGCCAGAGCGACGCCGACTTCGACAGGAACCTCGCCCTCGCACGGTCATTCGCGCCGGACGACGAGAGCTATCATGCGCGCGCCACGCGCGCCGCCGTGCTGTCGCACCGCGACTGGCTGGCCGCCAACGAGGCCCGGCACCGCATGCGGCTGGCGTGGGCGGAGTTCTTCACGACGTACGACCTGCTGCTGTGTCCGGTGGCCGGCACCGCCGCCTTTCCGCACGACCAGAAGGGCGAGCGTCACGAGCGCATGCTGACGGTCAACGGCACGCGCGTGCCCGTGACCGATCACATGTTCTGGGCGGGCTACGGGGGCGCCGTCTACCTGCCGTCCACCGCCGCCCCGTGCGGCTTCACGCCCGCCGGTCTGCCCGTGGGCGTGCAGATCGTCGGCCCGCAGTACGGCGACCTCACGTGCCTGGCCTTCGCGCGGCTGCTCGAGCGCGACTTCCAGGCCTTCGTGCCGCCGCCCGCCTTCGTGTGATCAGTGGCGCCGACCTGCGGCCGTAGCGATTGGCGTCAGCCCTGCTGCAGCACCTCGGCGTTCGCCGGAGCCTCCAGCTCGCAGGCGTTGACGGTCATCGCGAGCAGGCTGTAGTAGCCGATCGTGCCCGTGAGCTGGATGAATCCCTCGTCGCCGAAGCGGTCGCGCACCGCCTTGGCGGTCGCGTCGGACACCCGGTGCCGGGTCATCAGCTCGCGGGTGAAGTCGATGATCTGGGCGTCGCCCGGCGGCATGCCGCGCGTGTGCCGCTCGCGGATGGCGGTGATCGTCGCCTCCGGCACGCCGAGCAGCCGGGCGCCCGCCGTCTGCACGCTCCAGACGTAGACGGTGTCCAGCTCCCGCGCCACCGCCATCGCCGCCAGCACGCGCACCCGCATGTCGAGCGGGCCCTCGAAGCGGACGAAGGCGCCCAGGTGCGCCACGCGGCCGGCCAGCTCGGGGCAGTGCAGGAACATCGTGAACGGCCCCTGGACGGCGCCGCGGCTGGCCACGATCGCGTCGACGATCGCGTGGCCCTCGGCGGGCACCTG
>JBBDXO010000204.1:0-17820 GCA_040902295.1 Candidatus Rokuibacteriota bacterium | reverse complement strand
GCGAGCAGGTCCTCTTCGTCGTCGATGGGCTTGGTGAGGTAGTCGAAGGCGCCGAGCTTCATGGCCGCCACCGCCGTGCGCACCGTCTTCACCGCGGTGACGAGGATGACCTCCACGCCCTCGTCGATCGCCTTGAGGCGCTCCAGCACCTCGATGCCGTCCATGTCCGGCATCCGGATGTCGAGGAGCACGACGTCCACCTGCGAGGAGCGAATGACCTCGAGCGCGTGCGCGCCGTCGGCGACGTCGATGATCTCGTACGCGTCCTCCAGGATGAGCCGGAAGGCATCCCGCACGCCGGCATCGTCGTCGACGACGAGGATCACCGGGCGCAGCCCCTGTGCCGTATTCGTCGAATCCGGGCTGCGAAGGTCCCGAGCCATGTGCGCAGAACTCTATCACCGCTCGACGGTATCCAACCCGGGACATTGACGCCGTCGGGCGGCCCTCGTCACAATCGCCGCGTGCTCGCCCTTGTCCTCTCGGCGGCGTTGGTCGGCGTGCAAGCCGCGCTCGTGCGTGTCGAGGTGGACGTGGCATCCGGGCTGCCGGCCTTCATGACGGTAGGACTACCGGACTCCGCCGTGCGCGAAAGCCGGGAGCGTGTGCGCACGGCCATCCGCAACGCCGGCTTCGCCTTCCCGAGTGATCGCGTCACCGTCAACCTCGCCCCCGCGGATATCCGCAAGGAGGGCGCCTCCTTCGACCTGCCCATCGCGCTCGGCATCCTCACCGCCACCGGAGTCGTCAAGGAGCGCGTGGGCCCCTTTGCGGTCATCGGCGAGCTCGCCCTCGACGGCGACATCCGTCCCGTCCGCGGCACCCTGGCCGTCGGTCTCGCCTGCCGCCGCCACCGCATCGCGACCCTGCTCGTCCCCCGCGACAACGGCGCGGAGGCCATGGCCATCGATGGCGTGCGCGTGCTGGCGGCCGCCACGCTGCGGCAGGCGGTCGCGCTGCTCAACGGCACCGAGCGTCCGCCCATCATCGAGGCCGCGCAGGCCTCGACACCGCTCGGCACGGACGATGGCGACTTCAGCGACGTGCGCGGGCAGGCACACGCCAAGCGCGCGCTGGAGATTGCGGCCGCGGGCGGGCACAACATCCTGCTCGTGGGGCCGCCGGGCGCGGGAAAGACCATGCTGGCGCGGCGCCTGCCCGCCGTCCTGCCGCCGCCGTCCCGTGACGAAGTGCTGGAGGTCACGACGATCTGGTCGGTGGCGGGCCTGCTCGCCGCGCGCGGCGCGCTGATGGCCGAACGGCCGTTCCGCGCGCCACATCATACGATCTCCGTGGCCGGGCTCATCGGCGGCGGCGCCCCGCCCCATCCGGGCGAGGTCACGCTCGCTCACCGGGGCGTGCTCTTCATGGACGAGCTGCCGGAATTTCAGCAGCACGTCCTTGAGTCGCTCCGGCAGCCCTTGGAGGACGGCCGCGTCACCATCGCGCGCGCGAGCGGCGTGAGCGACTTCCCCGCCCGCTTCCAGCTCGTGGCGGCCGCCAACCCGTGCCGGCGCGGCTGCGCCTCGCTCGAGCGGTGCCTGTGCACGCCCGCCGAGCGCAGCCGGTATCTCGGGCGGCTGTCACGGCCCCTGCTGGACCGTATCGACCTGCACGTGGAGCTCCCCGCCCTCACCACCGACGAGTTCCATTCCACGACCCCGGTTGACGACTCCGCCACCATCCGGGCGCGGGTGACAGCGGCGCGGGAGCGGCAGCGCGAGCGCTTCGGCAGCCGGGGCCCGCGCCTGAACGCGGAGATGAGCGCGCGTCAGGTGCGGCGCTGGTGCCCTCCGCCCCCTCCGGTGCAGCATCTGCTGGGAGCGGCGATGACCCGGCTCGGCCTGTCGGCGCGCGGTCACGATCGGGTGCTGAAGGTCGCCCGCACCATTGCGGATCTGAGCGGCGCCGCCGACATCGCCCCCGAGCATTGCGCGGAGGCGATCCAGTACCGCGGCCTCGATCGCTCGTGGCGCGGCTGAGGGGCGACTGGGCGAGGGCGGACGTTACTGCTGGCCGCGGGGCGGGATGTTCGTGTACGTCACGGTGCCGTCTTTGGCGATCGTCTGGTAGATGCGCGTGGGCGGCGTGTCACCACCCTGCACCGGCGAGCCATAGAATCGGAGCACCTTGCTCACGTAATTCTGTGTTTCGGGATACGGCGGGATGCCGCCGTAGGTGGTCACCGCCTTCTCGCCGGCGTTGTAGGCAGCAAGGGCGAGCGCCAGATTGTGGGGAAAGCGGTCGAGCAGGCCGCGGAGGTGCCGCACGCCGCCGTCGATGTTCTGCCGCGGATCGAACGAGTTGCGGACGCCGAGGCTCGACGCGGTGCCGGGCATCAACTGCATCAGCCCCTGCGCGCCCTTGCTCGACACCGCCCGCGGGTTGAAGCCGGACTCGGCGCGGATGACGGCAGCCACCAGGCGGTCCGGCACGCCGTAGCGCTGCGCGGCGGCGAGGATCTCCGCCATGTAGGACAGTCGGGTCGTGGTCTGGGCGGGGGGCAGGCGAAGCCAGCCCGCGGCGCTGCCGGAGGTGTACCCCATGCGCTTGTAGCGTGGATCCGTCGGGGCATTGGTGAAGTGCGTGGTGCCGTCGGGCGACGAGAACTTGTAGGTCTCGGCGCCGGCGGAAGCTACGCCCGCGCACGTTGCGGCAACCGTCAGCGCCAGCACCAGTGTACGCACACCACTATCTTAGCGGACTTCGCCCCGCGTGCGGAACCGCGAAAACGCCGGTTACGCCCACTCGACGACAAGCTCATTCTGGCGCGAACTTGGGGCGTCCTCCAGGGCGGCCTGGAGGACGTCCTCGATCACGTCCGCGAGGTGAAAGGTCATGACGTCGCGAACCACCGCCGGCACGTCTTCGAACAGGCTCTTCTCGTTCCTGCGCGGCAGGACCAGGGTGCGGATGCCGGCGCGGTGGGCCGCCAGCACCTTCTCCTTGATGCCGCCGACGGGCAGCACGCGGCCCGACAGGCTGATCTCGCCCGTCATCGCCAGGCCAGGCCGCACCGCGCGACCGGTCAGTAGCGAGACGAGGGCCGTGGTCATCGTGACGCCGGCGGAAGGCCCGTCCTTGGGGATGGCGCCCGCAGGAACGTGGACGTGGATGTCGGAGCTCTCCCAGAAGCTCGGGTCGATGCCGAGCTGCGGGGCGTGCGAGCGGACCCACGACAACCCCGCCTGCACGGATTCCTTCATCACGTCGCCGAGCTGGCCCGTGAGGGTGAGGGTATGCTTGCCCCGCATACGCGTCGCCTCGATGAAGAGGACATCGCCGCCCGCGGGTGTCCAGGCCAGACCGATGGCGACGCCGGGCACCCGCGTGCGCTCCTCGACCTCTTCGAGCTCGAAGCGCGGAACGCCGAGGAACGCGGTGACGAGGTCGGGCACCACGCGCACCGGCTCCGTGTGCCCTTCGGCGCGGCGCCGCGCCACCTTGGGGCAGACGTGGGCGATCTCGCGCTCGAGGTTTCGCACGCCGGCCACCCGCGGATAACCGCGGGCGAGCAGGCGCAGCGCCTCCGGCGTGAAGACGACGTCGGTACCATCCACCAACCCGTGCTCGCGCGTCTGCTTGGGCACGAGGTGCTTCTGTCCGATGCGCACCTTCTCCTCTTCCGTGTACCCGGCGAGCGGGATGACCTCCATGCGGTCGCGCAGCGGCGCGGGCACCGTATCCATCACGTTGGCGGTGGTGATGAACAGCACGCGCGAGAGGTCGAAGGCGACGTCCAGGTAGTGATCCCGGAACGTCCCGTTCTGCTCGGGGTCCAGCACCTCGAGGAGGGCGGAGGCGGGATCTCCGCGAAAGTCCATGCCGAGCTTGTCGATCTCATCGAGCATGAGGACCGGATTCTTCGTTCCCGCCCGCCGCAGTCCCTGGACGATCTGACCGGGCAGCGCGCCGATGTACGTCCGCCGGTGGCCGCGGATCTCCGCCTCGTCGCGCATGCCGCCGAGCGAGATGCGGTGGAACTTGCGCCCGAGCGCCCGCGCGATGGAGCGGCCGAGCGAGGTCTTGCCCACCCCGGGAGGGCCCACGAAGCACAGGATGGGGTCCTTGCCGTCCGGGCGGATCTTCTTCACCGCGAGGTGCTCGAGGATGCGGTCCTTGATCTTCTCGAGCCCCTCGTGGTCTTCGTCCAGAATGGACTGCGCCGCGTCGATCTCGATGGTGTCGGTCGTCTCCTGCGACCACGGCAACGAGACGAGGTAGTCGATGTACGTGCGCGCCACCGTATACTCCGCCGCCGCGGGCGGCATCTTGGCGAGCCGGTCGAGCTCCCGCAGCGCTTCCTTGCGGGCCTCGTCGGTCATCCCCGCCTCCTCGATCCTGGCGCGGAGGGCGTCGATCTCCTGCGTACGGTCGTCCCCTTCGCCGAGCTCCTTCTGGATCGCCTTCATCTGCTCGCGCAGGTAGTACTCACGCTGGGACTTGGACATCTCGGAGTGGATCTCCGACTGGATCTTGGAGCCCAGGGCGAGCACTTCGGCTTCCTTGCCGAGCGCCGCCGCCAGCGTGCTGAGCCGCTGCTTGACATCGGACGTCTGCAACAACTGCTGCTTGAGGTCGGTGGCGAGGTTGGGCAGGGAGGCGGCGATGAGATCGGCGCGCGCCCCCGCGCTCTCGGCCCCCGCCACGATGTTGATCAGCTCGTCGGGCAGCGTCGGCGACAGCGACACCACCTTCTCGAAAAGGGCGTTGACGCTGCGTACGAGCGCCTCCGACTCGAGGTCCTCGCCCGGCTCGACGTCCGCGACGGCCTCGATGCGCGCCCGCATGAACGGCGTCCGCTCCACGATGTCCGCGATGCGGAAGCGGCCGAGGCCCTGCGCCACCACGCGCACGGTGCCGTCGCCCTGCTTGATGGCCTTGTGGATCACCATGAGGGTGCCGACGGGGTGCAGGTCGGCGGGGGCCGGGTCCTCCTGCGAAGGGTCACGCTGCATGACGGCGCCGACGAGCCGCCCGTGCTGCACGGCATCCTCGATGAGCTGGATCGACGAAGCCCGCCCGGCGCCGAGCGGCAGCACCGCGTGCGGGAAGAGCACGGTCCCCCGCAGAGGTAGAATGGCCAGGATGTCCGGCACCGTCGGCTCCCTATCGCGTCTGTCTTCGGTCATGGTCTGTTGCGTCTCCCTCTCTCAAAACAAATCGACGGGACCGAGCTGTCCGGACGCGGCGCGCACGAGCGCTTCGCGCGGCTCCCGCGCGACACCGGCGGCACCGTCGACGCCGTTGTCCCGGACATAGCTGACGAGATCCTCGATCTGCTTCTGCATATCGACCATCCGGCGTCTCATCTTTAGGATGATCTCCACGCCGGCGAGATTCACTCCGAGGTCACGTGTCAGACGGAGCAGGCGGGCGATGTCTTCGACGTCGTCCGCCGAATACATGCGGGTCTGCCCTTCGGTGCGGCTGGGCCGCACGAGCCCTTTCTTCTCGTAAAAACGCAGCGTCTGCGGGTGGACCTTCAGCATCTCCGCCACCACACCGATCATGTACAGGGGCTTGCCGCGGTCCGTCACGCTGCACCTCCCGCGTAACCTTCGAGCCCCGCCCTCGGCTCCATGGGCAACAGTCGCTCGAGCTCGCGCACGAGCTCGTCCGTGCGGGCGTCGAGCCCGCCCGGCACATCGACGCGCACGGTCACGTACAGGTCACCCGCCGTCTCTCCCGCCAGCCGCGGGAGCCCCTGGCCGCGGAGCCGGAAGACCTCTCCGGCGGCCGTGCCCGGCGGTATGACGAGGACGGCCTCGCCGAGCGGCGTGGGCACGCGGATACGCGCCCCGCGCAGCGCCTCCCACACGCTCACCGGCACCTCGCAGTGCACGCTGTCGCCCTTGCGCTGGAAGAATGGATGCTCGCGAACGCGCGTGCTCACCACCAGGTCGCCGCGTGGACCGCCGAAGGGCCCCGCGCTGCCTTCCCCACGCACCCGGAGCTGCATGCCGGTATCGACGCCGGCGGGAACCTGCACCTGCACCGCCTCCGCTGCGCGCCGCACGCCCCGGCCCTGGCAATGCGCGCATCCCCGCCCGCCTTCGCCGATGCCGCCGCACGCCTGGCACCGTGAGAAGCGCGGCACCTCGAGCGTCAGCACCACGCCGGTGGCGGCGTCGGCGAATCCGATCTCGACGGCGACGTGAACATCGTCGCCGCGCCTGCCGCTCCCCAGCGCCTCCGCGCGCCCCGCGGTGAGGCCGACCCGGTCGTAATGCGCCCGGGCGTCGGGGTCACTGAGCACGCGATACGCCGCCTCGATCTCCTCGAACAGGCCGCGGGCGGCGGCATCCCAGAAATTGACGTCGGGGGAATACTGCCGCGCGAGCCGCCGGTACGCCTGGCGGATCTCGCGCGGCGGCGCGGTGGCCGCGATTCCGAGCACCGCGTAGTAATCCCGACGCATCGCCTACTTCTTCTCGCCCAGGTCCTCGAACTCGGCGTCCACGACCTCGCCATCCTTCGGCCCGTCCGAGGACGCCTGGCCGTCGGGAGAGGGGCCGCCCGCGCCGGCGGACTGGCCCTGCGCCTCGCGATACATGATCTCGGCGAGCTTGTGCGAGGCCTTCGTCAGCCCCTCCTGCGCCCGCTTCATGCGCTCGAGGTCGTCCGTCTTGAGCGCCTCGCGCGCCTCCGTGAGCGCGTCCTCCACGCTCTTGCGATCGGACTCGGGCAGCTTGCCGCCGTGCTCGGCGAGCGTGCGCTCGGTGCCGTACACCAGCGAGTCGGTCTGGTTACGGACCTCGATCTCCTGCTTGCGCTTGGTGTCCTCGGCGGCATTGGCCTCCGAGTCCTTCACCATCTTGTCGATCTCGTCCTTGGTGAGACCGGACGAGGCCGTGATCGTGATGTTCTGCTGCTTTCCGGTGGCGGTGTCCTTCGCCGACACGTTGAGGATGCCGTTGGCGTCGATGTCGAAGGTCACTTCCACCTGCGGCACGCCGCGCGGTGCCGGGGGAAGCCCGATGAGATGGAACTTGCCGAGCGTGCGGTTGTCGCGGGCCATCGGCCGCTCGCCCTGCAGCACGTGCACCTCCACCGACGTCTGGTTGTCGGCGGCAGTCGTGAACGTCTCGCTCTTCTTCGTCGGGATGGTGGTGTTGCGCGAGATGAGCGTGGTCATCACGCCCCCCAGCGTCTCGATGCCGAGCGACAGCGGCGTCACGTCGAGCAGCAGCAGATCCTTCACCTCGCCCGTCAGCACCGCGCCCTGGACGGCGGCACCCACCGCCACCACCTCGTCCGGGTTCACGCCCTTGTGCGGATCCTTGCCGAAGAGGGCCTTCACCGCCTCCTGGACCTTCGGCATCCGGATCTGGCCGCCGACGAGGATGACCTCGTCCACGTCGCCTGCAGAGACACCGGCGTCCTTCATCGCCTGCCGGCACGGCCCGATGGTGCGCTCGATGAGATCGGCCACGAGCGACTCCAGCTTGGCGCGCGTCAGTGTGAGCACGAGGTGCTTGGGTCCGCTCGCGTCCGCCGTGATGAAGGGCAGGTTGATCTCCGTCTGCAGCGTGGTCGACAGCTCCATCTTGGCCTTCTCGGCCGCTTCCTTCAGGCGCTGCAGCGCCATGCGATCCTTGAGGAGGTCGACGCCGTGCTCCTTCTTGAATTCCTCGGCGATCCAGTCCATCACGCGCTGGTCGAAGTCGTCACCGCCGAGATGCGTATCGCCGTTGGTCGCCTTCACCTCGAACACGCCTTCGCCGATCTCGAGGATCGAGATGTCGAAGGTGCCGCCGCCGAGGTCGTACACGGCGATCTTCTCTTCCTTCTTCTTGTCGAGGCCGTAGGCGAGCGCCGCCGCCGTCGGCTCGTTGATGATGCGCAGGACTTCGAGACCCGCGATCTTGCCCGCGTCCTTGGTGGCCTGCCGCTGGCTGTCGTTGAAGTAGGCGGGGACGGTGATGACCGCCTGCGTGACCTTCTCGCCCAGGTACGCTTCCGCGGCCTCCTTGAGCTTGCGCAGGATCATGGCGGAGATCTCGGGCGGCGAGTACTGCTTGCCGCGCACGTCAACGCGCACGTCGCCGTTGGAGGCCTTGACGACCTTGTAGGGGACGAGCTTGGCTTCCTGGACCACCTCGTCGTGGCGGCGCCCCATGAACCGCTTGATGGAGAACACCGTGTTCTCCGGATTCGTGATGGCCTGCCGCTTCGCCACCTGGCCCACGAGGATCTCGCCGTCCTTCGTGAAGCCGGCCACCGATGGCGTGATGCGACTGCCTTCCTGGTTGGCGATGACCGTGGGATTGCCGCCCTCCACGACTGCCACCACCGAGTTCGTCGTCCCAAGGTCGATGCCGATCACCTTCGCCATGTCTCAGTCTCCCTTTCACGTCTCGCTGAAATGAGGCGGAGCGGGCGCCCGCTCCGCCTTGGGTGCGTCCTACAGAATGTCGATCTTGATTTCCTTCGGCTTGACCGCTTCGACCTTGGGCAGCTGGATGTCGAGCACGCCGTCGCGGTAGGTCACCTTCACCCGGTCCGACTGCACCGGCATCGGCAACTGGAGGAGCCGCTCGAACTTGCCGTACGTGCGCTCGACGTGCAGGAAGCTCTGCTCCTTGACCTCCTGCTCGAACCGGCGCTCACCCTTGATGACGAGCAGGTCGCCGGTGATCGACACGGTCACGTCCTTCTCGCGAACCCCGGGAAGCTCCACGCTCAGCACGAGGTCGTCCTTCGTCTCGTACATGTCCACGGCCGGAGCCCACGCGCGGCCCCCCCGGGTGGCCCCGCCCGCCGGGCGGCCGAAGAAGCTATCGAAGAGACGGTTGACCTCGGTCTGGATGTCCGCACCGTTGCGGAACGGCTCCCAGCGCTCCATCGTCGTACCGAAAGGACGCCAACGCTCCATCGCCATGATCAGCTCCTCCTTGTAGGACTGGCCGGCCTCCCTGCCGACCGTGATCTTGAGTACGTATTTCTTATATCAAGTGAGTCTATACCTGTCAACTTAGAGACGATCTTTTTTGCCTCGGTCAGAACCGAAGCCTTTGCTTGGAGGGGCTTACGCTACGCGATGCTACCGTGGTCCGTAATGCGCTTGGGATGCGGAGGTTGCCTGGCGGGGGTCCTGATCGCCCTCGGCCTCGCCGTTCTGTTGGGCGCGGCCGCATGGGGGGCGGTCCTTCTCCGGCAGGCGCCCGACGTCCCGGTCGTGGTCGCCGGACCGGAGGACAGCGCCCGGGCGCAGCAGAAGGTCTTTCAGCTCGTCAGCCGGGGGCGGCGCAAGCCGGCGGGACCGGTCGTGTTCACCGAAGCGGAAGTCAACGCGCTCGTGAGCCGGCAGCTCGCCGGGCAGCTCCCCCTGTCGTCACCCGTCGTCAAGCTGCTTGCCGGCGATAGCGTCGAGCTGTTCGGGCGCGTGCCGGCCAGGCGGTTGCTCGTCGACTCCCCGCTCTCCTGGCTGTCGGAGCTGCTGCCGGCGGGCTGGGGAACGCGCGAGGTCTGGCTGCGTATTCGCGCTCACGCCACCGTGGAAGCGGGCGCGCGGCGGCGGCTGCGCTTCGAGCCGTCCGAGTTCGCCGTGGGCCGGCTGCCGCTTCCGACGGTGCTGGTGCGCCTGCTGCTGGATCCGGGGACGCTCGCGATCTTCCGGTGGTCGCTGCCGGAGGACGTGGAGGCGGTGACGATCGAGCCCGGGCGCGCGACTATCCGGGTCGCTTCGTCGCGTTGACGTACCGCATTTGAAGGTCGTAGAGGAGCTCGTCGATCACCTGCGTCTCCTCCGGCGAGCGGTTGCCCTCCGTCTTCTCCCGCAGCAGCAGCAGCAGGTCGATGACGCCGGCGGCGTGGGGCAGCTCGCGATGACGCTGGCCGCTCACGGGGTCCGCCGCCTCGCCGAGCGCGATGAGCGCCTCGCTGCCGAGCATCATGAGCAGGCCGACCAGGCTGCGCTCGGAACCACCGGGGGGTGGCGACGCTTCGCGCGGCGATTCGATGATCGATGGGCGCGGCGGCTCTGCCGGACGCGGCTCCGGACGGGCGGGGGCAGGGGCGGCGGCGGGCTCGTCGTCATCTCGCCGGCGCCGGTCGGTGACCTTGAAGGTGGGTTCAGCGTCCGGGTCGGCCATATCGGCGAGCCTAGCACACGCAAAAACCCCTGCTGTATAATCGCTTGACCCCAGGAACGGAGATGACCCAGTCCCCCGGTGTTCTCTTTGAGCGGCTTGTCGAGATCATGAGCCGCCTGCGCGGACCGGACGGGTGCCCGTGGGACCGCGAGCAGACGCGAGTCTCCCTCAAGCCCTACCTCCTCGAAGAAGCCTACGAAGTGCTGGAGGCGATCGAAGCGGGCGCGCCGGCCGCCGTGGAAGAGGAGCTGGGCGATCTGCTGTTCCAGGTCGTCTTCCACGCGCAGGTGGGGACGGAAGCGGACGAGTTCACGATGAGCACGGTGCTGCAGCGGCTCATCGACAAGATGGTGGAGCGCCATCCCCACGTCTTCGGCGACGCGCACGTGGCGACGTCAGGCGACGTGCTGGTGCAATGGGAAGCCATCAAGCAGCAGGAAGCGGAGCGGCAGGGCCGGCGTCGCTCGGTGATCGACGGGGTGCCGCGGGCGCTCCCCTCGCTGTTGCGGGCGCAGCGGCTGCAGTCGAAGGCGGCGCGGGTGAATTTCGACTGGCCCAGCGCGCAGGCGGCGTGGGCGAAGGTCGAAGAGGAGATCGAGGAAGCGCGCGGGGCGCTCGCCACCGGTGACCGCGCGAGACTCGAGGACGAGCTGGGCGACGTGCTGTTCTCGGTGGTCAACGTGGCGCGGCTGTCATCCATCGATGCCGAAGAAGCGATGCGGGGGGCGATCGAGAAGTTTCGCAGGCGGTTCACCGAAATGGAGGACGATCTGAGCGCGCGAGGGAAGTCCGTGGGCGGCGTCACGCAGGAAGAGCTGGAGCAGTCGTGGACCGCAGTCAAGGCTCAGGAGCGCGGCCGATGAAAGCGCGTATCGGTGCCGCCTCGGTGTCCGTGGAGCGCGGCGACATCACCGACTTCGAAGTGGACGCGCTCGTCAACGCCGCCAATTCGACCCTCGCCATGGGGACGGGGGTGGCGGGGGCGATCAAGCGCAAAGGCGGCGTCATCATCGAAGAGGAGGCCCTCAAGCAAGGGCCCATCGAGATCGGCGACGCCGTGCTGACGCCGGGCGGCAACCTCGCCGCCACGCACGTCATCCATGCCGCCGTCATGGGGCCGGATCTCAAGACCAGCCCCGAGTACATCGCCCGCGCCACGGCCTCGGTGCTGACGCTGGCCGACAAGCACCGGCTCACCTCCATCGCGTTGCCCGCCTTCGGCACCGGGGTCGGGCACGTCGCCCCCGCGGTATCGGCGGAGGCCATGCTGGGAGCGGTCGCCGCTCATCTCAGAGCGGGAAAAACGACGGTAAATCGCGTGGTTTTCGTCCTGTACCAGGACGACGCCCTCAAAGCCTTTACAGATACGTTGAAGAGGGTGACTACGGTAAAGTAGTTTCTCCATGGTCAGGTCTCAATGGTAAAGCTCGGCCAGCCTGTCAACCGGCGGCTCGGTGATCTCCTCGTCGCCGAAGGCCTGGTCACCGACGCGCAGCTCAAGCAGGCGCTGGCCGAGCAGAAGGGCAAGACCGACAAGCTCGGCTCCATTCTCGTCGGTCTCGGCTTCATCAACGAAGAGCAGCTCATCGGCTTCCTCTCCCGCCAGTACGGCATCCCCTCCATCACCCTGACGAACCTCGAGATCGACGCCGAGACGCTGCGTCTCGTGCCCGGACCCATCGCCCGCAAGTACGAGGTGGTGCCCGTGAAGCGGATCGGCGGCTCGCTCACGCTCGCCATGGCCGATCCCACCAACGTGTTCGCGCTCGACGACGTCGCCTTCATGACGAATCTGCAGATCCTGCCCGTGGTGGCGCCGCAGGCGGCCATTCGCAAGGCGATCGAGAAGCACTACCAGGTCCAGCAGGCGTCGATGAACGAGATGATGTCCGACATCACCAGCGAGACCAGCGTCGAGGTGGTGGAGGAAGAGCAGCAGAACGCCAACGTCAACGTCTTCGAGCTGAAGGAATCGGCCGACGAGGCCCCCGTGGTGAAGCTGGTCAACATGGTGCTCGCGGACGCCATCAAGAAGGGCGCCTCCGACCTGCACTGGGAGCCCTACGAGAAGGTCTTTCGCATCCGGTTCCGCATCGACGGCGTGCTGCACGAGATGCTGGCGCCGCCCAAGCGGCTGGAACCCGCCATCATCTCGCGCATCAAGATCATGTCGAACCTGGACATCTCCGAGCGCCGCGTGCCGCAGGACGGACGCATCAAGCTGCGCTTCGGCGCGCGCGAGATCGACTTTCGCGTGTCGATCCTGCCCACCATCTTCGGCGAGAAGGCCGTGCTGCGCATCCTCGACAAGGACGCGCTCAAGCTCGACCTCACGCAGCTGGGCTTCGATTCCTGGAGCATGGACAAGTTCAACGCGGCCATCCACCAGCCCTACGGCATGGTGCTCATCACGGGGCCCACGGGCTCGGGCAAGACCACCACGCTCTACTCGGCCATTCACACCATCAACTCGCCCGAGCACAACATCATGACGGCGGAGGACCCCGTCGAGTACAACCTCAAGGGCGTCAACCAGGTGCAGGTCAACGAGGGCGTGGGGCGCACCTTCGCGGCCACCCTGCGCTCTTTTTTGCGCCAGGACCCCGACGTCATCCTCGTGGGCGAGACGCGCGACCTGGAGACGGCGCAGATCTCCATCCGCGCCGCCCTCACCGGCCACCTGGTGTTCACCACGCTGCACACGAACGACTGCCCGTCCACCATCGCCCGCCTCTTCGACATGGGCATCCAGCCCTTCCTGCTCTCCTCCTCGCTGCTGCTGATCCTGGCGCAGCGGCTGGGGAGGAAGATTTGCAAGGACTGCAAACAGCCGTACGACGCCAAGGAGGAGGACCTCGTGCCCTACGGCCATGTGCCCTCCGGGCTGGGGAAGGTGCAGTTCTTCAAGGGCAAGGGCTGCCAGGCGTGTAACTTCACGGGAATGAAGGGCCGGGTGGCCATCTACGAAGTCATGCCGATCTCGGAGACGCTACGTGACATGATCCTCAAGAACGCCCCCACGGCCGAGCTGCGTGAAGGCGCGCGCCAGGAAGGCATGAAGACGCTGCGCGAGGCCGCGCTGTACAAGGTGCTGGAGGGCACGACCACGATCGAAGAAGTGCTACGCGTGACACTGTCGTAGCGGAGGGAACATTATGGCGGTTTTTGCGTACAAGGGGCGCGCGGGAGCGGGCGCCGTCACCGGGGAGATCGAGGCGGATACCCGGCCGGCGGCGGTGGCCGCGCTGCGCGCCAAGGGCGTGGTGGCCACGTCGGTCGAGGAGAAGAAGGTCAAGACCGACACGAGGCCGACGAAGATCGGCGGCAAGGTGAAGGACAAGGACCTCGCGATCTACACGCGGCAGTTCTCGACGATGGTGGACGCGGGCCTGCCCATCGCGCAGTGCCTGCAGATCCTCTCGGAGCAGAGCGACTCCAAGGTCCTCCGCGACGTGACGGGGCGCATCGCCAACGACGTCCAGGGCGGCGCCACCCTCGCGGAGTCGTTCGGGAAGTATCCCAAGACCTTCGACAACCTCTTCGTGAACATGCTCGCGGTGGGCGAGTCGGGCGGCGTGCTCGACGTCGTGCTGCAGCGGCTGTCCGGCTACATCGAGAAGGCGGCCAAGCTCAAGGGCAAGGTCAAGAGCGCCGCCGTGTACCCGGTCACCATCATCAGCGTGGCCTGCCTCGTCATCATCTTCATGATGGTCTTCGTGCTGCCGACCTTCGCCAGCATGTTCAAGAACATGGGCGCGGAGCTGCCGCTGCCGACGAAGATCGTCATCTTCATGTCGGACATGACGCGCAAATACATCCTCCTCATGATCATGGCCGTGGCCGGCATCATCTACGCCATCAAGAAATACTACGCGACGGACCAGGGCAGCATGGTGATCGACACCTTCATGCTCAAGGTGCCCGTCATCGGTATGCTCATCCGCAAGGTGGCGGTGGCACGGTTCACGCGCACGCTCGCCACGCTCATCTCGTCCGGCGTGCCCATCCTCGAAGGCCTCCTCATCACCGCCCGCTCGGCCGGCAACCGCGTGGTGGAGAAAGCCGTCATGCACGCCCGCCAGACGGTGACCGCGGGCGGCACGCTCGCGGAGCCGCTCAAGCAGACGCCGGTCTTTCCGCCCATGGTCGTGCACATGATCAGCGTCGGCGAGAACACGGGTGCCCTCGACAACATGCTGTCGAAGATCGCCGACTTCTACGATGACGAGGTGGACGCCGCCGTGAACGCGCTCACGTCACTGCTGGAGCCGATGATGATCTGCTTCCTCGGCGTGGCGGTGGGCGGCATCGTGGTCGCCATGTACCTGCCGATCTTCAAGATGGTGACGCTGATCAAGTAACCCTTGATCACGCCGTGAATGAAGGTCGTCGACTCCAATAGGCTGCTGCGCGGCTTCTCCTGGGCGCGCCTGGGCGTGGCCGCGCTGCTGCTCATGCTGGGGCCGATGCTGCCGGCCGACCTCCTGCCCGGCACCAACCGCGCCATCCTCGCTCTGGCGCTGCTGGCGGTGGTCGTCACCTCCAGTGCCCTCCTGCTCCTCGAGCCGCTCACGCGGCCGCGGCGCATCTCGTGGCTGATCTGCCTGCTCGACACGGCCCTCGTGACCGCCGTCGTCGCCTCCACGGGCGGCCCGCGCTCGATCTTCACCTTTCTCTATGTGCTCTCGGTGACCGCGGCCTGCGTGCTGCTCTCGCGCACGGGCGGCCTTGCCATTGCGGGGGCGGCGAGCGCGCTGTACATCGGGCTCGTCTTCGGCCGCACGATCTTCCCGATGACGGCGTTCTTCGAGGAGCCCCAGGAGACCACGTCGCTCGAGATCCTCACCATGTTCCTGAACTCGGGCACCTTCCTCATCGTCGCGTTCGCCGCGGGCGGCCTCGCGGAGCGCTTCCAGTCCACCCATGCGGAGCTCGAGACCCAGCGCCGCGATCTGCGCGATCTGCAGGCGTTCAAGGATCTGGTGTTCGAATCGGTCGGCAGCGGGCTCATCGCCATCGACCGCGCCCACGTCGTCACCGCCTTCAACCACGCCGCCGAGGAGATGAGCGGGCTCTCCGCCGCGCATGCCATCGGACGGCCGTGGAGGGCGCTCTTCGGCGAGGCGGTCGACCTCGGCGCGGTGGAGCGGGCCGTGGAGGCGCGCGAGCGCGACTCCCGCCAGTACGAGATGGCGATGCGACGCCCCGACGGAGGGACGACGCCCGTTCGCGTGACCCTGTCCGCGCTGCGGGCGGGCGACGGCACGCGCGCGGGGCTCATCGCCATGTGCGAGGACCTGTCCGCCATTCGGGAGATGGAGACGCGCATCCGGCAGGCCGATCGCCTCGCCACCCTCGGCCGCATGGCGGCCAACATCGCGCACGAGATCCGCAACCCGCTCGCCGCCCTCACCGGTGCCATCGAGGTGCTCGTGGCCGACGGTGCGCCGCCCGAGATGCGCGGGCGGCTCGCGGGCATCGTGCTCAAGGAATCCGGACGGCTCAACGGCATCATCAAGCAATTTCTCGAGTACGCACGCCCGGCCGCCCTCGACCGCGCCCGCGTCAACGTGGCGGACGCCCTGGACGAGGTGCTCGTGCTCCTCGACCACCGCGCCGGCCCCGGCGCCCTCAAGGTCGTGCGCGAGTTCCCGCCCTCGCTGATGTGGGACGTGGACCCGCAGCAATTTCGCCAGGCCATCTGGAACCTCTGCCTGAACGGCTTCGAGGCCATGCCCGGAGGCGGCGAGCTCCGGGTGGGCGCCGCCGTCACCGACGGTGCCCTCGTCGTGCGGGTGACCGACGGCGGCGAGGGCGTGCAGCCCGAGGATGCCGCGCACATCTTCGAACCCTTCTACACCACGAAGCCCTCGGGCACGGGCCTGGGGCTCGCCATGGTGCAGCGCATCGCGCAGGATCACGGCGGCCGCGTCGACGTGCAGAGCGAGCCCGGCGCCGGCAGCACCTTCAGCATCACCGTGCCCGCCCATCATGGCTGATCCCACCCGCGTGCTCGTGGTGGACGACGAGCAGAGCATGCGCGAGCTCCTCGCCATCATGCTGCGGCAGGTGGGATACGAGGTGGCGGTGGCCGACGGCGGCGAAGCGGCCATCAAGGCCCTGGCCACGGACGAGTTCGACCTCGTGATCACCGATCTGCGCATGCGCAAGGCGGACGGTCTCGCCGTCCTGCGCGCGGCCAAGGAGCACGCGCCGCGTACGGTCGTGCTGGTGGTCACCGCGTTCGCCTCCACGGAGACGGCGGTGGAGGCGATGAAGCTCGGCGCCTACGACTACGTGACGAAGCCGTTCAAGCTGGACGAGCTCAAGCTCACCATCGCCAACGCCCTCGAGCGCAAGCGCCTGCAGGAGGAGAACGTCGCCCTCAAGCGCCAGCTGCGCGTCGAGGGCGGCTTCGAGAACTTCATCGGGCGCAGCCGCAAGATGCTCGACGTCTTCGAAACCATCCGCAAGACGGCCAACAGCGGGTCCACCGTCATGATCACGGGCGAGAGCGGCACCGGCAAGGAGCTGGTGGCGCAGGCGGTGCACGCGGAAAGCGACCGTCGCCGCGCATCGTTCATCTCCGTCAACTGCGGCGCGGTGCCGGAGGCGCTGATGGAGTCCGAGCTGTTCGGCCACATCAAGGGCGCCTTCACGGGCGCGGTGGCCAGCACGGAAGGGCTGTTCGCGGCCGCGGACGGCGGCACGCTCTTCCTGGACGAGATCACCGAGATTCCGCACTCGGTGCAGGTCAAGCTCCTGCGTGTCATCCAGGAGCGCGAGATCCGGCGCGTGGGGGACACGCGCGACCAGAAGGTCGATGTCCGGCTCATCGCCGCCTCGAACCGCGAGCTGACCAAGGCCGTGGCTGACGGCGCGCTGCGGGAGGATCTGTTCTATCGTCTCAACGTCATTCCGATCCACCTCCCCCCCTTGCGGGAGCGGCGGGAAGACATCGCGCCCCTCGTGGCTCACTTCCTCCGCAAGATCGCGCGGGAGATCGGCAAGGACGTGAAGGGGGTGAGCGCGGAGACGCTGGCCATCCTCGAGCGCTACCATTGGCCCGGCAACATCCGCGAGCTCGAGAACATCGTCGAGCGCGCCATCGTGCTCGGCAGCTCCGACACGCTCGAGCCGGAGGCGCTGCCGCCCACGCTGACCGTCCCCAGGGAGCTGCAGGACGTGGGCATCGAGATCCCGGCCGGCGGCGTCGACCTCGAAGAGACCCTGGACCGCATCGAGCGCCGCTACATCCAGCTCGCCCTCGAGCGGACGGCGGGGGTGCAGACGCGTGCGGCCGAGCTGCTGAAGGTGAGCTTCCGACAGTTCCGGTACAAGCTGCAGAAACACAACCCCCGCCGCCGCCCGTCGCAGGACTGACAAATTCCGTCAGTGGCCCTGCCATTCGCCGTCATCCCGGCAGGTCTCGGCGGCGAGGCCCGGCTCCAATATATCGATTAATCAGGCCTCCTCCGTCGTCGCGGTCTGGCATCCACCGTGCAATCCTTTGCACGCCAGTCAGCATCATTCAACTTCACCCAAGGGGGATTCACATGATTCGGTTCTTCAAGAAGCGGCTGGGCGGTCAGCGCGGCTTTACGCTGATCGAGCTCCTCATCGTCGTGGCCATCATCGGTATCCTGGCCGCGATCGCGGTTCCGCTGTACGCCAACGTGCAGGCGCGCGCCCGTATCGCCAAGGGCCAGGCCGACACGCGGGC
>JBBDXO010000203.1:13581-17886 GCA_040902295.1 Candidatus Rokuibacteriota bacterium | reverse complement strand
CGCCGGGCTTCGGCGACCGCCGCAAGGCCATGCTCGAGGACATCGCCACCCTCACCGGTGGCAAGGCCATCACGGAAGACCTCGGCATCAAGCTGGAGAACATCAAGCTCGAGGATCTCGGCAAGGCCAAGAAGGTGGTCGTGGACAAGGACAACACCACCCTCGTCGAGGGTGCCGGCAAGTCGTCCGCCATCGAGGGCCGCATCAAGCAGATCCGCGCCCAGATCGAGGAGACGACGAGCGACTACGACCGCGAGAAGCTGCAGGAGCGGCTGGCGAAGCTCGCCGGCGGCGTGGCCGTCATCAAGGTCGGTGCCGCCACCGAGACGGCCATGAAGGAGAAGAAGGCCCGCGTGGAAGATGCGCTCAACGCCACGCGCGCGGCGGTCGAGGAAGGCATCGTGCCCGGTGGCGGCGTCGCGCTGCTCCGTGCCTCGCGGGCCATCGAGCCGCTGCTCAAGAAGCTCGAGGGTGACGAGAAGGTGGGCGCGATGATCGTGCGCCGCGCCCTCGAGGAGCCCATCCGCCAGATCGTCGAGAACGCCGGCCTCGAGGGCAGCGTGATCGTCGAGAAGGTGAAGGCCGAGACCGTGCTCACGCGCGGCTTCGACGCCGACAGCAACGAGTACGTCGACATGATCCAGGCGGGCATCATCGACCCCGCCAAGGTCGAGCGCGTGGCCCTGCAGAACGCGGCGTCCATCGCCTCGCTCCTGCTCACCACGGAAGCGATCATCACGGACATCCCGGAGGAGAAGTCCGCGGGCGGCGGCGCCCCGGCGATGCCGCACGGGGACATGTACTAGAAGCAACGCCAGAGGGGGGCCGTCCAGCCCCCCTCGTACAAACATTCGGCTCGGGTCGGGAAACCGGCCCGGGCCGTATCATTTTTCGGGCGTTGACCTTGCCGGGTCGAGGGATGTTTGATAACGTTAAGCGCTTCGAACAGAGCGGGTTCATGCGGCCCTCCGGGCCCGAGGGGTGGTGAGTTCACTGAAACCCTACGAGATACTGATCATCGTCGATCCGCGTCCGGCGGACGAGGACGTCGCCGTGCTGCTCACGCAGCTCGAGGAGCAGGTGAAGACCCTCGGCGCGGAGATCACGAAGGTCGAGAACTGGGGGAAGCGCCGGCTCGCGTACGACATCGCCAAGCAGCGGGAAGGCACGTACGCGATCTTCGAGGTCTCTGCCGAGCCCTCCACGATCAAGGAATTCGAGCGGCAGCTGCGCTTGAACGAGCAGGTGCTGCGCTTCATGTCCACACGGGTCCCCACTCGCAAGAAGAAGGCTCGGCCGGCGGAAACTCCCGAGGCGGTAGTGGAGGAGGTCGTTTGATGGCGAGCCTGAACAAGGTGCTCCTGATCGGCAACCTGACGAAACCCCCGGAGCTGCGCTACACGCCCAGCGGCACCGCCGTGGCCGACATGCGACTGGCGGTGAACCGGAACTACACGACCCAGACCGGCGAGAAGCGCGAGGAAGCGTGCTTCCTCAACGTGGTCGTGTGGGGCAAGCAGGCGGAGAGCTGCGGCGAGTATCTGGACAAGGGCAGCGAGGTCTTCGTGGAAGGCCGGCTGCAGACGCGCGATTGGGAGGCCAAGGACGGGCAGAAGCGGACGGTGACCGAGGTGGTCGCCGACCGCGTGCAGTTCATGAGCCGCACCAAAGGTCGCGGCGGCGCCGGAGCCCCGGTCGCCGTGGCGCCCTTTGCCGCCGACGATGCCCCGGGCGCCGGTGGCGGCCCCGACGACGACGTCCCGTTCTAAACACCTAGAGGAGAGACGCCCATTCCGCCAAGCGCCCAAAAGCCCATGAAGCGCCGCCGGTTCGGCCGGCGGAAAGTCTGCAAGTTCTGTGCGGACAAGGTCGAGTACGTGGACTACAAGGACGTGCGCCGCCTGCGCAGCCTGGTCACCGAGCGGGGCAAGATCATTCCCCGCCGCATCTCCGGCAGCTGCGCCCGCCACCAGCGCGACCTCACGCACGCCATCAAGCGCGCCCGCACGGTGGCTCTGCTGCCGTACGTGGCCACGGACTAGCCGCGCATGAAGATCATCCTGCTCGACGACGTCAACAAGGTGGGGCGCCGCGGCGAGGTTCGCGACGTCTCCGACGGCTACGCGCGCAACTTCCTCATCCCGAAGAAGCTCGCGCTCCACGCCACCGCCGGCAACATGAAGAACCTCCAGTCCATCAAGAACCAGCAGCAGGCGAAGGCGGACCGCGTGAAGGACGACGCCGAGGCGCTGCGCGCCCGCATCGAGGCGCTCACCTTCGAGGACCGCCGGCAGGCGTCCGAAGAGGGCAAGCTCTTCGGCTCCGTGACCACGCAGGACATGGTCGAGTTCCTCGATCGCCACGGCGTGAAGGTGGAGCGCAGGCGGCTGCATCTCGAGGAGCCCATCAAGAGCCTCGGCGAGACGAGCGTATCGATCCGGCTCCACCCGGACGTGACCGCCACCCTCAAGGTGAGCGTCGTCCGCGAGTAACGCGTCGCACGTCCGCGCCGTCGCGCCCGACCCCCGGGACCGTTCCCGGGGGTCGCAGTGTCTGTGCACACGGTATCCCCCGCCGTCCACACGCTGTCCACAGCGTTGTCCACGAAAGGAGACGTTTCGGCGGGCTTTTTTCTTGCGCGCGACCGCCCCCACGTCCCACCATCATTGGTAATGAGCCCGCTGGAAATCCCCTCACGCATTCCACCGCACAACCTGGACGCCGAGCGGGCTGTGCTCGGCGCCATCCTGCTCGAAGGGCGCGAGTCGCTGCCGCGCGTGATCGAGGTCCTCCGCTCCTCGGACTTCTACACGGAGGCGCACCGCGCGCTCTACGAGACCATGCTGCGATTGTTCGACCGCAGCGAGCCCGTCGACCTCATCACGCTGAGCGAAGAGCTGCGCCGCACCGACCAGTTGCAGTTCGTGGGCGGGCCCGCCGCCCTTGCCCTCCTCGTCGAGCAGGCGTCGATCGCCGCCCACCTCGGCTCGTACACGCAGATCGTGCGTGACATGGCCGTGCTGCGCGAGCTCATCCAGACGTCGACCTCGATCATCACCCAGGCCTTCGACGCCAAGGAGGACGTGCAGACGCTCGTCGACGACGCCGAGCGCAAGATCTTCAGCCTCGCCGAGCGGCGCCTCGAGGGCAGCGCGCTGCCCGTGGGCAAGATCCTCAAGAACACGTTCGAGTACATCGAGCGCCTCTACGAGCGCAAGGAGCACGTCACCGGCGTGGCCACCGGCTTCGAGAAGCTCGACCTGGAGACGTCGGGATTCCAGCCCTCCGACTTCATCATCATCGCGGGCCGCCCCAGCATGGGCAAGACGGCCTTCGCCCTCAACATCGCGCAGTACGTCGGGGTCGCGCTGCGCGGCAAGGTGCTCGTGCTCAGTCTCGAGATGTCCGCGCAGCAGCTCGTGCAGCGCATGCTGTGCTCCGAGGCCAAGGTGGACGCGCAGGCCGTGCGCACGGGCTTTCTGAGCTCGTCGGACTGGCACCGGCTCACCGCGGCCGCCGGACGGCTGTCGGAGGCGCAGATCTTCATCGACGACAGCCCCGGCGTCACCGTGCTCGAGGCGCGCGCGAAGGCGCGGCGCATGAAAGCCGAGCACGGCCTCGACATGCTCGTCGTCGACTACCTGCAGCTCATGCGCGGCCGCACGGGCATCGACAACCGCCAGCAGGAGATCTCCGAGATCTCCCGCTCGCTCAAGGCGCTCGCCAAGGAGCTGAACGTGCCGGTGGTCGCGCTCTCCCAGCTCTCGCGCGCCGTGGAGTCACGCTCGCAGCGTGACTTCCGCCCCCAGCTCTCGGACCTGCGCGAGAGCGGCGCGCTCGAGCAGGACGCCGACGTCATCCTCTTCCTGTACCGCGCCTCCGTGTACAAGGACGACATCGCGCCCGACGAGGCCAACATCGCCGAGGTGATCATCGGCAAGCAGCGCAACGGCCCCATCGGCACCATCAAGGTCGTGTTCCTGCCGCAGTACGCGCGGTTCGAGAACGCCGCCGATCATCACCGCCAGGCCGCCCAGCCGTTCTAGTGACATGGGGGGCCTCGAAGGGCCCCCCAAGCCCCCCGCATCGCGCTCGGAAGCGGCCCGGGGCTGCGCCCGGCGCGCTCCTCGATACCACTGACATCCGCGGCGCTCCTTGGTGGCGTGTCGGAAGCGGCCCGGGGCTGCGCCCGGCGCGCTCCTCGATACCACTGACTTCCGCTGCGTTCCTTGGTGGCGTGTCGGAAGCGCCCCGGGGCTGCGCCCGGCGCGCTCCTCGATACCACTGACATCCGCGGCGCTCCTT
>JBBDXO010000203.1:5731-13481 GCA_040902295.1 Candidatus Rokuibacteriota bacterium | reverse complement strand
GGCGTGTCGGAAGCGCCCCGGGGCTGCGCCCGGCGCGCTCCTCGATACCACTGACTTCCGCTGCGTTCCTTGGTGGCGTGACCGCGCGCGCGTATCATGCTCGGCGTGCAGATCCTCAACCTGAAGCGGCTGCTGGTGGGGCAGCCGCTGCCGACCGCGCAGGCCCGGCACGAGCGCTTGTCGAAGACGACAGGGCTGGCGATCTTCGCATCCGACAACCTCTCGTCGGTCGCCTATGCCTCCGAGGAGATCCTGCGCGTCCTCATCCTGGCAGGCTCCGGTGCGCTCGCGCTCTCGTTCCCCATCGGTGTCGCCATCGCCGTCGTGATCTGCATCGTGATCTATTCCTATCGCCAGACGATCCTCGCGTACCCCCAGGGTGCGAGCGACTACATCGTGGCCAAGGACAACATGGGCACCCTCGCCGGCCTCACCGCCGGCAGCGCGCTCCTCATCGACTACACGCTGACGGTGGCGGTGAGCGTGTCGGCGGGGGTGGCGGCCCTCACCTCCGCCATCCCCTTCCTCTTCGATTACCGGGTGTATATCTGCGTGGGCGCCATCGCGGTCATCACGGTGGGGAACCTGCGCGGGCTGCGGGAATCGGGGAAGATCTTCGCGCTGCCGTCCTACCTCTTCATCGGGGGCTTCTTCGCCCTCATCAGCGTGGGGTTCGTGCGCTACGTCCTGTACGGCGTGCCCGCCGCCGAAGCCGCCGTCCAGGCCACCGCCTCCGTGGAGGCGGTGGCGCCCCTCACCGCCTTTCTCGTGCTGCGCGCCTTCGCGTCGGGAGCGGTCGCGCTCACGGGGATCGAGGCGGTCGCCGACGGGGTCACCGCCTTCAAGCCGCCCGAGGTCCGGAACGCGCGCACCGTGCTGGCGGTGCTGGGCGTCATCATGGTGATTCTCTTTCTCGGCACCACCGCCCTCGCCGGGCTCTACGACATCGTGCCGCAGGACAAGGAGACGGTGGTGTCCCAGCTCGCGTGGCAGATCTTCGGGGGCGGCGCTCCGTACTACTTCCTGCAGGTCGTGTCCATGCTCATCCTGATCTTCGCCGCCAACACCGCCTTCGCCGACTTCCCGCGGCTGGCGTACTTCATGGCCCGTGACGGCTACCTGCCGCGGCAGTTCGCCAACCGCGGCGACCGGCTCGTCTTCTCCAACGGCGTCGTCATCCTCGCGGTGGTGGCGGCCGTCCTCGTGGCCCTCTTCGACGGCAGCACGCACGCGCTGATCCCGCTCTACGCGGTGGGTGTCTTCACCTCCTTCACCCTCTCGCAGGCGAGCATGGTCCTGCGCTGGGTGCGCCGGCGGCCGGTGCGGTGGCCGTTGAAAGTCATCATCAACGGCACGGGCGCGCTCACCACCGCCACCGTGCTGGTGGTGGTGGCGGCCACGAAGTTCTCGGACGGCGCGTGGATCGTGATCTTCCTCATCGGCGGCTTCATGCTCACGCTGCTCGCCATCCGCAGCCATTACGACGACGTCGCGCAGCAGCTGTCGCTCGACGACGCCGAGCCGCCGCCGGAGATGACGCATTCCGTCCTCGTGCTCGTGGGCGATCTGCACAAGGGCGTGGTGGAGGCGCTGCAGTACGCACGCACCCTGTCGCCGGGCGCCAAGGCCGTCTACGTCGAGATGGATCCCGAGCGCACGCGACGGCTCGAGGAGAAGTGGGGCGCCCACGGCCTCGGCGTGCCGCTCGTCGTGCTGACGTCGCCCTACCGGTCGCTGCTCGGCCCCCTGGTGGCGTACATCGACCACCTGACCGCCCAGCCGGGCCGGCACGTGGTCACGATGGTGGTGCCGGAGTTCATCCCGGCCCGGTGGTGGCAGCACCTGCTGCACAACCAGACGGCCCTGCTCATCAAGGGCAGCATGCTCTTCCGCCGCAACGTCATCGTCACGGACGTCCCCTACCATCTCAACCACTGACGGAGGGGGCCGGGCGCCCGCCCCGGCCCTGGGGAGGGCGCTCGACTCTGGTACACTTCACGTTCGCGTGATCATCCGATGAAGATCGTCCTCAACGCGGACGGCCCGCTCGACGCCGGCGGGACGCTCGCCCGCTACCATCTCTGGGGAGACGACCCTGCCAACCGTGTGGAGGGCGATGTCTTTTGCCGCATCCTGAGGGTGGAGGGCCGCCTGTTGCCCTACGAGGTGCGCTGCTCCGGCCCCGTGGACGACGCCCGCCTCGAGGTCAGCGTGCCCGGCGCGCGCGGCGCGGCGGTGGAGGGGGCGGCGCGGGCGGAGGTGCGCCGGGTCTTCGGCCTCGACTTCGACCTGCCGGGCTTCTACCGGATGGCGAAGGGCGATGCCGCCCTCGTCGCGCTCGTGGAGCCCCTCTACGGCCTGCGGCCCACGCTGGCCCCCACACCGCTCGAGATGCTGGTGGGCTCCATCAGCGCGCAGCAGGTGAACCTCGCCTTCGCCTTCACGTGCCGCGCCCGCCTCGTGCGGCGCTTCGGCACGCCCGTCGCGTTCGCGGGCGACACCATCTATGCCTTCCCCGAGGCTGCCACCCTGGCGCGCGCCCGCCCGCGCGAGCTGCGCGCCATGCAGTTCTCGACGCGCAAGGCGGAGTACATCCGCGACCTCGCGCGCGCGGTGACGCGGGGCGCCCTGGATCTGGAATCGCTGGCGAGCGCCACCAACGGAGCCGTCATCGAGTCGCTCACCGCCGTGCGGGGGCTGGGACGGTGGACGGCGGACTGGTTTCTCGCGCGCTGCTGCGGCCGCGGGGACGTGTGCCCGGCGGGCGATCTCGCCGTGCGCAAGGCCTTCAACCATTTCTACGGACGCGGGCGCACGCTCACCGAGACCGCCATTCGCCGGCGCGCGCGGGCGTGGGGGGACTATCAGAATCTCGCCGTCCATTACCTGCTCGCCGGCATGCGCCTGAAGGCGCCCGCCGCCGGCGGCGGAGGCACGGCGTGAACAAGAAGCTGACGCTGAAGATCCTCGGTCAGCCCGATCCCGCCCTGCCCAAGGACATCCACCTCGTGGGCCGCTACGCGCTCGGCGTCACGTGGGCCGACGATCACGGGTCCATCTATCCCTTCGAGCCGCTGCGCCGCGGCTGCGCCTGTGGCGCGTGCGCGGCGCTGCCGGCGGTGACGCCGCCGATGGTGTGGCCGCAGGAGATCAAGAAGACGGACGGGGCGCTGCGCGTGGTGTGGGCGGACGCCCACGACAGCCTCTATCCGTACGGCGACCTGCGCGCGCTCTGCCGCTGCGCGGGCTGCACGGGCGGCCATTAGTGGCGGCGGACGACGCGCGCAAGCGCCGCGTGCTCTTCGGCGTGATGCTGTCGGTGTTCCTGGCCGCCATGGAGTCCACCGTGGTGGCCACCGCCATGCCGAAGGTGGTGGCGAGCCTGGGCGGCATCAACATCTACTCGTGGGTGTTCTCCGGCTTTCTGCTCACCTCCACGATGACCATTCCCGTGTGGGGACGCCTGTCCGATCTCGTCGGCCGGCGGCCGATGTACATGACGGGCCTCGTGCTCTTCCTGCTCGGCTCCGCGCTGTCGGGCCTGTCGCAGACCATGGGCCAGCTCATCGTCTTTCGCATGGTGCAGGGGCTCGGCGCCGGCTCCCTGCTCACGCTGAGCATGACGATCATCGCCGACCTCTTCGGCCTCGAGCGCCGGGCCAGGATGCAGGGCTACATCTCCGGGGTGTGGGGCGTGGCGTCCATGCTGGGGCCGCTGATGGGCGGCCTGCTCACCGACCACGTGTCGTGGCGCTGGGTGTTCTACATCAACGTCCCCTTCGGCGCGGTGGCGGGGGCCGTGCTGTGGAGCGCGCTGCGCGGCGAAGCGCGCCCGGCGCGCCGTCCCACCATCGACTACGTGGGGCTGGCCCTCTTCTTCGGCGGTGTCTCGGCGCTGCTCCTCGGCCTCGGCCAGGCGGGACGGGCGGGGCGGTGGAGCGGTGTCGACGTGGTGGGCCCGCTGCTCGGCGCCGCCGTCGTGCTCGTCGCCTTCGTGGCCGTGGAGCGCCGCGTGCCGGAGCCGATCGTGCCCCTGCGGCTGCTCCGCCACCGCATGGTGCTCGCCGCCTCCGTCACGGGCTTCCTCGCCGGCATGGCGATGTTCGGCTCCATCTCCTTCGTGCCGCTCTTCCTCCAGTCGGTGAGCGGGATGACGGCCACCAGCGCCGGCTTCGTGCTCACGCCCTTCGTGCTCGGATGGGTGGCGCTGTCCATCGTGAGCGCCCGCCTCGTGCTGAAGGTCGGGTATCGCAGCGTCGTCATCACCGGCATGGCGTGTCTCACCGGCTCCTTCCTCCTCCTCAGCCGCTGGTCGCCGGGCCTCACGCAGTCCGTCGCCATGCGTGATGCGCTGCTGGGCGGCATCGGGATGGGCATGACCATGGTGCCCATGCTCATCGCCGTGCAGAGCGCGGTGCCGCGCGCGGACCTGGGGTCGGCCACCTCCATGACGCAGTTCTTTCGCACCATCGGCGGCGCCGTCGGCCTGTCGCTCATGGGCGCGGTGATGGCCCGGCGTCTCGGCGATGGGCTGCCCATGGCGGAGGCGCTGCACGGCGTGTTCATCGTGGGCCTGCTCGTGTGCGTGGCGGCCCTGGCGTCCGCCTTTCTCGTGCCCGCGGGCCGCGCCCAGGACCTGGCGCGCGCGGAGGTGCCCGGCGCGCCAAGCCGGGTGGGAGGCTGAGCATGACGGGGGATGCGCCGTTTCTGGAGCGGCTGGCGCAGCTGGCGCCGTTACCCGTGGCGGCGGCCATCGCCCTCATCGAGGAGCTCGACGAGCCGCAGAGCGACCCCGTCATCGGCCCCCTCTTCGGCACCGACGAGGACGGCGACGACGTCGTGAATCCGCTCGTGCCCGTGGTGCTGCAGCAGTTCCAGCAGAAGGAGGACCTGACCTGCTATGCGGCACTGCTGGAAGGCCTCACCGGCGTGTGGAACGCCGCCGTGCGGGCCTCCGTCGTCACACGGCTGCGCGCCTCCGGCCTGCCGCAGGACGACATGCTCATCCGTCTGCAGAAGCTGTCGCCCACGCTCGGCTTCTCCGCCGAGAACCGTGAATGGGCGCGCGAATGGCTGGCGGATCCCTTCACGCAGGACGCGCTGCTGGTGCAGCAGTGTGTCGTCCGTCTCCTCTTCTCCATGCGCGCGATGGCCGAAGTGCGCGCCGAGGAGCTGACCGGCATCCCCGGCCCCGGCAGGGAGACGCCGGGCACGGCGGGCACAGAGCCAAACTGAGGAGGCCACGCATGCACGTGCACGAGCGGAATACGGAGAAAAAGCGGCTGAACGGGCTGATGCTGAAGTCGCCGATGAAGGTGTTCGCGGCGTACGGCGACCTCGGCAAGCGGGTGTTCGCCGACGGCGCGCTGTCCAAGAAGCACAAGGAGCTCACGGCGCTGGCGGTGGCCGTGTCGCAGAACTGCTTCGACTGAGTCGACCACCGCGTCGAGGAGGTCCTCGACCTGGGGGCGACGGAGGCGGAGATCGCGGAGACGCTCGACATCGGGCTCCTCATGGGGGGCACGCTGGCCGCCAAGTCGGTGCGGCACGCATTTTCGGTCCTGGAACAGCTCGGCAAGAAAGGACGATGATCATGGCGGGTATTCCCGAGCAGTATCGTGACCTCTTCGACAAGAAGGCGTTCGCGCACATTGCCACCGTGGGCAAGGCCAACACCCCGCAGTCGACGCCGGTGTGGATCGACTACGACGGCACCCACATCCGGATCAACACCGCGCGCGGGCGCGTGAAGGACAAGAATCTCCAGGCAAATCCGAAGGTGGCCCTCTCCATTCTCGATCCCGATAATCCCTACCGCTACGTGCAGGTGCGCGGGCGCGTGGCGGAGATGACGGAGAAGGGCGCCGACGAGCACATCGACGCGCTCGCCAAGAAGTACACGGGGCAGGACCGGTACGGCTTCCGCCAGCCGGGCGAGGTGCGGGTGATGGTCAAGATCGTGCCCGAGCGCGTGCAGGGCATGGGGTAGTCACGCCGGGGTGATTCAAGTCGAGTCCGTGTCCAAGGGGTACGGCGGCCAGACCGTGCTCCGCGAGGTGACCTGGCGTATCGCCGAGCGCGAGCGCATCGGCCTCGTCGGCCCCAACGGCGCCGGCAAGACGACCATGTGCCGCATCCTCGCCGGCATCGAGGAGCCGGACGAGGGGCGGGTGAGCCGCCCGCGCCACGTGACCGTCGGCTACCTGGCCCAGGAGGTGGCCGGCTCCACGGCGGGCTCGGTGCTCGCGGAGGCGCTGGGCGGCTTCGAGGACGTCTGGACCATCGAGCGCGAGATGGAAGAGGTCGCCGCCGCCCTCGAGGGCTCGCCCACGGAGGCGCTCACCGAGCGCTACGGCGAGCTGCAGCATCGCTTCGACGCGCTCGGCGGCTATCGCCTCGAGACCGCCGCGCGCTCCATCCTCACCGGCCTCGGGTTCACCACCGCCGATCTGGCGCGGCCGCTGGCGGAGTTCTCGGGCGGCTGGCGCATGCGCGCGGCGCTCGCGCGCCTGCTGCTCATGGCGCCCTCGCTGCTGCTGCTCGACGAGCCCACGAACCACCTCGACCTGGAATCGCTGGGGTGGCTCGAGAACTTTCTCGCCGGCTACGACGGCACCGTGGTCGTGGTCTCCCACGACCGGTACTTCCTCAACCGCATGGTGACCTCCATCGCCGACCTCAGCCCCGCGGGCATCACCGTCTACCCGGGCGACTACGACGAGTACCTCGTGGAGCGCGAAGCCCGCAAGCAGCTGCTCGAAGCGCAGGCGCGCAACCAGGCCAAGCGCATCGCCGAGATCGAGCGCTTCATCGACCGCTTCCGGTACCAGGCCACGAAGGCGCGCCAGGTGCAGAGCCGCATCAAGATGCTGGACAAGGTGGAGCGCATCGAGCTCGACGGCGTGACCCGGCGCATCCACTTCGCGTTTCCCGAGCCGCCCCGCACGGGGCGCCGGGTGGCCTCGCTGCGCGGCATCCACAAGGCGTACGGCACCAACGTCGTGTACGACGGCATGCAGTTCGAGGTGGAGCGTGGCGACCGCGTGGCGCTGGTGGGCGACAACGGCGCCGGCAAGTCCACGCTGCTGAAGATCCTCGCGGGCACGCTGCCCTTCGACCGCGGCGAGCGCGCGCTCGGGCCGCACGTGGCCGTCCATTACTACGCCCAGCACCAGCTGGACGCGCTCACCGCCGGCAACACGGTGCTGGAGGAGATCATCGCCGCCGCCCCGCAGCTGCCGCACACGCGCCTGCGCGCCATCCTCGGCGCCTTCCTCTTCTCCGGCGACGCCGTCGACAAGCAGGTGACGGTCCTGTCCGGAGGCGAGAAGGCGCGGCTGGCGCTCGCGAAGATGCTGGTCCGTCCCGCCGCCCTCCTCTGCCTGGACGAGCCCACGAACCACCTCGATCTCGGCTCGCGCGAAGTGCTGGAGAACGCGCTCGCCGTCTTTCCCGGCACCATCGTGTTCATCTCGCACGACCGCTACTTCATCAACGCCATCTCGACCTCCATCGTGGAGGTCGCGCACGGCGTGCTCACGCGGTATCTCGGCTCGTACGACGACTACCTGGCCGCGAAGGCCTTGCCGGCCTCCGCGCCGCCCCCGGTGTCCGCGGCCGCCTCGGCACGGGCGCCGTCGCCGCCGGTGAAGCCGTCGCGGGCCGCCACGGACGGTGAGCGCCCCACGTCCCGGCCGGCGGCGCCCCCCGCCGCGCAGACGTCGGCCCCTCCGCCCGCGCCCCGGGCGCG
>JBBDXO010000203.1:0-5721 GCA_040902295.1 Candidatus Rokuibacteriota bacterium | reverse complement strand
CCCAACGCCAGCGAGCTCGGACAGTTTCTCAACCTTCCGCGAGAAGGCGCCGCGGGCCGCCACGGACGGCCCGCGCCCCGCGCTCCGGCCGGGGTCCGCGGCCGCGCCCCCAGTGGCCCCCGCCGCGCCGCCCGCGCCGCCCGCGCCGCGGGCGCGGCTCATCAAGAAGGGGCCCAGTCCCGAGGCGCGCGCGCTGCGCCGGCGCGTGGACGAGGTCGAGAAGAAGATCCAGGGGCTGGAGACGAGGCTGGAAGAGATCTCCGCCGCCCTCAGCGATCCCGCGCTGTACACCGACGGCGATCGCGTGCGCGCGGTGTCGAGCGAGCGCAAGGGCGCCGAGGAGCAGATGACCTGGCTCATGCGCGAGTGGGAGAGCCTGTCCACGCAGCTGGCGGCGCATGGCTGAGCCCTGGACGCCCGTCGATCCCGACGTGCTCAAGCGCCAGCGCGCCAAGGCGCGGGAGCTGCGCGACAGCCAGTGGTGGAAGCGGCGGATCTCGGCGGGCATCTGTCACTACTGCGGGCGCCAGGTCGGCTTCAAGGCGCTCACGATGGACCACATCGTGCCCCTCGGCCGCGGCGGCGCCTCCACCCGCGGCAACGTCGCGCCCGCGTGCAAGGAGTGCAACAACCGCAAGAAGGGCATGCTGCCCGTGGAGTGGCGTGAGTATCTCGACGCGCTCGGGCACGAGGAGTAGAGTCAGGGCGCCGTGGCTCGCCACCTAGGGATCCGGCACAAGCTCGTTCTCGTGACGCTCGTCATCGTCGTCGTGATGTCGTTCGCGTTCACCTCGCTCAACCTGATGCTCTCGCGCGCCTGGGTCGAAGACGATCTCAGAAAGCGCGCGCTGACCTTCGCGCGTGAGATCGCGGCCACCATTGGCGACCGCGAGTTCGAGAGCGGCACCGTGCTCCGCCGCCAGATCGCGCAGATCATGGCCGTGCGCCAGAACGTGCTGCAGCTCGACATCCTCGCCTTCGCCCTCGGCGCCACCACCGTCGTGGCGTCCAGTGACGCCACCCCCCGGCTGCCCTTCGACCGCAGGGATGCCGCCCAGGTCGGCCGCGGTCACGTGCTCTCGCGGCTGGTGAGCGACGAGCCCGGCCGCTATTGGGAGGTGATGGCGCCCATCACTCTCGACGGGGCCGTGGTGGGCGCGGTGGCGGCGAAGTTCTCGCTCGACGAGGCCGACGCGCTGGCCGCCGGCGCGCGCCGGTGGGCCCTCGTGCTGGCCACGTGCTCGGCGGTCCTCATGGGGCTGTGCATGGGCGTCGCCGTGCACGTCATCGTGACGCGGCCGCTGGGCGCCATCCTGGGCGCGGTGGCGCGGGTGAAAGAGGGCGACCGCGACGCCACCGTGCGGGTGGCGGCCGGCGACGAGATCGGCATCCTCGCCGGGCACTTCAACGAGATGATGGCGCGCGTGAACCAGTTCAGCCGCGAGCTCGAGACGCGGGTGCAGACGGCGACCGCGGAGCTGGACCGCCGCTACTCGGAGGTGCGCCGGCTCAACGAGCAGCTGCTCGCCATGCAGAAGAGCCTCGTGCAGAGCGAGCGCCTCGCGCTCGTGGGCCGCATGATGGCCGAGGTCGCGCACGAGGTGGGAACACCGCTGCACTCGGTGGCCGGCCACCTGGAGCTGCTGCGCCGCGACCTGCCCGCTCACGCCGTGAGCGCCGATGCGGCGCGCCGCCTCGCCATCGTGGACGCGCAGGTGGCGCGCGTGATCGAGATCATCGCGGAGCTGCTGGACGTCACGCGCCGGGTGCCCGCCGAGCGCGGGCGGGTGGACGTCAATCGCCTCGTGGCGGAAACCTCCGACCTGCTCCGCCCGGCCTTCGACGGCGCCGGTGTCACCCTCGACATCACGCTCGGCCCCGGGTGGCCGCACGTGAACGGGCACGCGGGGCAGTTGCAGCAGGTCGTGCTGAACCTCCTCACCAACGCCCTCGACGCCGCACCGCGCGGCGGGCGGGTGAGCGTGACCACGCGGGTGGCCGCGCATTCACGCGAGGTAGTCATGGACGTCAGCGACACCGGGGCCGGCATTCCCGCCGCCGAGCGCAAGGAGATCTTCGAGGCCTTCTTCTCCACCAAGCAGCCGGGCCGCGGCACCGGCCTCGGTCTCTTCATCTCGTCGCAGATCGTGCGCGAGCACGGCGGCCGCATCGACGTCGAGAGCGGAGAAGGCGCGGGCAGCATCTTCTCAGTGTGGCTGCCGGCCGCGCCGGAGACGGCGTGAAGCCCGCGCTCCTCGTGGCTGACGACGATCCCGTCGCGCGTGACCTCCTCGTCGAGGTGCTGGAGCGCGAAGGCTACCGCGTGCGCGCCGCGGGCGGCGGAGAGGAATGCCTGCGCCTCGCGGCCGAGGAGGTGTTCGACCTCGCCCTCGTGGACCTGCGCATGCCGGACCTCGACGGCCTCGCCGTGCTCAAGCGCCTCCCCGCCGTGCAGCCGGAGCTGCCCGTGCTCATCCTCACTGCCTTTGCCACCATGGACTCCGCCGTGGAGGCCATCGGCGTCGGGGCCTGCGACTACCTGTCCAAGCCGTTCCGCATGGACGAGATTCGGCTCGTGGTGCGCCGCACGCTTGCCGCGCAGCAGCTCATCCGGGAGCACCGCGGCTATCGCCAGGAGCTGCGCGACCGGTACCGCGTGGAGAACTTCGTGGGCCAGTCGCCCGACGTCGTGGCCATCTACAAGCTGGTGGCGCGCGTGGCGAGGCTGGACACCACCGTGCTGATCACGGGGGAGACGGGCACGGGCAAGGAGCTCGTGGCGCGCGCCATCCACTACGCCAGCCACCGCGCCGAGCGCGCCTTCGTCGTGGTCGATTGCACCGCGCTGCCGGAGACGCTCTTCGAGTCGGAGCTGTTCGGCCACGAGCGGGGCGCCTTCACGGGTGCCGCCGCCGCCCGCCGCGGCCTCTTCGAGACGGCGAGCGGCGGTACCTGCCTGCTCGACGAGATCGGTGAGCTATCCCCCGCGCTGCAGGCCAAGCTCCTGCGCGTGTTGCAGGAGCGCGCCATCCGCCGCCTGGGCGGCAACGACCTCATCCCCGTCGATCTGCGCATCATCGCGGCCACGAATCGGAACCTCAAGAAGCTGGTCGAGGACGGGGGCTTCCGGGAGGACCTCTACTATCGCCTGCACGTGGTGGCCATCGCCGTGCCGCCGCTGCGCGAGCGCGCGGCCGACATCCCGCTGCTGGTGCGGCACTTCCTCGAGAAGTACGCGCGCGCGTCGGAGCGGCCGGTGCCGCTCGTGAGCCCGGAGACGATGGGTTTGCTCACCGCCTACGCCTGGCCCGGTAACGTGCGCGAGCTCGAGCACGCCCTCGAGCGTGCGGTGGCGCTGGGGCCGTCACCGCTCCTGTTGCCCGACGATCTGCCGCCCGAGGTGCGCAGTGCCGGCGCCGATCCCACGGCTTCCAAGAGCCCGCTCACGCTCGAGGAGATGAAGCGCTGGTACGTGGCCAAGGTCATCCGCGATTGCGGCGGCAACAAGGTGCGCGCGGCGGAGGTGCTCGGGGTCGATCGCCGCACGCTCTATCGCATCCTTGAGCGGGAAGGGGAGGGGGGAGAGGCCGGCCCGTGATCCGTCACCTCGCGCTGCTCGTGACGGTCGCTCTCGCCGCGGGCTGCGCGTCTGTTTCCGGGTCGGCGGAGCGCGGCGACATCATCCGCAAGATTGTCGCCTCCACCGTGCAGCTGCGCTCCGAGCGCGAGGGAGTCCGTCGGGCCGCTTCCGGCGTCGTCATCGCCTCCGACGCCGCCAGCCCGCGCTCGTGGGTTTTGACCACGCGACATTTTCTCGATGCGCGTGAGAGCCAGCCCGTCTCCATTCGCCGCGGTGCTGTGCGCGCCGTGGCGAAGGTGGCCGTCATCGGGATCGACGTGGATCTCGCCATCCTCGAGGTCCCCGGCGTGGCCCTTCCCGGCGTCACCCTCAAGGACGTCGCGCAGCTCGGTGACGAGGTGTGGGTGGTGGCGTTCCCCTGGGGGAGGCGGTTGACGGTTGTGAGCGGGGTCGTCAGCCAGCTCGCGGGCGAAGACGGTGAGCCGGTGGTTGCGGGCGCGCCACGCATGATCGACGCCTCCGTAAGCTACGGCTCCAGCGGAGGCGGAGTGTTCGACATCGTCACCGGCGCCCTCATCGGCATTGTCGAAGGCTACCGGACGGCGCGGATGACGACGAGGGAGGAGCGCGCTCTCGAGATCCCGGTGGCGGGGGAGACGACGATCATCTCGTCGCGGGCGATCCGGAGCTTCCTGGGGACGACGTCCGTGCCCGGTCCGCCGGACGACTAGAAGGGGCACGCCCGCCTCGGCCGGGCGTGCCCTTTCGCAGGACGCGGGCGAACGCTAGTCCGAGACCTCCACGCTGGTGGCGACATTCTTGCCGTCACGCTCCTCAAAGGACGCCTTCACCTTCGCGCCCTCCTTGAGGCCTTCGATGGAGACTCCTTCCGCGATCCAGAGCTTGGTGCCGTCGTCGAGGACGACGATGCGATCGTTCGTGTCCATCGATTGGATCTTGCCCTCGACGTCACCGCCCCAGGCGGCGCCGGCAGACACGACGAGCAACAGCGCGAGCACGATTCCCAGCATCTTCGACATGTGGAGCCTCCTCTACGGAATGATGCGACGCTGCGGGAGGTTCGCAAGATGGATGCCATTCCCGCCGCGCGACGACAGCGCGATATTCGACGTTCTCGGGCGCCGCCACCGGCAGTGACTGTGGCGTTCATGCTCGGAGCGCGACAAGGCAGCCACAGCGCTGTACGAGACATTGGACATTGACGGTGCGGGGGTCGGGGTCGTGAAATGGCGCCGCTCGGAAGTGCCGAGCGTGCCGTTCATCCTCAACTCAGGAGGCGCTCATGATTGGCCGGCTCTCCCTGCTGTTCATCGCCGTCACGCTGCTCGCCCCGCCCGCGCTCGCCGCCACCGCCACCCCCACGGAGACGATCACGGCGTCCGTGCCCGTCGGAGGCAAGGTGAACATCAACACCGCCTCCGTCAAGGACCTGATGACGCTCGCGGGCGTCGGCAAGAAGGTCGCGGAGAAGATCGTCGAGTATCGCGAGGCTCACGGCGGCTTCAAGAAGGCCGAGGAGGTGCGCAAGGTGAAAGGGCTCGGCAACGCCCTGTGGGAGCGGAACAAGAACCGCATCGTCGTGAAGTGAGCGCGCCGGCACCAATTTTTATTTGGAGAGTGAATTTCCCGGAGGTACGATGATCCTCGAAATCGGCCGGAGCGTAGCAGCGCTCCTGAGCGTCCCCGCCGGCAATTTCGCCGGTGTGTTGACGTGGTCGAGCCTCGGGCCGGGAGTCGGCATCCGGTTCTGGGTAGGTGGGAACTGGGCCCGCGTGGTGGCCTTGCCGAGAATAGGAGGTGATCCAGCCGATGTGTTCCTCTACGGTGATCTGTGAGGTGGTTGCCTCCTAGGCAGGATCCACGCTAGCTCGGGTGGGAACGCCTGGGAGTCCAGGCACCACCGGCCCCGACGGTCCCGCTTCACCAGCGGGGCGGCGCGACGCGCGAGTAAAAGTTTCACGCGCCGCAGCCACCGTCGGGGCTCTTTTTTGCCCTCTCGCCGTGCGTGCCCCAGTCGATGCCGTATGCCCGCCGTCTGCATGCCCGGGTCGGCGTCACGCCCGCGGCGGGGAGCGGGGAGCGGGGCGGCCCTGATGGAGGCCGCCGCTCTCTGCCTCGTC
>JBBDXO010000202.1:0-2582 GCA_040902295.1 Candidatus Rokuibacteriota bacterium | reverse complement strand
AGCGGGTGATGGCGTGGGAGCCGCGGCGGGGGTCGGCGGCGGTCCAGCGGGTGTTGTCGGGGCCGATCTTGACGGCGATGACGGCGCCGGCGCGCCATTCCCAGTCGGTCCATTCGGCGACGTCGTGGCCCATGGCGGCGAGGGCGGCGCGCGTGTCGGCGGGGAGGCGGCGCTCGGCTTCCACTTTGTTGGGCGCCATGGTGTGGGGCCAGAAGGAATCGGGGAAGCTGCGGGAGGCGACGCGGGGGGCTTCGACGGCCTGCTGGGGTGGCATGCCGAAGACGGTGATGTTGAGCAGGACCTGGAGCATCGCCTGCTGCTGGACGTCGCCGCCGGGGGTGCCGAAGGGCATGACGGCGCGGCCGCCGGCGAGGACCATCGCGGGGGCGGGGGTCAGGCGCGGCCGCTTGCGGGGCGCCACCACGCTGGCGTGGCCGGCGTCGAGCCAGCCCTGCGAGCCGCGCGGCGACACCACGCACCCCACGCCCGCCACCACGGGCGAGTCGACGTTGGGATCGCTCGGCGTCGCGGAAAACGCGTTGCCCTGCTCGTCGACCACCGCCACGTAGCTGGTGTCCAGCGAATCCGTGGAGCCGCCGGCGATGGGCATCGCGCGCTCGCGGCGCGCGGCGACGTCGCCGGCGGGCGGCGCGGCGGGCCCGGCGCGCTCGCCGCCGAGCGCCTGGCGGGCGCGGGCGTACTCGAGCGACAGCAGGCGCTCGGCCGGCACGTCGACGAAGTGCGGATCGCCGTAGTACGCCTCGCGATCGGCGAAGGCGAGCTTGATCGTCTCCACGAGGCGATGCAGGTACGCGGGCGAGTTGTGGCCGAGCGCCCGCAGGTCGACGCCATCGAGGAGATTGAGCATCTGCAAGAAGACGGGCCCCTGGCACCAGAATCCGCAGACGGCGATGTCGTAGGCGCCGAAGCCGCCGAGGAGGGCCGGCTCGACCTCGACGTTGAAGTCCGCCAGGTCCGCCGCCGCCAGCAGTCCCTCGTGCGTACGGTGGAACTCGACGATGCGCCTGGCCGTCTCGCCCCGGTAGAACTCGTCCCGCGCCGCGCGCACGCCCGCCGCCCGCGTGCCGCCCGCCGCCGCTTCGGCGCGCGCCATCCGCCGCAGCGTGTCCGCCAGCTCCTTCTGCACGAGCAGCTCGCCCGCCCGGAACGCGCGGCCGTCCTTCAGATAGAGAGCGGCCGAAGTCGGCCAGCGGCGGTACTTGTCGGCATTGCTCGTCATCTGGAACGCGGAGAAGTCCGAGACGGGCACGCCGCGCTCGGCGTGATCGATGGCGGCGGACGCGATGTCGGCGAACGACATCGTCCCCCAGCGCTCCAGCGCCGTGCACCAGGCGTCCGGTGCTGCCGGCACCACCGTGCGCGGAAGCCCCGCGGGAATCTGGCCGCCATGGCGCGAGTGGAAGTATTCCGCGCTGCTGGCGCGCGGGTACGGGCCCACCCCGGACACCTGCCACGTCTGCCCGGTCGCGGCCACGTGAACGACAATGGGCGCCACCCCGGCCACGCTCACCATGTCGGGATGGACGACGCCCAGGCAGAAGCCCGCGGCCGCACCCGCGTCGATGGCATTGCCCCCCGCTGCCAGCACCCGGGCCGCGGCTTCGGTGGCCAGCGTGTGGCCGGAGGCGACGCCCCAGCGGGTACCTATCGATTGCACGGTGGCGGTAGGTCGGTGGCCGGTCGATCCCTGCTGCGCGGTGACGGAGTCGAGGCTCATGGCCGCCATGATACTCCGAAACCCGTGCTAGTCTGCGCACATGCCCGCGCCGCTCATCGGCGTCACCACGTCGGTCACCATCGAGAAGTCCCCGGAGCGCGCCTACGTCAACGCCTCGTACCTGCGCGCGGTCGAGGGGGCGGGCGGCATCCCCGTGCTGCTGCCGCCCCATCTGTCGGAGCAGGCGCGGCGCGCGCTGTGGGAGCGTCTGGACGGCGTGCTGCTCACCGGCGGCGGCGATATCGATCCCGCCCGCTTCGACGAGCCCGCGCATCCGACGGTCGCGGACGTGTCCACGCTGCGCGACGCGCTGGAGATCGACGTCGTCGAGCGCGCGCTCGGTGATGGCATCCCGCTGCTCGCCATCTGCCGCGGCCTGCAGGTGCTCAACGTGGCGCTCGGCGGCACGCTCTATCAGGACCTGCCCGCGGACAGGCCCAGCCACGTCGCGCACAGTCAGAAGGAGCCCCGCGACCAGGCCACGCACGCCGTCAAGGTGATGGGCGAAGGCACGCGCCTGGCGTCGATCGTCGGCGCGCCCGAGATCGAGGTGAACAGCTTCCATCACCAGGCCATCAAGCGGCTCGCCGGCGGGCTGAAGGACGTCGCGTGGGCGCCCGACGGGATCATCGAGGCCGTCGAGATGCAGGGCGACCACCTCGTCCTCGCCGTCCAGTGGCATCCCGAGGATCTCGTCGAGCACGATCCGGCCGCCCGCGGGCTGTTCGCCGCCCTCACCGCCGCCGCCCGCCGCTAATGAGTCTCGTGAAATACGGCGACACCGGGGGCTGGGCGGGCGGGCCACGGGCGCGCCGGCATGGCTCGCCTGTCGCCGTAACTCGCT
>JBBDXO010000201.1:0-18074 GCA_040902295.1 Candidatus Rokuibacteriota bacterium | reverse complement strand
CATCAGACGGCCCGCTTGTAGAGCACGCCGCCCTTCATGATGACGGAGATCCGGTCCTGCATCTGGAAGAGCCGCAGGTTCCGGAGGGGGTCGCCGTCGACGACGAGGAGGTCGGCGTACTTGCCGGGCTCCACGGTGCCGATCTTGTCCGACATGCGGAACAGCTCCGCGTTCACCTTCGTGGCGGAGAGCAGGACCTCCATCGGCGTCATCACCTGCGCCTTCAGCTCGAACTCCGCCGCGCGCTGCACCATCATGTCGCCGAGGAGGTCGGAGCCGGAGCCGATCTTGCAGCCGGCCTTGTAGGCGTGGGTGAGTCCCTGCACGGACTGCTCGCGCGCCATGTTGATCTTGGCGATCTGGTGGTCGCCGATGCCGTAGCGCTTGCCTTCGCGGTAGATCATCTCGTAGGTGATCATGGTGGGCACGAGGAAGGCGCCCGCGTCCTTGATGGCCTTGGCGGCGCCCTCGCGGATGAGGTTGCCGTGCTCGATGGACCGCACGCCCGCCGTGATCGCGTTGCGCACGGCCGTGTCCGAGTAGGCGTGCGAGAGCACGTACGTGCCCACGGCCTGTGCCTCCTCCACCGCCGCCCGCATCTCGCCGATCGTGTACTGCGTGGTGTCGAGCTCGTCGGAGGGCGACATGGCGCCGCCGGAGGCCATGATCTTGATCTGGTCCACGTCGCGCCGGAGCTGCTCGCGCACGGCCTTGCGCACCTCCGCCTCGCCGTCGGCGATGGAGCCGATCATGCCGATGCAGCAGTCGATGGGCTCCATCCACTCCGCGCGCCGCCGCTTGTCGCCGTGGCCGCCCGTCTGCGAGATGTAATTGCCCGACACCAGCATCCGCGGGCCGGGGTACACCCCCTCATGGATGGCTTCCCTGAATCCATAATCGGCGCCGCCCGCGTCGCGGACCGTGGTGAAGCCCTGCAGCAGGCATTCCTCGGCGCGGCGCAGCGCCTTGGCGGCGAGCAGGCTGGGGGGCAGGAAGCGGTGCTGGTCGGTGATGTTGCCCTCCACGGCGCAGATGTGGACGTGGGCGTCGGTCAGCCCCGGCATGAGCGTCCTGCCCTTGCAGTCGATGGTCGTCACGGGCCCCGGCACCGCGCCCGCGCCGGGCCTGGCGAGGACGTCCTTGATGCGGTCGCCCTCCACGACGACGCTGGCCCCCGGCACGGGCTCGGCGCCCGTGCAGTCGAGCAGCACCGCGTTGGTGAAGACGGTGATCATCGCGCGATCACCTTGGCGTCGTACATCCACACCTTCTCGTCGGCGCGCGGCGTCCACTCCACGTGGCCGGCCACGCCGTAGAGGTCGTGCTGCTGCCACAGGAAGACCCACGGCGCCTCCTCGCGCAGCACCTGCTGCAGGTCCGCGTAAGCGGCGGCGCGGCCCCTGGGATCCACGATGGTGATGGCGCGGGCGATCTTGTCGTTCACGGCGGGGTTGTTGCCGTAGGAGGCGTAGGTCTGGTCCGCCTTGAAGAGCGGCTCCATGGTGCCCTGGCCGAAGAGGGCGGGGCCCCAGCCGAGGAAGAAGAGATCGCCCGTCTTGCGGTTCTTGATCTTGTCGAGGTGCGTGCCCCACTCGTTGACGACGACGTTGGTGGTGATGCCGAGGCGCTGGAGCTGGGCGCCGATGGCGAGCGACACGTCCTTGTCGAGCGGGTAGCGGCCGGAGGGCGTGTCGAGCGTGAGCGACAGCGTTGTGGGATCGACGCCGGCTTCCTTGAACAGCGCCTGGGCGCGCGCGGGGTCGTACGTGTAGCACTCGGCCTTCGAGAAGTCGACGTTGGCGGGCGCCAGCGGCGCGCACATGCGCGTGGCGTTGCCCCGGAGGACCTTGGCGATGAGCTCGTCCACGTCGACGGCGTGGTTCATGGCGCGCCGCACGCGCACGTCCTGCATCGGCCCCGGCTTGAGGTTCACGAGCGCCAGGTAGTTGATGCGCGACGACACGGTGGAGCGCACGGTGGCGCGGCCGCTGCGGTTCACCGCCTCCACCGCGTGGGGGGGCACGTCCTTCATGATGTCGATCTCGCCCGACAGCAGGGCCGCCATGCGCGAGCTGAACTCCGGGATGAACTTGAAGGTGACGCGGCTGACGTCCGCCGGCCCCGCCCAGTAGTCGGGATTGCGCTCGAGCACCAGCCGCTCGTCACGCCTCCACTCCACGAATTTGAAGGGCCCGGTCCCGATGGGCTTCTGCGCGAGCGCCTGCGGCCCCTGCTCCTTGAGGGCCTTGGCCGGCATGACGAGGAAGTCGGTGAGGGAGGCGCGGTCGATGAGGCTCGGCCACGGCCCCTCGGTGATGAAGCGCACCGTGTGGTCGTCGACGATCTGGACCTCCTTCACCTGCTTCCAGTACGCCGCGTAGTGCGTCTTGTTCGCGGGATCTTTCAGGTAGTCCATCGTCGCCTTCACCGACTGGGCCGTGAAGGGCTCGCCGTTGTGGAACTTCACGTTCTTGCGCAGCGTGAACTCCCACGTGGTGTCGTTGACGACCTTCCACCCCGTGGCCAGCATGGGCTTGGGCTTGAGCGTCGTCGCGTCGCGGTCGAGGAGACGATCGTAGATGTGCTCGATCTGCGAGTTCGTCGTCCAGTCCACGATGGTGACCGCCAGCAGCGTGCGGGGTTCCGCGCCGAAGCCGACCACCACCTCCTTCGTGCGGGCGCGGTCCTGCGCCTCCACGGGCGGGGCGAGCGTTCCATGCGCGGCGACAAGGGTGACGATGGCGATCGCAAATCGGCGCATGCCGGTCTCCTTAGACTCTGAGTTTCGGGTCGAGCGTGTCGCGCAGCCAGTCGCCGAGCAGGTTCACCCCCAGCGCGGTGAGCGCGAGCGCGATGCCGGGGAAGGCGGCGAGCCACCAGGCGACGTAGAGGAAGTCGCGGCTCTCGGAGAGCATGCTGCCCCACGCGGGCGTGGGGGGCTGCACCCCGAAGCCGAGAAAGCTGATGGCCGCCTCCGCCACCACGAACTGCGAGAACTGCAGGCTGGCCACGACGATGATGGAGGGGGCGACGTTGGGCAGCACGTGGCGGAAGAGCAGGCGCGCGCGGCCGACGCCGAGCGCGGCGGCGGCGTGCACGTAGTCACGCTGCTTGATGGACAGCACCTCGCCGCGCACGACGCGAGCATACACGACCCATCCCGCCGCCGAAAGGCTGAGGATGATGTTGCGCAGGCCCAGGCCCACGATGGCGTTGATCGTCATCGCGAGCAGGATGAACGGAAACGACAGCTGCACGTCGGCGATGCGCATGAGCACCGCCGAGGGCCAGCGCTCCACGAAGCCGGCCACGAGGCCGAGGAGGCCGCCCACCACCGCCGTGATGAGCACCGTGCACACGCCGATGAAGAGCGCCAGCCGCGCCCCGTGCAGCACGCGCGCGAGGAGGTCGCGCCCGAGCTGATCGGTGCCGAGCGGGTGGCCGGGCGAGCCCGGCGGCAGCAGGCCGCTCGAGAAGTCCGCGCGCAGCGGGTCGTGCGGCGTCAGCCAGGGCGCCGCCGCCGCCGCCCCCACCACCGCCAGCGTGAGGACGAGGCCGATCCAGCCCTTCATGCCCGCACCCGCACCCGGGGATCGAGCCACCCGTACGCGAGGTCGACGAGCAGGTTCATCAGCGTGTAGATGATCGAGGTGAAGGACACGGCCGCCATCACCACCGGGAAGTCACGGTTGAGCAGCGCCTGCACGGTGAGGCGGCCGAGGCCGGGCCACGCGAAGATCGTCTCCGTGATGACCGCGCCCCCGAGGAGCTGCCCCGCCTCCAGGCCCGCGAGCGTGATGATGGGGATGGCGGAGTTGCGCAGCGTGTGCTTGCCGATGACGCGGCTCTCGGCGAGCCCCTTGGCGCGCGCGGTGAGCACGTAGTCCTCGTTGAGGGCGTCGAGCATCGCCGAGCGCGTGAGGCGCGCCACCCGCGCCGAGTAGAAGGCGGCGAGCACGATGGACGGCATCACCAGGTGCGAGAGCGTGCCCATGCCGCCCGTGGGCAGCCAGCGCAGCTGCACGGAGAAGAGATAGATCAGCATGAGGCCGAGCCAGAAGCCGGGCGTGGCCTGGCCGAGCACGGTGGCGAGCGTGCTCGCGTGATCGAGCACCGAGTTGCGGCGCACGGCGGAGAGCACGCCGAGCGGCACCGCCACCACCAGCGTGAGCAGGAGGGCGGTGCCCGCGAGGAGCAGGGTGGCGGGCAGGCGCTCGAGCACGAGGCCGAGGGCGTCGCGCCGGTAGCGCAGGGACTCGCCGAAGTCGCCCCGCACGGCGCCGCCCATGAAGCGCGCGTACTGCACGGCGAGGGGATCGTTGAAGCCCAGGCGCTCCCGGAACTCGTCGACGTCCTTGGCCTGGATGTCCATCGGCATGAAGAGCAGCACGGGATCGCCGCTGAGCCGCACCATGCCGAACACCGCCGTGAGGGACAGGAAGACCACCAGCGCCGTTTGGGCGAGACGGGAGAGGAGGTAGCCCCGCATGGGGCTACCGTTGTATCACGCGCTCCGGGACGGACAGGGTCTTCTTGCGGTACCTGAGGTTCAGCAGCTCCACGAAGAGCGAGAAGGCCATGGCGAAGTAGATGTAGCCCTTGGAGACGTGCTGCCCGAGCCCCTCCGCCATCAGCATGACGCCGATGAGCAGGAGAAAGGCGAGGGCGAGGATCTTCACGCTCGGGTGCCCCTCCACGAAGCCCGCCACCGTGCCCATGGAGAAGAGCATGACGATCATGGCGATCGTCATCGCCACCACCATCACGGGGATGTCGTTGGCCATGCCCACGGCGGTGATGACGGAATCGAGCGAGAAGACGATGTCCAGGATGAGGATCTGCACGAGGACGGCGCCGAAGGCCGCGCGCTGGGCGCCGGTGGTGTGATGCTCGGTGGCGCCTTCCACCTTGTCGTAGATCTCCCGGGTCGCCTTCCAGATGAGGAAGAGGCCGCCGCCGAGCAGGATGAGGTCGCGGCCGGAGATCTCGTGGCCGAAGAGCGCCCAGAAGGGACGGGTGAGCCCCATCATCCACGAGATGGCGAAGAGGAGGCCGATCCGGATGACGAGGGCGAGGGAGAGGCCGATCTTGCGGGCGCGCTCCTGCTGCGCGGCGGGCAGGCGGCTGGTGAGGATGGCGATGAAGACGACGTTGTCCACGCCGAGGACGACCTCCATCGCGGTGAGCGTGACGAGGGCGATGAGGCCGTCGGCGGTGAGGAAAGCGCTCACAGGTTCAGTATAGTAGTGGACGCCATGCGAACCCTCGTGATCCTCATCGCGTTCGTGCTCATGCTGGGCGGCGTCCCGGGGCGGGCGGCGGCGGCGCCGCCGTCGACGCCGGAGGAGATCGTCGCCGAAGTCCGCCGCGCCACCGCCCGCTATCTCGACATCGAGCGCGCGCGGGAGGACGGCTTCGTCCAGATCAGCGGCATGGTGCTGCGCCACGGCTACCATTTCCTGAACGCGTCCTCGCCGCTGCTCTCGTCGGCGTGGGACGCCCTCACGGGCGCCATCGACCTCGCGCGGCCGCCCATGCTGCTCTACCTCGAGCGGGACGGCCAGTGGCAGCTCGCGGGCGTCGAGTACGCGCTGCCCCGCAAGCCCGACCCCAATCCGCTGCCGGGCGCCGACTGGCACGAGCACGAGGCCTCGTGCCACTACCGGGACTTTCGCGAGGTGCCGGCGTCGAGCGCGCGCGCGTGTCCGCCCGTGCATCCCGTGAGCGGGGAGCGCTTCGTGCTCTGGCACCCGGCGATGGCCGTCGCCCACGTGTGGGCCTGGTATCCGAACCCGGCGGGGCCCTTCGCCGAGGAGAACGCCTACCTGGCGCCCTACGGGGGCGCCGTGCACCAGGAGGGCCATGCGCACGCCCGCAATCCGGCCGAGGCCGTCATCTCGCAGTTCACGCACCGCGCCTCGGGCGCCCTCCTCCTCGTGCTGGCGGCGCTGATCGTGTGGGAGGGGCGGCCGGGACGGCGCTTTCCCTGGAACGCGTTCTCGGCGACGCTCTGGGTCGTCTTCGGCACCTACGTCTTCTTCGGCGCCGATCCGGAGGCGTGGCCGCTGGGCCCGAAGCCCTTCGTGGAGATCTTCCTCGATCCCCTCGTCCTGCAGCACAAGCTCCTCGCGCTCCTGCTCGTCGTCATCGGCGCCATCGAGGGGCTGCGCGCCTACGGCGCCGTCCGCACCCGCTACCTGGTGCCCGTGCTCGGCGCCGTGGGCGGTGCCTCGCTCCTGGTGCACTTCCACGACAACGCCATCCACTTCGACGCCATCTACCTGCAGCACGCCATCATGGGCCTCACCGCCGTCGCGCTGGGCGCCACCCTCTTCTTCGTCCGCCGCGCCGCCGCCGAGCGGCTCATGACGTGGGCGTGGCCGGCCTTTCTCCTCGTGATGGGGACGGTGCTGATCTTCTACGTCGAGCGGTGAGCGCGCGTCAGCGGGGAATGCGGCGCTCGAGGCCCGCCCACATGAGCTCGGCCCACCGCGCGTAGCCGAGGTCCGAGGGGTGATAGCCGTCCGAGGACACCAGCTCGGGCCGCGCCATGACTTCCACGCGGCTGGGGCCGTGGAGGTCGATCACCTCCACGCCGTGGGCGCGGGCGCGGCGCGCGAGCGTGTCGTTGAACTCCACGCTGAGCCGCCCCACGCGCTCGCGGGCGGGACTGTTCCGGAAGCGGGGGGTGACGGCGAGGTCGGGGAGCAGGTTGACGACGACGACGGCACGCGTCTCCTTCAGCAGGCGCGTAAAGATCGTGTCCACGTGACGCTCGTACTCGCGCACGCTCACGCGGCCCGTGATGTCGTTGGGCCCGATGGACACGGTGACGAGGTCGGGCGCCAGCGCGATCGCCCGCTCGAGCTGCCCGGCCACGACGTCGGCGGCGGTGGCGCCGGCGACGCCCAGGTTCGTCGTGTGCGCCTGCGGGTACACCGCGCGCAGCCGCTCGTGCAGGCGGCCCACGTAGTTGGCCTCCGGCTGCGTGGCCCCGATGCCCTCCACCGTGCTGTCGCCAAGCGCCACGTACGCCAGCGGCGCCGTGCGATCCGTGCTCAGCATCCGGGCGTCCGCCGAGCCCGTCCACGCGCACCCGGAGGCGAGCAGCGTGATGACGAGCCCGAATGCCGGCGCGGTCTTCACCACTCCGCGGCCTCCTCGAGCGTGCGCCGGTACCACGGCGCGTCGGGAAAGGTGATGGGACGCACGGCGGGCAGCGTCACCCCCGCCGTCCGGTATTCGGCCATGAACGCGCGTCCGGTGGCGCCGTCGCCGATGCCGCCCAGCGCCTGCGCGAGGGAGGCGGGCACGACGCCCTCGCGGTCGAACTGCCGCAGGGCGGCCCCGAAGCCGCTCGTCTCCAGCATGGCGCGATAGAAGGGCAGGGCGGCGTAGCGCACGAGCTCGGCGCGGAAGGCCGCCCGCGCGGGGTCGGGATCGCCGGTGACGGCGAGGGGCACGGCGCAGACGATCTCGAATCCCTCCAGCGTCTTGCCGGCGCGCCGCCGCCCGCGCTCGAGGGCGGGGAGCGCCACCTCCCGCACGTAGGCGGGCGGGCTCAGCCACAGGATGACGCCGTCGGCAATCTCGCCCGCCAGCTCCAGCATCCGGCGCGACAGCGCCGCCAGGTAGATGGGCGGCGCCGGCGGCGGCGACACCATGGCGGCGGACCAGTGCACGCGATAGTGCGTGCCGTCGACGTGCGCGCCCCCGGCGAGGGCGCCGCGCAGCACGGCCACGTATTCGCGCATCGTGCCGAGCGGATCGGCGATGGCCAGCCCCAGCATGTCTTCCATCATCGGCCGGTGGCTGATGCCCAGCCCCAGCGTGAAGCGGTTGCCGCTCAGCTCGGCGAGCGTGAGCGCCGCCTGCGCGGTGGCGACGGGATGGCGGGGCAGGATCTGGAGCACGCCGTTGCCCACGCGCAGGCGGGTGGTGGCGGCCGCGTACGCCGCCAGCACCAGGAAGGAATCGCGGCCGTGGCCGTGGGTGACCCACACGCTGTCGTAGCCGAGCTGCTCGGCGAGGCGGACGAGGTCGATGGCGGGGGGCAGATCGCGTCCGGGCGTGATGTACGCGGCTCGTCTCATACGCCCAGTGTACCGGGGGCGGCTACGGCGTTCGGACCACGCTCACTTCCATGGCGTCCTTGCCGAACTCGTACTCCCGCGTGAGGTAGCGCCCGGCGGGATTACGCACGTGCTCGAGGTAGGCCGACAGCTCTCGGCGGAACACGCCGGTGTTGTCGGCGACCACGACCGCGCCCGGAACGAGCTTGGGCTCGAGCTGGCGCAGGTAGTCCAGGTAATCTTCCTTGGCGGCGTCGATGAGCACGAAGTCGAAGCGGCCGGGCAGCAGCGGAATGACGCGCACGGCGTCGCCCACCACCACCTTCGCCTTCTTGCCGAGCCCCGCCCGCTCGAGGTTGAGCTTCACGAACTTCGCCAGGTAGCCGTTGGCCTCCAGGCAGGTGAGCCTGCCGCGGGGCGGCAGCGCGCTCGCGATCAGGATGGCGGAATAGCCGAGCAGGGAGCCGATCTCCATCGCCCGCGTGCAGCGGTGCCGGTCGATGAGCGTGCGGAGGAGTCGGCCCTTGTCGCGGCCGATGACGGGCACCTGCCACAGGGTGGCGGCGCGGTCCATCATGCCGAGCATCCGCTGCGCGGTCTTCGTCACGACACCGCGGGCAGGCGCGCGCTCACGCCGTCCGGCGCCGGGTACCGGCGCGTGGACTTGCCCGCCTTGACGATCTGCCCGGGCAGCGGCCGTCCCACGATCTCCTGCACGCGCCGGCTGGCGTCGAGCAGGCGGTCGAGGTCGATGCCGGTCCCGACCTCCATCGCGTGCAGGCAATGCACGAGGTCCTCCGTGCACACGTTGCCGGAGGCGCCGGGCGCGAACGGGCAGCCGCCGAGCCCGCCCACGGAGGCGTCGAAGTTCGTGACGCCGCACGCCATGGCGGCCAGGATGTTGGGGATGGCCATCGCGCGCGTGTCGTGCGTGTGCAGCGTCCACTCCACGCCGGCAAAGCGCGGCATGAGGTGCTCGAGCACCCGCGTGACCTGACGCGGGTTCGCCATGCCGGTGGTGTCCGCGAGCCCGATGGCGCGGGCGCCCATGTCGACCAGGCGCCCCACGATGCTCTCCAGCCTCGGCAGGGGCACCTCGCCTTCGAAGGGGCAGCCGAAGGACGTCGAGATGCCGCAGCCGACGTGGACCTTCGCGCGCTCCGCCACCAGCATGACCGCGCGGAGCTTGTCGAGCGACTCCGCCACCGTCATGTTGACGTTGGCCAGGTTGTGACTCTCGCTCGCCGACAGCACCGTGTGGAGGGCGTCCACCCCCGCGTCCACCGCGCGCACGGCGCCCTTCTCGTTGGGGACCAGCGCCGCGTAGCGGGTGCCCGGGCGCCGCCGGATGGCCGCCATCACGGCCTCGGCGTCGCGCAGCTGCGGCACCGCCTTGGGGTGCACGAAGGAGGTCACCTCGATGCGGGGCACGCCCGCCTCCGAGAGGAGATTCACCACCTCGATCTTCTGCTCGGTGGCGATGAAATCCGGCTCGATCTGAAAGCCGTCCCGGGTTCCGACCTCGCAGATGGTGACGCGCTCAGGCAGCGGCATGGGGCATCCTCCGTGCTCGAAACTCTAGCACGCGGCTGTGCGAAATCGCGCGGCGGGGGGATACGGCCGGCGCTCACCGCCTGACCGGCACGGGGTCGCTGCCGATCTCCACCAGACGCTCGCGGATGCCGTAGGCGACGAGAAAGGCCTGCCACGCCGGCTCCGGGTAGGCGCCGAGATCGCGCCGCGCTGCGCTGTTGACGCAGTTGTGCCAGTCCTGCTCCACGCGGTGGTGCCTGTCCTCTTTCGTCCGCGCCGCCGCCACCGCCTGCAGCGCGGCGCGGCACTCGCGCGCCGGCTCCACGCCGCCGTACGGGCGCCCCAGCACCTGCTCGTCCCACGACTGGTAGTACGCCAGGCGGGTCTCCTCCAGCCACAGGCTGAGCGCCAGCGAGCGCTTGAGGTAGTCGACGACGGCGTCCAGCTCGCTCGGGTGACGGAGCGCGTTGAGGGCGGCGATCGTCTGCACGCCCTTGGCGACGTTGGCGCGCGCGTTCCAGAAGAAGGCGGGCACGGTGGGCGTGCGCGCCTCGCAGTCGAGGTAGGCGGGATCATCCGCCAGGCACAGCTCCAGCCGCGGGACCACCGCCTGGCTCGTCCACCCCGACATGTGCGGCGACAGCACGACGAGCTCGCGCGCCTGCCCCTCCGACAGGCGCGCGGGGTCGACGGTCAGGATGTACTGGCCGTGCAGCGTGGGGAACACGACGTCGACGCGCTCGGCGGCCGTGGCCGCCGCCGGGCACACGAGGGCGAGGAGGCCGAGCAGCCACCACCCCATGGCGGTCAGTAGGAGCGCGGCATCCCGAGCACGTGCTCGCCGACGTACGCGAGGACGAGGTTCTGGTTGATGGGCGCCGTCTTGTACAGCCGGCACTCGCGGAACTTGCGCTCCACGTCGTACTCCTCCGCGTAGCCGTAGCCGCCGTGGCAGTCGATGCAGGCGTTGGCCGCCTCCCACGCCGCCTCCGCCGCCAGGTACTTGGCCATGTTGGCCTCGGGCCCGCAGGGCTCGCCGGCGTCGAAGAGCGCCGCCGCCTTGTCGCGCATGAGCCGCGCCGCCTCCACCGCCGTGTGCGCCTTGGCCACGGGCAGCTGCACGCCCTGGTTGGCGCCGATGGGCTTGCCGAAGATGACCCGCTGCGAGGAGTACGCGACCGCACGCTCGACGAACCACGCGCCGTCGCCGATCGACTCCGAGCCCACGAGGATGCGCTCGGCGTTCATGCCGTCGAGGATGTACGAGAAGCCCCGGCCCTCCTCGCCGATGAGGCTGTCGGCGGGAATCTCCACGTCGTCGAAGAAGAGCGCGTTGGTGTTGTGGTTCATCATCATGCGCAGCGGCCGCACCTCGAAGCCCTTGAGGCCGCGGATGTCGATGAGGAACACGGACAATCCCTCCGTGCGGCGCTTGACCTGCTCCACCGGCGTCGTGCGCGCGAGCAGGAGCATGAGATCGGACTGCAGCACGCGCGAGATGAACATCTTGCGGCCGTTGACCACGTAGCGGTCGCCCCGGCGCACGGCGGTCGTCTGCAGCTTGGTGGTGTCCGACCCCGCGTTCGGCTCCGTGACGCCGAAGGCCTGCAGCCGCAGCTCGCCGGCAGCGATCTTGGGCAGATACTGGGTCTTCTGCGCCGCGCTGCCGTGACGGAGCACGGTGCCCATGATGTACATCTGCGCGTGGCAGGCGGCGGCGTTGCCGCCGTGGGCGTGGATCGTCTCGAGGATGAGGCAGCCGTCGGCGATGCCGAGCCCGGAGCCGCCGTACTCCGTCGGAATGAGGGCGCCGAGGTAGCCCGCCTGCGTGAGCTCGTTCACGAACTTCTCCGGATACTCGCGCCGGCTGTCCAGGTCGCGCCAGTACTCGCCCGGGTAGCGCTTGCAGATGTCCACCACGCCCGCCTTCAGCGCGCGCTGGTCCTCGGTGAGGCTCAGATTCACGACGGCCATGATGGTGTCCTCTTACTTGCCCTTGAAGTGGGGTTGGCGCTTCTCGTTGAAGGCGCGCACGCCCTCGAGCCGGTCCTCGGTGACCACGGTGGCGTTGTACGCCTCGATGGCCAGGATCATCGCGGTGTCGAGGTCGGTCTCCGCCCCGTATGCGATCGCCTTCTTGGCCTGGCGCACGGCGAAGGGGCCGTTGCGGGCGATGGTGGCCGCGATCTCGGCGGCCTTCGCGCGCGCCTGGCCCGCGGGCACGAGGTGGTTCACGAGGCCGGCCGCCTTCGCCTCTTCCGCCTTGATGCGGCGCCCGGTGAAGATCAGCTCCTTCGCCAGGGGCGCGCCCACGATGCGCGGCAGCAGCTGCGTGCCGCCGATGCCGGGGAAGATGCCGAGCGTCGTCTCGGGCACGCCGAACACGGCGGTCTCCGAGGCCACGATGAAATCGGAGAGGATCGCCAGCTCGCATCCGCCCGCGAGGGCAAAGCCCTCCACGGCGGCGATGACGGGCACGGGGCAACGCAGCACGCGGAAGGCGGCCTGCTCGAAGATGACGTGCTGGGCCCGCCACGCCTCGTCGGTCATGCCGTTGCGCTCCTTGAGATCGCCCCCCGCGCAGAATGCCTTGTCGCCGGCGCCCGTGAAGACGATGGCGCGGGCCTCGGCATCGCGGGTGAAGCCATCGAAGCAGGCGAGGAGATCCTCGCCCATGCCCGTGTTCATGGCGTTCATCTGCTCGGGCCGGTTCAGCGTCACCGTGACCACGTGGCCGTCCGACGAGCGCTCCACCAGCAGATGCCGATACGCGTGGCGCTCCTCGATCAAGCGCGTGCTCATTGGATTGGCTGGATGGGGGGCCTCGACGGGCCCCCCAAGCCCCCCGGCGCTCGTCGCGCCCCGGCAAAGCCGTGGCGCTCCTCGATGATGCCCGTGGTCATTGGACCAGCCCCTGTGTCTGGAGGTTGCGCACGTCGTCGAGGGTGTAGCCGAGCCAGGTGAGGACGTCGGCGCTGTGCTCGCCCAGCCGGGGGGGCACGCGCCGCACGCCGGGCCGCCGGCCGTCCCAGCGGAGCGGCAGGCCCACCGAGCGGTAATCCGGCAGGCGCGGATGCGGCGCCGACACCAGCATGCCGCTCGCCTTCGTCTGCGGCTCCTGCATGACGGCGTCGATGGTGAGGATGGGGGCGGCGGGCACGCCCGCGGCGCGCAGCGCTTCCAGCAGCTCCGCGCTCTTGCGGTCGCGCGTGAGGGCGGTCACGGCGGCGACGATGGCGGCGCGGTTGCGCACGCGGGAGGGGTTGTCGGCGAAGCGCGCATCCGCCGCGAGGTCGGGGGCGTGGAGGACGTCCGTCAGCCGCACGAAGAGCGAGTCGGAGGCGGCGCCGATCATCACGAAGCCGTCGGCGGTGGGGAAGGCCTGGTAGGGGGCGATCATGGCGGTGCCCGAGCCCTGCGGCTGCGGCACCTCGCCGGTGCCGAAGTAGCCGAGCGTGTGGTACGAGGTCCACATGAGCGCCGTCTCGAAGAGCGCCGTGGTCACCTCCACCGCGCGGCCGGTGGCGTCGCGCTGGCGCAGCGCGGCCACGATGCCGAGGGCGGCCCACATGCCGGTGCCCATGTCGATGACGGAGGTGCCCACGCGCGCGGGCTCCTGGCCCGGGTGGCCGTTGACGGACATGAGCCCGGCGTAGGCCTGCATGAGCGGATCGTAGCCGGGCAGGTGGGCGAGGGGGCCCTCGGTGCCGAAGGCGGTGATGGAGCAGTACACGAGCCGCGGGTTGATGGCGGTCGCGCCCGCGAAATCGAGGCTCATCTCGGCCACCACGCCCGCGCGCAGGCTCTGCACGAAGACGTCGGCGCGCTTGACGAGGCGCTTGAGGACGTCGAGGCCGCCGTCGCGCTTGAGGTCGAGGGCGATGCTCTTCTTGTTGCGGTTGAACGCCATGAACGACGCGCTCTCGTCGCCCCAGTAGGGCGGCGCCCACGCGCGCGCGTCGTCGCCGCGTCCGGGCCGCTCCACCTTCACGATCTCGGCGCCCATGTCGCCGAGCACCTGCGTGCAGAAGGGCCCCGCCACGTTCTGCGTGAGGTCGACGACGACGATTCCTTCGAGCGGCAGCGCCACGGCTGAAGTCTATCACCCTGCGCGACGGGTCTCGCGCTCCGCCCGGATCATCACCACGACACCGCCCACCACCTCGCAGGCGGCGCAGAGCAGCAATCCCGCCGTGTACGAGTCGGTGCGGTCGCGGGCCCATCCCACGACACCGGGACCGAATGCGAAGGTGATCTGGTTGATCGCGAGCACGAGGCTGACGACGCGGGCAAAGTGCTCCCCGGGATATTCCGCCTGCACGATGAGGGCGGGAAAGGTGATCATGTTGCCCACGGCGAGGCCGAAGGCGACGCAGGCCGCGTAGAGGACGGCGGGCGAGGGCCACACGATCATCGCGACCACCGCCGCCGCCTGCAGGAAGAAGTTGGCGGCGGCGGCGAGTCGCCGGTCGACGCGATCGACGACGAGTCCCGTCCCCACGCGGCCCACGATGGCGGCGAGCGTGGTCAGGCTCACGGCGAGCGCGGCACGCGCCGCCCCCACGCTCGGCGTCAGGTACGCGATCTGGTGCGTGAGGAACCCCACCTGGGCGAACAGCCCGAGCGCGAAAGGCAGCGCGATCGTCCAGAAGTGCGGGGAGACGAGCAGCCGCCCGCGCTTGGCCTGCGCGTGCTGGACGGCGTGCGCCTGTCCGCGCGCGCGCGCCTGCAGCGCCGCGCCGTCGGGGCCCACGCCGAGAACGTGTGGCCCACGCGGCAGCCACAGGATCGCGAGCGGCACGAGGAGGACGACCATGCCGCCCACGATGGCGACGGCGGCGGCGCCGAAGCCCACGGTCGCGATGAGCGCGGTCCACAGCGGCACCAGCACGAGGCCGCCCGCGCTGGCGCCGTTCAGCGCCAGGCTCACCGCCAGTCCTCGCTTCGTCTCGAACCAGGGCGCGACGATGGCCGTGATGGCGGCACCCCCCATGCCCGCCCACCCCACCGCCATCAGCGCGAAGGCGGCGTACAGCTGCCACGGCTCCGACAGCAGCGGCAGCAGGAGCACGCTGAGAGCGAGCGCGCCCATGGACGCGAGCACCACCGTGCGCGGCCCGTAGCGGTCGAAGGCGTCGCCGACGACCACGATCAGGCCGGCGGCGAGCACGTAGTACGTGGTGATGGCGAACGAGATGAGCGAGATGGGCCAGCCGTGCTGCTGGTGCAGCACCACGAGGTAGATGCCCAGCCCGTAGAAGCTGAGCCCCCAGCCGAAGAGCGCCACCACGAAGGCGACGGCGACGACCTTCCAGCCGAAGAACACGCGCTTCCGTCAACCCCGCCGCGCGCGGTAGCGGATCTCGAACAGCAGCGCCCCGGACGGCGAGGCATACGGGCCGTGTCGCATGCCGGGAGGACGGCAGGCGTACATGCCGGCGGTGTACGTGTGCCGCGTGCCGAGGTCGGTGAGCGCGCCCTCGACGATCCATACCTCTTCCCAGAAGTCGTGCGCGATGGTCTCGGTGGTGGCCACGCCCGCGTCGAAGCGGAGCAGGCGCGTGAGGTCTCCGGTGACCGGATCACGGCTGAGGATCTTTTGAGCGATGCCGCGCCCGCCCGCGCCGCCCGCGGCCGATCCCTCGACGGGCTCCCACGGAAGATCGTCCGGCTTGAAGAATTCGCGTTCCGGCTTTGGCATGGGGTCGGAGCGCGGTCATGATACCCGGCTTCCCGGTTGCGCCACCGGCCGTTCCGCGTTACACGGGAAGCGGCATGGACGACGCAACGCACGGCCTCGGGCGCGGGCTCACGAACTACGGCGACCGGGATTTCTCCCTGTACCTGCGGCGCTCCTTCGCCAAGTCGATGGGCTATTCGGAGGAGATGCTCGCGCGGCCGGTCATCGGCATCGCGCACTCGGCGAGCGGCTTCAACAACTGCCACCGCCACTTCCCCGAGCTCATCGACGCCGTCAAGCGCGGCGTGGTGGCGGCGGGGGGCCTGCCCCTCGACTTTCCGACCATCTCGCTCGGCGAGGTCTTCCTCAACCCGACGAGCATGATGTTCCGCAACCTCATGTCGATGGACGTGGAGGAGATGATCCGCGCGCAGCCCATGGATGCCGTCGTGCTCGTGGGGGGCTGCGACAAGACGGTGCCCGCGCAGCTCATGGGCGCCGCCTCTGCCGACGTGCCCGCCATCCAGCTCCTCGCGGGGCCGATGCTGCCCATGCCGTACCACGGCGAGCGGCTCGGCGCCTGCACGGACTGCCGGCGCTTCTGGGCCACCTATCGCGCGGGCGGGGTCACCAGCGCGCAGATCGCCGAGATCGAAGGCAACCTCGCGACGACGGCGGGCACGTGCGCCGTGATGGGCACCGCGAGCACGATGGCCTCCATCGCGGAGGCGCTCGGCATGGCGCTGCCGGGCACGGCGGCCATTCCCGCCGTGCACGCCGATCGGCTGCGTGCCGCGGAAGCGACGGGACGCGAGGCGATGCGCCTGGCGCGCTCGCGCCTGACGCCGTCGCGCATCATCACCGGGCGCTCGGTGGAGAACGCGCTGCGCGTGCTCCTCGCCATCGGCGGCTCCACCAACGCCATCATCCACCTCACCGCCATCGCGGGCCGGCTCGGCATCCCCGTGCGGCTGCCGCGCCTCAACGAGCTGAGCGACAGCACTCCCGTGCTCGTCAACCTCAAGCCCACCGGCACGCAGTACATGTCCGACCTGCATGCCGCGGGCGGCATCGGCGCCGTGCTGCGCGAGCTGAGGCCGCTGCTGCATCTCGACTGCCTGACGGTGACCGGCGAGACGCTGGGCCGGCGTCTGGACGACGAGCCGGGCTGGGTGGACCGCGAGGTCGTCCGGCCGCTGCACGAGCCCTATCAGAAGGAGGGCGGGCTGGTGGCGCTCTTCGGCTCGCTGGCGCCCGGCGGGGCCATCATCAAGCGCGCCGCCGCCGATCCCGCGCTCTTCGAGCGGCAGGGCCGGGCGGTGGTGTTCACCTCGCTCGACGACCTCGCCGCCCGCATCGACGGGCCCGATCTCGACGTCACCCCCGACGACTTCCTGGTGCTGCAGAACGCGGGCCCCCGCAGCGGCGCCGCCATGCCCGAGGCGGGCTACCTGCCCATCCCGACCAGGCTCGCGCGCGCGGGCGTGAAGGACATGGTGCGGATCTCCGATGCGCGCATGAGCGGCACCGCGTACGGCACGATCATCCTGCACGTCTCACCGGAGGCGGCGGTGGCGGGTCCGCTCGCCTTCGTGCGCAATGGTGATCGCATTCACCTCAGCGTGGCGGAGAAGAAGCTGGACCTGCTCGTGGACGAAGCCGAGCTGAGCCGGCGGCGCGCGCGCTTCACGCCGCCGGTGAGCACGCCCGAGCGCGGGTACGCGAAGCTCTACATGAATACCGTCCTTCAGGCGGAAGACGGCTGCGACTTCGACTTTCTGCGGAAGGCGGCGCGCGGTTGATCCCACCCCATCGCCATCGTGCGTGCTGACACACAGCATGTAGTAGCCGGAACACCGACCGAAGGTAACTGTTCCTTCTGCGTATCGGCGCGAAGGCGTATGCTGTTAATGGCTGAAGGACCCGCCCGCCCCCTTGACAGGGGAAGCCTTTGGCCTTCGAATAGCGAACCCAAGCAGGCGCGTCGACACCCTCCGAGGCTGTGGGCCCGGGCATCACGAAGTACGACGGAGTAGACGATGGCAGAGGCCGCGAGGCACATGAGTTTCCGCGCGACCGTTCTCCGAGAGGGCGGTGAGTGGGTGGCTCATTGCCTTGACCTCGACCTCGTGTCCACTGGCGCTTCGGCCGAGGCCGCGTTGGACGAGCTCGCCGTCGCTGTGAATACCCAGCTCTGGTACGCGCGCGAGCACGACAACTTTGAGTATCTGTTCCGCCCTGCACCTGACGAGGCCTGGCGGAAGCTGGGCGAGTTGCTGAAAGGGCCACACAAGACTGTTGTTCGGAAGATCGAAGACAGCGACCGCGGTGAGCACGTCCTCGAGGTACAACTGAAGGCCGCTTAATCAGTGGCAGCGGAGCATCCACGACTCCGCTGCCAACCACTCCTCAACCGCCTCAAAAAGTTTGGCGTCGTGAAAGCGCGGCAGCGCGGCAGCCACGTAGTGCTCCTGAAGCCGTTGACGCCAGGAAGTAAGAAGGGCCCGACGTACCCGTTCCCCTGCCCCGGTCCAAACTCAGAGATCAGCGAGGTCTACATACGAGCCATTCTTCGCCGGTTCGAGATTGATGAGGCAAAGTTTTGGTCGATGTAGTTTCCACACGCCGTGCATTCCCTGGGGCTGGGCCAGCAGCGCCTCGATGAACGTGCGCGCGGCGGGGCTCTCCCAGCCGCGTTCCCGCGCTACTTCTTGCCGGTCAGCTCGCGCCTCACGAGGGCGGCGCCGGCGGCAAGCGCCGTGATCTTCTGGTTGCACATGTAGCGCGGG
>JBBDXO010000200.1:10847-18099 GCA_040902295.1 Candidatus Rokuibacteriota bacterium | reverse complement strand
CTAGCCGATCTGGATCGCCTCCGACAGCCGCCGCAACGTCGCCAACCCGCTCAGGCAGGCCAGGAAGCTCGTCCTGGGGTTGGACGGACTCGGCACGTTGTCGAGCCGGATGCGCATCTCGCCGAAGGCGCCGCGCGCCGTCACCTCGTGCACGTTGCGGTCGAGGGCGGGATCGGCGACCACCTGCATGCGCGTGCGCTCGACGCCGATGCCGGCGAGGCTGACGGCGGCGGCCACGTTGACGTTGGCGGGAAAGAAACGGACGGCCTCGGCGGCGGTGCCGTCGTAGATCACGGTGCGCGTGGTGATCGCCGCCAGGTCCACGGGGTGCGTGTCGAAGAAGGGCGCGCCCGCGAGCGCACGCGGCGGCTTGCTGGTCACGATACTGACGTCGTCGATCCCATCGCCGGTGGCCGCGCGCAGCACGTCGAGACCTCCGATGGCGCCCGCGGGCAGGTGCACCCGCCGTCCGCGCTGCTCGGCGGCCGCCGACACGCGCTGTAGCAGGGCGGGATCGGCGAGGGCGCCGATGCTCATGAGCATGAGGTCGACGTCGGCTTCGAGGAGGGCGACGGCGTAGGCGCGAACGGCGGTCTGCGAGGCCGCCTCCACGATGAGATCGGGCTTGTGGGCCGGCAGCCGCAGGGCATCCGTGGTGAACGGGCAGCCCACGCGGGAGGCGAGGGCGGCGAGCGGCTTCTCCGCGGCGGGCACGTCGGCGATGGCGGCCAGGCTCGTGGTGCCCGCCCGCCCCTGCCGAATCCCCTCGATCAGGTATTGCCCGATGCTGCCGATGCCGATGACGGCGACGCGCACCGGGGTTACGCGCCCGCTTTCACGTCCGCGAACACCCGCTCGGCCACCAGCAGCGCCTCACGCACGGCGGGCAGGCCGATGTAGCCGCCGAGGTGCAGGAGCGCCTCGCTCAGCTCCGTCTCCGTCCATCCCTGGCGCAGCGCCATGCGCAGGTGGATGGCCAGCTCGGGCTCGCGCGCGGTGGCGGCGTCGGACACCACGCACACCATGGTGCGGGTCTTGAGATCCAGCCCCGGCCGCGTCCACAGCCCGCCGAAGACGTGCTCGGTGGCGTAGTCGATGAACTCCTTCATGACGGGGCCGCTGTACGTGGCCTTGTTCGCCTTCTCGGCGTAGGCCTCGCCCAGCAGCGTCACCCGCATCTCGCGCCCCTTCCGATACCCTTCGCTCTCGGCCATCACGACTCCTTTCGGCAGGGAAGCGCGAAGTAGAAGGTGCTCCCCTCGCCCATCGTGCTCTCGGCCCAGATCCGCCCGCCGTGTCCCTGGATGATGCATTTGGAGATGTAGAGCCCGAGCCCCACGCCGCGCCGGTCGTTCCTGTCGATCTGAAGGAATCGCTCGAACACCGCGTGCAGCTTGTCGGCCGGGATGCCGGCGCCGGTGTCGCGGACGGCGAAGCGCGCCTCGTCCTCGATGCGCTCGACGCGGACGCTGACGCTGCCCTGGGCCGGCGTGAACTTGATGGCGTTGCTGAGAAGGTTGGTCATCACCTGCAGGATGCGCGCGGGATCGAAGGCCGTCGGCGGCAGCCCCGGCGCGACGTCCGCGACGAGCGAGACCCCGCGCGCCGATGCCTGCGTCTGGAAGCTGTCCACGGCCTCCGTCATCACGTGGCCGAGGTCGCCCACTTCCAGCGTCACGGCCAGCACACCGGCTTCGATGCTCGCCACGTCGACGAGGTCGCCGATGAGCCGCTCCATCCGGACCGCCGAGCGCAGAATGCGCCGCGCGTGCATGGTCAGGTCTCGGGGATCGGCGCCCGCTGCGTCCGCCTCCACGAGCCTGGCGGAGCCCACGACCGTATGCAGCATGTTGCGCAGGTCGTGGCTCACGATGCCCATGAACTCGTCGCGCGTCGCCAGCGCGTCGTCGGAGCGAGCGCGTTCGGTGGAGAGGTCCTTGTCCGTTTCCTGGCGCTCGACGGACAGGAGCGCGACGTGTTCCGCACGCTCCTCACGAAGGGTCTCGTCCGCGCTCGCTCGCTCCTCTCGGAGCGCCCGGTCTTCGCGCGCTCTCTCCTTGGAGATGATCGCGCCGGCGGCGGAGGTGGCCGACTGGCGGTCCGTTTTCGCGCGCGCGGCCGCCAGCACCTTGTCGGCGCGCGCCCGCGCCCGAGTGATCACGGCGTCCGCGGTCTCCTCGATGACGGTGAGGGTCTCGGCGAGCGCGTCGTCGACCTTCTCGCGCTCGACGCGCAGACTCTCGTCGGTCTGTTCTCGCTCTGAAGGGACGTTCTCGGGCTCGTTCGGCATACGTGAAAAACGCAGTTTACCACGAGCCCCTCGCGGCGCCGTCGCACGCGACGCCCCGATTGGTGTAGGGTATGCGGCCATGAGCCAGCGCATCGGGATCGTCGGCGCGGGAGCCATCGGCTGCATCGTGGGCGGCCTGCTGGCGAAAGCGGGCACGGACGTCACCCTCGTCGAGCCGTGGCCGGAGCACGTGGAGCGCATCAAGCGGCACGGCCTGCGCCTGAGCGGCACCTGCGGCGAGCACATCATCCCCGTGAAGATCCTGCACCTGTACGAGGCGCAGAGCCTCGCGGAGCCGTTCGACGCCGTCTTCATCGCCGTGAAGTCGTACGACACGGAGTGGGCGACGGCGCTCGGCCTGCAGTACCTGGCGGATGACGGCGTGGTGGTGGACTTCCAGAACGGCATCAACGACGAACGCGTGGCGGCGGTGGCGGGCCGGGCGCGCACGCTCGGCTGCGTCATCCTCATCGGCGCCGGCATGTACGAGGCGGGCCACGCCCTGCGCACCGACACGGGCACCGTCGGCTTCAAGATCGGCGAGCACGACGGTCACCACACGGAGCGCGCGCGGGCGCTGGTGGCGCTCATGAATCACGTGGCGCCCACGACGCTCACCACGAACCTGTGGGGCGAGCGGTGGTCGAAGCTGGCGCTCAACTGCATGGTCAACGCGCAGTCGGCGCTGACGGGCCTCGGCACCGGCGAGTGCCGCAGCGATCCCCGCACGCGGCGCATCGCCGTGCACCTGGCCGCGGAAGCCATCAGCGTGGGCCGCGCGTGCGGCTACGAGGTGGAGCCCACCTTCGGCATCGCCGCCCAGCGCTTCGTGGACGCCGCCGCCGGCATCGGCCTCGCCGAGGTGGAGGCCGACATCAGCCGCGATGCGACCACGCGCGGCGCGGGCCGGCCCTCGATGCTCCAGGACGTCATGCGCGGGCGCCGCACCGAGATCGACTACCTCAACGGCTACGTGGCCGCCCGCGGCCGCGCGCTGGGCGTGAAGACCCCGTTCAACGACAGGATCGTCGAGCTGGTGAACTCGTTTCCCGTGGGCGGGCTGCGGCCGGATCCCAAGCACATCGACCCGCTGCTGAAGATGCTGGACTGACCTGGCCCGCGATGCCGCTCGCCCCCATTCCCCTGTCGATGCTGCGCCGGGTCGGCGTGGGCCTGCGGCGGCCCGAAGACGTCGTGGTCGGCCGCGACGGGCGCGTGTGGGCCGCCGACGAGGCGAGCGCGTGCGCGGAGATACGCGCCGACGGCACGCTCCGGCGCGTGGGCCGCGCGGGCGGCAAGCCCAACGGCATCACCATGGACGCCCGGGGCCGGATCGTCATCGCCAACTTCGGTCTCGGCAGCGCGCCCACGGGCCCCCTGCAGTGTCTGGATCCCGAGACGGGCGAGATCGAGATCCTGTGCGCCGAGGTCGACGGCCGGCCCCTCGTCGCCTCCAACTATCCCGTGGTCGACCGCGCCGGCAACGTGTGGTGCTCGCACTCCACGTACGATCGCGGCGCCGCCGAGCAAGGCCTCGCGGACGGCTTCGTCTTCCGCGTGCGCCCGGACGGGCGCGCCGAGAAGATGGCCGGCGGCTTTTCGTTCACCAACGGCCTCGCCTTCGACGCCGGCGAGCGCTGGCTGTACGTGTGCCAGACGATGGGCCGCGACGTGGTGCGGCTGCCCCTGCGCGCCGACGGCACCCTGGGCGAGCGCGAGCGCTACGGCCCCGTGCTGGGCGAGCCCGCCTTTCCCAGGGCGACGCCCGAGCAGCGGCTCACCTTCGGCGCCACCGACGGCTGCGGCTTCGACGCGGAGGGCAACCTGTGGGTCACGCTGGTGGTCGCCAACAAGATCGTCGCCATCACCCCGTCGCGCGAGGTCGTCACCATCGTGCACGATGCCGCGGGTGAGCTGATGGACTGGCCCACCAACGTGGCGTGGGGCGGGGCGGACCTGCGCGATCTCTACATCGGCAGCATCCGCAAGGACTACGTGCTGCACGCGCGCAGTCCCGTGCCGGGGCTGCCCCTCGTGCACCAGGCGGGAGCGTACGTATGAGAGTCGGCATCTCGCTCACGAGCCGCCACGTCGGAGCCGACACGCGCGAGGCCGCGCGATGGATGATCGAGCGCGCGGCGGCGGCGCGCAGCGCCGGGCTCGACTCGCTGTTCGTGGGGGACCATCACTGCACGCCGGCGCCCTACTACCAGAACGTGCCCATGATGGGCCGCCTGCTCGCCGAGTGGGACGACAAGCCCGCCGGCTGTCTCTTTCTGCTCCCGCTCTGGAACCCCGTCCTCGTCGCCGAGCAGATCGGCACGCTGGCCGCCATCGCCAGGGGCCGCTTCATCATGCAGTGCGGCCTCGGCGGCGACGAAGCCCAGTTCCTCGCCATGGGCGCCAACATCAAGCAGCGCCCCTCCGCCTTCGAGGAAGCGCTCGACACCATCCGCCGCCTGTCCGCGGGAGAGACGGTCACCTCGCACGGACGCTTCACCTTCGAGAACGCCCGCGTCGCCCCCCGGCCGCCCGACCCGCTGGAAGTCTGGATCGGCGCCAGCGCCGCCCCCGCCATCGACCGCGCCGCCCGCCTCGGCGACGCCTGGCTCGCCTCCCCCGGCCTCACGCTCGACGACGCCCGCACCCAGGCCGCTCTGTACATCGAGCGCTGCGCCGCCTACAAGCGCTCACCGACCGCCGTCGCCATCCGCCGCGACATCTACGTGGGCGCATCCCGGTCCGACGCCGACGCGACCCTGAAGGCCGCCATCGGAGCCGGCTACCGCGGCTTCGATCCCACCGCGCTCGTATCAGGCACGGTCGACGACGTCGCCGCCCGCTTCCGCACCCTGGCGCAGATGGGCTACACCGACGTCATCGTCCGCCATCTCACCAACGACCAGCCCAAAGTCCTCGCCTCCCTCGCGAGACTCGCAGAGGTCCGCACAGCCGTCGCGCAGTAAACGGACTGCTCCCACCGCCGACGCCGTGCGGTCGCCGGCGGCGCGGACGTCAGCCGCCGAGCTCGGTGCGCACGGCGCGCGCGGCGTCGACGAGGGCGCGCAGCTTGCGCTGGGCCACCCAGCGCGGCGTCTCCCAGAAGCCGCAGTCCGGATTCAGCCACAGCTTGTCCGGCGCGACGTGCGTGAGCAGAGCGCGGATGCGCTCGGCGACGTCGTCCGCGGATTCCGCCTTGAAGGCCTTCACGTCGACGACGCCCGCCCCCAATTCCTTGTCGCGGGGAAAATCCTTCCAGCGCTCGGCGGGGTCCATCCCCCGGTTGGCGAATTCCAGCACGATCTGCGAGGCGTTGATCTCGGCGAGGGTGGGAAAGACGTTGCGGTAGTCGCGCACGCTGCTGAAGGGCCGGCCGTACAGGTTGCCGAAGCACACGTGCACGGCGATCTTCGCCGTCACGCCCTCCACCGCCTTGTTGATGCCCCGGTTCACCTCGTGCACGCTGCCGGAGTACATGCCGTGGTGCGGCTCGTCGATCTGGATGAAGTCGGCGCCCGCCGCCACGAGCGCCCGGCACTCGGCGTTGACGATGCCCACGAGGTCGGCGAGCAGGGTGGACTTGTCCGTGTAGCCGCCGCCCAGCTTCAGCGGCACCAGCAGCGTGGAGGGGCCGGGCACGGTGGCCTTGATGCGTTTGCCCGTGAGCGAGCGCGCCAGCGTGAACTCCTCCACGATGCCGAGCCCGCTGGGCGCGGCGATCTTCTCCCGCACCTCGAAGGGCGTGTTCGTGTCCCACAGCGGCTGGCCGAGCTTGCGCGGCGCGGCGAGGGCATGGATGCCGGTGAGGCGGTCGTAGAAGCCGATGATGAAGCGCACGCGCATCATCTCGCCCGTGCTCACGACGTCGATGCCCGCGCGCTCCTGGTCGAGGAGCGCGACCTGCGTGGCGTCCTCCATCAGCTCGCGCACGTCGGTGGCGCCCAGCCGCCCCGCCTCCATCGCCTCCCGCGCCAGCCACATCCACCCCGGCAGCCCGTGGCTCCCCACCACGGAGGTCGGCAGCATCGGCAACCGCTCACTCATGGCGTCGATGCCTCCCTACGGCACGATGTCGAAGCGGCCGAGGCGCGCGGGGCGATACACCGAGAAGTCGCGGCGATCGAGCGTGAACACTCGCACGACCCGCTCGCGCTCCCCCACGGCGACGAGGCTGGCGTCGGCCAGATCCATCGGCAGGTCGCGATACTTCTCCATGAGCTGGCGAATGCGACGCACATCTTCAGGGCCCAGTGGAAGCAGCTTCAGGGCTCCGTCGATGACCTCCGCCAGAAGCGCCCGCTGAGCGACCCACGACTCGCCCAGCAGGTACATCGCCTCCGTCACCACGGGCCACACGCTGAGGAGGGGCGCCGGCAGCGTCCTGGCGGCGGCCACACAGGCTGCGTGATGACGATCGCTGCGGTCCAGCAATGCCACGAGCGGACCGGCGTCGACCAGCGTCCCCGTCACGTACCACTCCGGCCTGAGCGCCTCGTTGCGGAGCGCCGTCGGCCGCCGCCGACGTCTGGCATGGCGGCGGAAGCGCTGCGGTCACGGCGCGCACGCAGCAAGCCCGTGAATCTCTCGCCGGTCCGCTCGGACAGCTGTGCGCCGCCGCTGTCCCAGCAGCCGATGGCATGCTCCATCGCGTCGTACACGCTTTCGGCCGGCGCCTCGGAACCCTCCGCTTCGCCCAGCCGCTGGATGGCCTCCCGGATGAGCTGCGACTTCGTCAGTCCCCGGCGCCGCGCCAGCCGCCCCATCATCCTCAGCGTCGCCGCATCCAGCCTCACCGTCGTCGGCATCTCCCTGTCCTCCCCCGAATGCCCAGTGTATGACACAGAGTGTACGACACCTGGACGCAGCGCCGACGGGAGGGGCGGCGACAACGGACTGCAACATAGATAGATCAACCTCCCGGGGAGGGCGGGGGGGGGGGGGGGGGGGGGGGGGGGGGGGGGG
>JBBDXO010000200.1:6798-10837 GCA_040902295.1 Candidatus Rokuibacteriota bacterium | reverse complement strand
GCCCGCCCCCGTCCCCCCGCCTCCCCGGCGGCCTGAACGGCCACCAGCCTCAGGGCCGCGACCGGAGAGCGTCCATCGCGCGACGATGCTCGTCGGAGGCGAGACAGACCTCGAATTCCTTCTGCATGAGCGCGCGGAAGTCGTCGAACCCCAGGTCGAAGGCGCGCCCGAGCAGCCGCTTGCTCGCGTGCACGCTCGCCGGCGGCAGGGCGGCGAGGGCGGCCACGGTCTCCTCGACGGCCGTCGAGAAGTCCGCGGCCGGCGTCACGCGATGGACGAGGCCGTAGCGCTCGGCCTCCCCCGCCGTGATGGGCGTGCCGAGCAGGATCAGCTCGCGGGCGCGCGCCATGCCGATGAGGCGCGGGAGGCGGTAGAGCGCCATGGACGGGATCAGGCATTCCTTGACGGCGGGCAGCCCGAGGAGCGCGTCCGCGCTCGCGAGGCGGTAGTCACAGACGAGCGCCAGCTGCAGACCGCCGCCCAGGCAGTGCCCGTTGATGGCGGCAATGAAGAGGATGTCCATCCGCTCCATGGCGGTCATCGCGTCTTCCCATGCCACGAAATCGGACAGACCGAAGCGCCCCGACGAGAGCGCCTTGAGGTCGACGCCGGTGGAGAAGGCGCGGCCGGCGCCGGTGATGACGGCCACGCGCACGCCGGGCGCGTCCGCCAGGCGCGCGACGGCCGTCTTGAGATCGGCCACCCACTCCGCGTTGCCCGCGTTGAGGACCTCGGGCCGGTGCAGCGTGATCCGCGCGACGGGGCCCGCCACCTCGAGGTGGATCGCCCTCACGCCCGCCTCACAGCCTGATCGGCGTGAACTCGGCCGTGTAGTGGTCCTCGAGGGCCACGCGCTTCTTGATGGCGCCCTCCTCCAGCAGCGCATCCTGCATCGCCTTCAGCGCCTCCGTGCTGATGCGGCCGTCCTCGGAAAAGAGGGGCACGGACACCTTGTGCACGGCGGCCACCTGCTCCGGCGTCCACCCGAGCGTGTCGGCCACCAGCGCGGCGGTATCGCGCGGGTGGCCCTTCATCCAGCGCATGGCCTGGAAGAGCGCGCGCTGGCTGCGGCGGATCGCGTCCGGGTGCCTGCGGATCTGGTCCTCGGAGGCATACTGGATGTAGCTCATCCACTTCGGCGTGAGCGTCTCCATCCGCGCGATCACCTTCGTGCGGCCCTGCGCCTGCGCGACGGCACCGTAGTCGCTCCACACGAAGGCGGCGATCTCCTTGCGGGCGAGCGCGGCGAGCTGCGCGTCGAGGCCCCCGAGGCCGACGAGCTTGACGTCGCGGTCGGCATCCCACCCCTGGGCGCGCGCCGTCATGCGCGCGAACACCCAGGTGGCGGCACCGGGGCGCGTGACGCCGATCGCCTTGCCCTTCAGGTCGTCCATCCGGACGCCTTCGGACGGACCCACGAGGACGAAGTCGTTGCCTTCGCCGTGCGTGGCGACCATCCGGATGGGCGCGCCGGCCTCACGAAACACGACGATGTCCGTGGATTCGCTGAGACCGACGAGGACCTCACCGCCGACGACGGCCTTCACGAGGTCGGGGCCGCCGCGAAACGGCAGGAACTCGGCGTGCACGCCCTGCTGCTTGAAGAAGCCCTTCTCGACGGCCACCAGCACGGGCGCCGACAGCGGGTAGGCGCCGAGGACGGCGGTGCCGATGTTGAACGTCGTGTGCGCGCGCGTCGGGCGCGGCACCGCGGCGGCGGCGGCCGCCGTCGACATGACGGTGAGAAACTGGCGCCGGCTCGTGCGCATCGGACCCTCCTCGGTCGGCGGTCGACGACGGCTGCCGATGCCGCGCGAGTGTAGGCAACGGCGGCGAGGGCGTCAAGCGATACGGGCCGCCGGCACCTAGGACGAGCGCGCCCTCACGAGCCCGGGCGGGACCTTGCCCGCCAGCCACGCTTCCACGTTGTCGACGACGGAGCTGAAGAAGACGTCGTACCCCTCGCGCGTCACGAAGCCGACGTGAGGCGTCAGCACCACGTTGTCGAGACCGGCGAGGGGGTGCGTCCCGGGGAGCGGCTCGACGTCGTACACGTCGAGGGCGGCGCCCGCGATGCGCCGGGCACGCAGAGCGGCCACGAGCGCCGCCTCGTCCACGAGCGGGCCGCGCGCGGTGTTCACCAGGTACGCGGTCGGCTTCATGAGCGCGAGATGACGCGCGGTCACGAGGCCGCGCGTCGTGTCCGACAGGCGCAGGTGAAGCGTCACCACGTCGCTGTCGCGCATCAGCGTGTCCAGATCCACCATGACCGCGCCCGCCTGCGCCGCGCGCTCCGCGGTGAGCGTGATGCCGGTGGCGAGCACCCGCATGCCGAGGAAGGCGCCGAAGGCGGCCAGGCGCGAGCCGATCTTGCCCAGCCCCACCACGCCCAGGGTCTTGCCGGCGAGGTCGACGCCGAGCGAGGTCTGCCAGCGCCCCTGGCGCACCGCGCGGTCTTCCTGCGGCAGGCGCCGCACCACGGCGGTCATGAGCGCGATGGTGAGCTCCGTGGCGTTCACCGCAGAGCCGCCCGTCTCGCTCACCACGATGCCGCGCGCGCCCGCCGCCGCCAGGTCCACCTGCCCCGTGTGACGGCCGCCGAGCGCGATGTGCTTGAGGCGCGGCAGGCGCGCGAGGAGCGAGGCGGACCAGCGCGTGCGCTCGCGGATGCCCACCACCACGTCGAACGGCTCCAGCCGGCGCGCGAGCGCCGCCTCGTCGCCGAGCGTATCGGCGAACGACTCCACGAGGGCGGCGCCGTCGAGGCGCGCCCAGTGCGGCAGGGCGCGCACGAGACCTGCGTAGTCGTCGAGGATGGCGAGACGGATCACGACCGCGCGAGTGTAACAACAAACGGCGTCACGCGGAGATACCCCGGCGGCGGAGTATCTCCGCGGACGTGCGCTACTTCTGTTGCGGCCGCGGGCTCGCCGACGGCGAGTCGCTGTTCCGGTCGCTCTGCGCCTTGGGCGCCTGCTGCAGCATCTGCTGATCGACGGTCACGATGAGCCGGTCCTGATCCTTCGTGATCTTCACCTGGTCCCACGGCATCGCGACGCTGTTGCCGCCGATGCCGAACGTGCCGCCCATCGTCACCACGACGGTCTGCACCGTGCCGTCCTCGGGGTCGATCATCAGGCTACTCACCTTGCCGAGATCCTTGCCCTGCGCGTCGCGAACGGAGCTGCCGACGAGCGAGCCCGAATCGATGAGGACGCCCTGCTGCGCGCCGCCGGGCATGGCGGACGAGCCCGCGCCCGAGGTATCGGTCGGCTGCGTCGACGGCGTCGACGGTGACTGCGTCGGCGGGGTCGATGGCGTTGACTGCGCGACGGCGCCGGTGGCCACGACGAGCATGGCGGCGGCCGCGAGGAACGTTCCTGATGCGAACTTCTTCATCTCGTGCTTCCCTCCTGTGATTTCGCCGCCGGAGCGGCGCCCATTCACGACGCAAGCCGTATGCCTATGGCCTCGGGCCACGGCGGCGGGCGGCGTCGCGCAGCATGCCGATGGCAAGAACGACAGCGAGGAGGAGCAACGGGCCGACGAGGGCGGCCATCAACAGCTCCGGACGGAGCCGGTACAAGCGCTCCGCCGTCGTGCGCGGCATGTCGGAGGGGGCGTCCAGGGTGGCGGCCGGGGCGGTGGCGGCCGCGGGCGATCCCGTGCCGGCGGAGTCACCCCGCTCGTGCAGGCGCTCGGTGCCCGAGCAGCCGGCGGCGGACACCACGAGGAGCAGCGACAGGGCGGCGACGGCAATGCGCATGGGCGCTCGACGAGCAACAGAAATGCCAGCCGACGAGGACGACGCTCAGGGCGCGGGGGGCGCGGGCCCTGCCCGGTCCGGACCCTGGCCGCTGCGGCCGCGTCCGCCACGCCGCCGGCGCGGCGCCCCTGCGGAAGGTCGGTCCGCGGACGCCGAGGGGGGCGCGGGCGAGTCCGCGCGCGGGCGCTCCGGGGCGCCGGGCTCACGGCGCGCGTGCTCCGGGCCCGGCCGCGGCCGATCCATCCCCGGGCGGCCGCGCTGGCGGCCCCCCCC
>JBBDXO010000200.1:0-6788 GCA_040902295.1 Candidatus Rokuibacteriota bacterium | reverse complement strand
GCTGCCGCGGGGGCCGCCGCGATCCCCGCTGCCGCGGCGGGCGTCCATGCGCGCGCGGCGCTCCTCGTTGTAGCGGCGCCGCTCCTCGGCGGAGGGCCGGATCTCCGTCACGAAGAGGTCGTCGTCGGCCCACTCGACGGGAATCTTCTGGCCGATGAACTTCTCGATCGCTTCCAGCTGCAGGGCGCTGGATTCGTCCACGAGGCCGACGGCCTTGCCCCCCGCCCCCGCGCGCGCGGTGCGGCCGATGCGGTGCACGTAATCCTCGGCGTCCTGCGGCAGGTCCCAGTTGATGACGTGGGTGACCGCCTCGATGTGCAGGCCGCGCGAGGCGACGTCGGTGGCGACGAGCACGGGCAGCAGCCCCTCCTTGAAGTCGTTGAGGATGCGCAGGCGGCGCTTCTGGTCCACGTCGCCCGTGAGGGCGCGCGCCTCCCAGCCGTTGCGCGCGAGCCGGTCCTCCAGCCGCCGCGCCTCCTCGCGCGTGTTCGAGAAGATCAGGATGCGCTCGCTCGCCTCCCGGCGCAGCAGCCCGAGCAGGAGCGGAAACTTGTCCTCGCGCCCGACGTGGTAGAGCGTCTGCTCCACCCGCTCCGCCGTCTTCTGCTGCGGCATGATGGTGATCTGCGACGGGTTGTTCATGAACTCCCACGTCAGCTCGAGCACGCGGAAGGACAGGGTGGCGGAGAAGAGAAAGGACTGGCGCCGGTCGGGCGGCGGCAGCCGGCGGAGGATGAAGCGCAGGTCGGCGATGAAGCCCATGTCGAACATGCGGTCCGCCTCGTCGATGACGAGGACGTCCACGCGGCGGGTCGACCAGATGCGCTGCTTGAGGTAGTCGATGAGCCGGCCCGGCGTGCCCACGAGGATGTCGCAGCCCGCCGCCAGCGCCTCCCGCTGCTTGTTGTAGTCGATGCCGCCGTACACGGCGAGGGTGCGCAGGCCCGTGAAGCGGCCGAGCAGGTGCGCATCCGACTCGATCTGCACGACGAGCTCGCGCGTGGGCGCGATGACGAGCACGCGGGGCGCCGACTCTCCCGGAGGCGGCGACGGGCTCCGGAGCAGCCGGGTGAAGGCGGCGATGAGGAAGGCGGCCGTCTTGCCGGTGCCCGTCTGCGACTGCCCCGCCACGTCCTTGCCCTTGAGCGCCAGCGGCAGCGCCGCCTCCTGGATGGGGGTGGCGGTGAGGAAGCCCGCCTCGCGGATCCCCTGCATGACCTCGGGCGGCAGGTCGAGCGAGTTGAAGTCCAGCGGGCCGCCCGGCGTCATACGGCGGTGGGGGCCGTGGGCGCATCCACCGGCGGCGCGGGCCGGCGACGGCCGAAGATGCGCGCAGCGATGATGCCGACTTCGTAGAGGATGATGAGCGGCCCCGCCATCAGCGCCTGGTTGAACATGTCGGGGGTGGGGGTGAGGACGGCGGCGGCCACGAAGGCGCCGAGGACGGCGTACTTGCGGTTCTTGGCGAGCATCTTCGGCGTCACCACGCCCATGCGGGACAGGACCGTGATGGCCAGCGGCAGCTCGAAGACGGCGCCGAAGGCGACCGTGAACTTCAGCATGAAGTCGATGTGGTTCTGCACCGTGATCATGGGCACCAGCCCCGGGCGCGCGTAGGAGAGGAGGAACGCGATCGCGTAGGGCGTGACGACGAGGAGGGCGAAGGCGCCGCCGCCGATGAAGAGGAGCGAGCCCACGATGACGAAGGGCGCGGCGTACTTGCGCTCGTGCCTGTGCAGGCCGGGCGCGATGAACGACCACACCTGCCACAGGATGCCGGGGGAGGCGATGAAGAGGCCCGCGATGAGGGCCACCTTCATCTGCACCCAGAACGCCTCCGCGGGCGCGGTGAAGATGAGGGTGTGGTTGAGGCTCGTGATGGGCCGGGACAGCCAGTCCACGATGCGGTCGGAGAACGGGAAGGCGATCACGAGCCCGACGAGGACGGCCACGAGCGCGCGCGAGATGCGCGAGCGCAGCTCGCCCAGGTGCTCCATGAAGGGCATCTTGTCGTCGACGACGCCCGCCATCGCTACCAGCCCGTCACGAGATGCTGCAGCGCCCCCACGCCGCGGCCGGCCTGGAAGCCCTCGCGGATCGCCGCCGTCACGTACGCCTTCGCCTCCCGCACGGCGTGCGGCAGCGCGCGGCCGTGGGCCAGGCCGGCGGCGATGGCGGAGGAGAACGTGCAGCCGGTGCCGTGCGTGCTGGTGGACTCGACGCGGGGAGCGGGAAAGCGCGTGAGCTCGCGGCCGTCCCAGAGCAGGTCCGTGGCGCTATCCTTGAGGTGCCCGCCCTTGACGAGCACGTGCCGCGCGCCGAGGGCGAGGATGCGGCGCGCCGCCTCTTCCATCTCTTTTTCGGTGGTGACCACCATGCCGGCGAGGGCGCCCGCCTCGTGCAGATTGGGGGTGATCACCCACGCCAGCGGCAGCATCTGCCGCACGAGGGCGGCGCACGCGTCCGGCTCCAGGAGGGCGTCGCCGGACTTCGCGATCATGACGGGGTCGAGCACGATGCGCTCGAGGCCGTGGGCCGTCAGCCGTCCCGCCACCGCGCTCACGATGGCCGCCGTGGACAGCATGCCCACCTTGATGGCGTCGGCGCCGAAGTCGCTCAGCACGGCGTCGATCTGGAGGGCGACGAACTCCGGGGGCACGTTGTGGACACCCGTCACTCCCACGGAGTTCTGGGCGGTCACCGCGGTGAGGGCCGACATACCGAACACCCGGAACGCCGAGAACGTCTTGAGATCTGCCTGGATGCCTGCGCCCCCGCCGGAGTCGGAGCCGGCGATGGTGAGGGCCTTCGGAACGCTCATAGACGCTCCGAGTATACCCTCACCCGCCGACGGCAATCACGAGCGCGAACTCGCCCCGGATGGGCCCCGCCCGCAGGCGCTCGAGATGGCCGGTGGCGGGCGCGCGCACGATCTCCTCGAACTGCTTGGTGAGCTCCCGGCCCACCACGATGGGCGTGTCGCCGAAGATCTCGGCAATGGCCTCCAGCGCGGCCAGGATCCGGTGCGGGGATTCGTAGAGTACGACGGTCGTCTCCAGCGCGCGCAGCGCGGTGAGACGGTGCAGACGCTTGCCCGGCTTGACGGGCAGGAACCCCTCGAAGACGAAGCGGTCGGCGGGGACCCCGGAGGCCGAGAGCAGGGTGGCCACGGCGGAGGCGCCGGGCACGGGCACGACGGGGATGCCGGCCGCGCGCGCGTCGCGGGCGAGCATGAAGCCGGGATCCGAGATGCCGGGCGTGCCCGCGTCGCTCACGAGGGCCACGCGGCGCCCGGCCTCGAGCTGGCGCAGCAGCTGGGGCCCCTTCTGCGCCTTGTTGTGCTCGAAGTACGAGGTGGTGGGCGTGTGAATGTCGAAGTGCGTCAGCAGCATGCGCGTGCGGCGCGTGTCCTCGCAGGCGACGACGTCGACCTCCCGGAGCACGCGCAGAGCGCGCAGGGTGATGTCCTCCAGGTTGCCGATGGGCGTGGCGACGACGAAGAGGGTGCCGCGGGAGGCTACGCCGACTGCTCTTTGACTTCCGACACGAGGACGGGACGCTCGTGGTTGAGGATGACCTCGCGGGTGATGATGCACTCCTTGAGGTTCTGGATGGACGGCAGCTCGTACATGATCTCGAGCATGACGTCCTCGAGGATGGCGCGCAGGCCGCGGGCGCCGGTGCCGCGCTTGAGCGCTTCCTTGGCGATGGCGGCCACGGCGTCGTCCGTGAACTTCAGGCGCACCTTCTCGAGGTCGAAGTACTTCTGGTACTGCTTGATGATCGCGTTCTTCGGCTCCTTGAGGATGCGCACGAGGGCGGCGTCGTCGAGGTCGTGCAGGGTGGCGATGACGGGCAGCCGGCCCACGAACTCCGGGATGAGGCCGTAGCGCAGCAGGTCCTCGGGCTGGATCATGGCGAGGAGGTCGCCCACCCGCCGCTCCGTGTGGCTCTTGATCTCCGCCCCGAAGCCCATGCCCGAGCGGCCCACCCGCGACTCGATGTTCTTGTCGAGACCCACGAACGCGCCGCCGCAGATGAAGAGGACATTCGAGGTGTCCACCTGGATGAACTCCTGGTGCGGATGCTTGCGCCCGCCCTGCGGGGGCACGTTGGCGACGGTACCCTCGAGGATCTTCAGCAGCGCCTGCTGCACGCCCTCGCCCGACACGTCGCGCGTGATGGACGGGTTCTCGGATTTGCGCGCGATTTTATCGATCTCGTCGATGTACACGATCCCGCGCTCCGCGCGCTCGACGTCGTAGTCCGCCGACTGCAGGAGCCGCAAGATGATGTTCTCGACGTCTTCGCCGACGTATCCGGCTTCCGTCAGGGTCGTCGCATCCGCGATCGTGAAGGGGACTCGCAGCATCTTGGCGAGGGTCTGCGCGAGGAGCGTCTTGCCGGAGCCGGTGGGGCCGATGAGCAGGATGTTGGACTTCTGCAGCTCCACATCGCTGGAATCGTTGCCGGACTCGATGCGCTTGTAGTGGTTGTGCACGGCCACGGAGAGGATCTTCTTGGCCCGCTCCTGGCCCACCACGTACTGGTCGAGGACGGTCTTGATCTCGGCGGGCTTGGGCAGGGAGCGGATCTCGCGCGATTTCTCCTCTTCCCACTCCTCCGCGATGATGTCGTTGCACAGCTCGATGCACTCGTCGCAGATGTAGACGGTGGGGCCCGCGATGAGCTTGCGGACGTCGTTCTGGCCCTTGCCGCAGAACGAGCACTTCAACGTGCCGTTGCCTTCGCGCGTGCGGCCCGCCATCGCCGTATCGGCTCCTACTTCTGGCCCTGGGCGGCCGCGGCCAGCGCGCCCTGCTCGGTGACGGCACGGGTGGTGGGCTTGGAGGAGATCACTTCATCGACGATTCTATATTCCCGCGCCTGCTCGGCGGTCATGAAAAAGTCCCGGTCCGTGTCCTTCTCGATCTTCTCCATGCCCTGCCCCGTGTGGAACATGAGGATGCGGTTGAGCTCCTCGCGCATCCTCAGGATTTCCTTGGCCTGGATGTCGATGTCGGTGGCCTGGCCCTGCACGCCGCCCAGCGGCTGGTGGATCATGATGCGCGCGTGCGGCAGCGAGAAGCGCTTGCCCTTGGCGCCCGCGCACAGCAGGAGGGCGCCCATGGAGGCCGCCTGCCCCATGCAGATGGTTGAAATGGCGGGCTTGACGTACTGCATCGTGTCGTAGATCGCCATGCCGGCGGTGACCGAGCCACCCGGAGAATTGATGTAGAGGTAAATATCCTTGTCCGGATCCTCCGCCTCCAGGAACAGCATCTGGGCGATGACCAGGTTGGCCAGCTCGTCCTCGATGAAGGTGGGCAGGAAGATGATCCGCTCCTTGAGCAGGCGGGAGAAGATGTCGAAGGCCCGCTCGCCGCGCGGGGTCTGCTCGATGACCATGGGCACCAGAGGCATGCAGGAACTCCTTGTTGACCGCTTATGCGCGCGTCGTTGCGTGTTCGATGAGGACGTCGAGGGTCTTGCGCTCGCGCAGGCCGAGCCGGAGCGCTTCGAGGTCGCCGCTCTTTTCCATCATACGCTTCACCGCGAGGGCCGGACGCTGACCGGCGGCCGCGATCTTCTCCACCTCGGCGTCCAGCTCGTCCTCGCCCACGGTGACGGCTTCCTTGTCGGCGATGGCTTCCAGCAGCAGCGAGCGGCGGACGGCCTGCTCGGCGGCGGGCTTCATCTCGGTGATGAGCTTGCCGTAGTCCCACTGCACCCGGTCGGGGTCGAGGCCCTGGCGCCGCATGCGCTCGCGGGTGTGCTCGACCTGGTGCGCGACCTGCCGCATGACCATGGCGTCCGGCACCGTGAAGTCGTGACGGGCGAGGGCGGCCTCGACCACCTTGTCCTCGAGCGCGCGCCGCTCGTCGGCCGTGCGACGCGCGTCCAGCTGCTTGCGCACCTCGGCGCGCAGGGCGTCCAGCGTGTCGAACTCGCCGACGGATCTCGCGAAGTCGTCGTCGAGCGGCGGCAGCCGCTTCTCCTTCACCTCGCTCACCTTCAGGGTGGCGGTGCCGCCCTTGCCGCGCAGCGTCTCCATGCGGTGGTCGTCGGCGAAGCGCAGCGTCACCTGCCGCTCCTCGCCCGCCTTCATGCCCACCGCCGCCTCGTCGATCTCGGGCAGCACGCTGCCCGCGCCCACGTCGAAGTGGTAGCCGGTGGCCTGGCTGGGATCGTGGTCGTCGGGCGCCAGCGTGTAGTCGACGACGACGCGGTCGCCCGCGCCGGCGGCGCGGTCCACGCTGGTGAACTCCGCCTGCTGCTCGCGCATGTGGCCGAGTGCTTCGTCCACCTCGGCGTCGGTGATGGGCGCGGAGGCGTGCTCGACGTCGAGGCCGCGGTACTCACCGAGGGCGATCTCCGGCTTCACTTCCACCACCGCCACGAACGACAGCGGGGCGTTCTCCTCGAGCGTGACGTCCTGGAGGTCCGGCTCGTTGACGGGGTCGATGCGCGCCTCGGTGAGCGCCTGGCGATAGATGTCGGGGATGAGATGCTCGGCCACTTCCCGCCGCACGTCGTCGGAGAAGTGCAGCTTCACGAGCGCGCGCGGCACGTGGCCCTTGCGGAAGCCGGGCAGCCGCGCCTGCTTCTGCACCCGGCCATAGGCGCGCTCCCATTCCTTCTGCACGACATCGACGGGAGCTTCGACGGCGAGACGCCGCTTGCAGCCTTCGATCTCTTCGACGGCGACCTTCAAGACCCCGCACTCACGATCGTCATCGACTCTCCGGGCTGGTGCGAGAGGGGGGAGTTGAACCCCCAAGGGCTTT
>JBBDXO010000199.1:0-18265 GCA_040902295.1 Candidatus Rokuibacteriota bacterium | reverse complement strand
CGTGAAAACCCTGCCCGCCATCTGCACCACCTCTCCCCTCCGTGATCCTGACGGCACGGTGCTCGGCGCTGTTGCCGTGTTCAGCGATCTCACGCCGTTGAAGGAGTTGGAGGTCGAGCGGCGGCGGGCGGAGCGGTTGGCGTATTTCGAAGTGCTGGCCTCGGGGCTGGCGCACGAGATCAAGAATCCCCTGGTCGCGATCAAGACCTTCACGCAGCTGTTGCCGCGACGGCGGAACGATGACCGGTTCATCGATGACTTCGGCCGGGTGGCGGCACGCGAGATGGAGCGGATGGAGCGGCTCCTGGAGCGGCTGCGTACGCTGTCGCGGCCGGGGGACCGTCCCCGGCACCCGCTCGACGTACGGGCGCCCATCCGGGAGGCGCTGGAGGCGTTGCAGCCGGCGTGTGACGAAAAGAACATCAGCATGACCGCCTCGTTGGGGGGCACGCCCTGCATCGTGCGCGGCGATCACGGGGAGCTGGAGCAGCTCTTCCTCAACCTGCTGATGAACGCGCACGAGGCAACACCGCCGGGCGGCGCCCTCATGATTGACCTCGTGCGCACCGACGAGCACGTCGCGGTCACGGTGGGCGATACCGGGCCCGGCATCCCGGCCGATCTCCTGGAGCGCGTGTTCGATCCCTTCTTCACCACCAAGCAGCGGGGGTCGGGACTCGGGCTCACTATCTGCGCCGGCATCGCGCAGACGCATGGTGCGCGCCTGCGGGCCGGAAATCGTGCCGGCGGCGGCGCCTCTCTTTCCGTGGAGTTTTCCCTCGCTCACGTGCCGGCGCCGGTGGCCGGATGAACACCGTCCTCGTCATCACCGCGGATGATGGCCTGCGCAGCCGGCTGCTGCGCTCGCTCAAGGACTTCTCGGTGTTCGAGGCGGTGTCGGATTCGGAAGCGATGAAGATGCTGCGGCTGGTCGATATCGACATCGTCCTGCGCGACAGTGCGGGGCCGGCGGGCGCGCTCAGCACATTCGTCAGCACCGTGCGGCAGCTGGCGCCCTTCGCCATCGTCGTCGCCGTCGGCGCCGCGGGCGAAGAAGAAGAGAGCGTCGACTTCGCCGTGCAGGACGGCGCCGGCACGCGGGAGATCCAGGGCGTGCTGCGTCACGCCCTCGACAAGCAGCGGCTGGCCCGCGAGGTGGCCGCGCTCCGCTCGTCCGTGGTCGTCCCCCCCGCCCCCGTGGCGGCGCCGGCGACCGAGCCGGGGTGGGATGGCGCCGCCCTCGCGCGCGCGCTGAAGGGCTTCACCCGGGTGTTCGCAGCAGGCTTCGACCTGCCGCGGGTCATCGAGATGTTCCTCGACGCCATCGGCGATCTGGTGCGCCCGACGCGCATGGCCTTGCTGCTGCCGGATGCCGACGGGCGGGAGTTCCGCATCGTCGCCCATCGCGGGCTGGTGCCGCAGATCGTGCAATCGGTCCGCCTCTCCGCCCACAGCGGCCTCGCGGGCTGGCTCGCCACCCAGGGCCGGCTGGCGCCGTTGCATGACCTGGTCGACATCGAGATCGTGCGCGAGCTGAAGCTGCTGCAAGGCGTGGTGGCCACGCCGCTGCTGGCGCACGGCGAGCTGGTCGCCATCCTCGTGCTCGGGCAGCCGGTGTTCGGCACACGCTACGGCCGCACCGAGATGGAAGCGCTCTTCGACCTCGCCACGCATCTCGGCACCGTCATCCAGAGCATCGCGCTCCACCAGCAGATCGAGCGGGAGAAGCAGTTCACGGAGCGGATCCTGTCGCACATGTCGAGCGGCGTCATCACGATCGGCCGCGACCAGCGGGTGGGCACCATGAACCGGCGCGCGGAAGAAGTGCTCGGCCTCTCCGCGCAGGCGGTGGTGGGTCAAGATCTACGGGTGCTGCCCTCGCCGCTCGGCGACCTCCTCTTCGACACGCTGTCCTCGGGCCGCGCGCAGCCGCGAACGGAGATCCAGCTCGCCCTGCGGCGGCTGTGGATCGAGATCTCCACCTACGTGGTGCGCGACGAGGAGGCCGGCCCCCTCGGCGCCGTACTCGTGTTCGAGGACCTCACCGCGCAGAAGGAGCTGGCCGCGCAGAAGCGCGAGGCGGACCAGTTCCAGCTCCTCACGCGGGTGGTGGCCCGCATCGCGGACGAGATCAAGAACCCGCTCGTGTCGATCAACACCTTCATCGAGCTGATCGGGGAGCGGTACGACGATCCGGATTTTCGCAAGCACTTCTCGTCCGTGGTGCGCCGCGACGTGCGGCGCCTCGTGGAGGTCTTCGAAAAACTTGCGGGGCTCGTCACCGAGGGTGAGTTAAACTTTGCCACCGTGGATGCCTACGAGGTGGTCACCCAGCTCGTGGAAGCCATCGACCTTGCCGACGATGGCATCGGCAAACATCTTCAGCTCGACGTTGCGCCGGAAGCTGAGCCCCAGCTTGTCAAGGTCGATGCGTCCCAGCTACGCAAGGCGCTGTCGTACCTCATCCGCTACCTCACGCACAATTCGCCCAGCGACCTCGCCAAGATCTCGCTGTCGGTGGGCCGGGACGAAACCCCCGACGGTGGTGTGCGCATCCTCGTGGGCTCGCGCACGGCGAACGTGTCGGCCGAGAAGCTGCAGCGGCTCTTCGACCCCGTCCAGATGGTGCAGGAAAGCCTCATCGACGTGGGGCCGGCGGTGAGCCAGCGCCTCGTGGAAGCGCTGGGCGGCCACCTGCGCGTGCGCCAGGCCAAGCACGAGCTGTCCTTCCTCGTCACGCTGCCGGCGGCCGGAGCATGACGACGGTGACGGCCCCGCTGAACGCCGCACGCATCCTCGTCGTGGACGACGAGCTGGGGCCGCGCGAGTCGCTGCGGATGCTCCTCAAGCCCGCCTACATCATCCAGACGGCGGACAGCGGCCGTGTCGCCCTCGACGAGATCCCCAAGTACCGCCCCGACATCGTCATCATGGACATCAAGATGCCGGAGATGGACGGCCTCGAGGTCCTGCGCCGGATCAAGCGCGCCGACGCCTCCATCGAAGTCATCATGATCACGGCCTACGCCTCCCTGGAGACGGTGAAGCTCGCCCTCACGCACGGCGCCTTCGAGTACCTCATCAAGCCCTTCTCGCGCCAGGACCTCGAAGACGTGGTCAAGCGGGCGCTCATGCGCCGCCAGGCCGATCTCGGCGCGCGCGGCCAGGTGGCGAGCCTGGTGGAGGACATGCGGCGGCTGTCGGCGAAGACGCGCCAGCTCGAGGAGGCGGCGCGCCGCGAGACGGCCGAGCAGTCGCTCCGCGTACTGCAGCTGTCGATCCTGCGCGAGATCTCGCGCACGATCGTGAGCCAGATCGACCGCCAGGACGTGGTCACGGGCGTGGCGGCGCAGCTGCGCGCCGCCCTCGGCTACGACGTGGTCAGCATCGCGACGGAGGCGCCCGTGGTGAACGCCGCGGATGCCGCCTGCGTCATCGCGTGCGTCATTCGCGACGCCCAGGGGTTGCTCGGCCACCTCGTCGCCGACAATCGCACCTCGGCGCGCCCCGTCGATCCGCGTGAGCGCGAGCTGCTCGAAATGCTGTCGGAATTCCTCGCTGTCGCGCTGCGCAACAGCCGCCTGTACGGTGAGATCGCCGACACCAAGCGCTCGCTGGAGCAGCTCATCGCGTCCGCCGGCGACGCCATCGTCTCCGTCACCACCGCCGACCGCATCGACGGCTGGAACCCCGCCGCCGAGCGCGTCTTCGGCCTCGCCCGCTCGGAGGCGCTCGGCCGGCCCGTCACCGACTTCCTGCCCGATGGTGAGTACGGGGCGGCCCGGCGCCGGCTGGTGGAGGGTGCGGCCATGGAGGCGTTCGAGATCGTGGGACCGCCGGCGCTCGCCGTGACCCTGTCGGGACTGCGCGGCCGCCAGGGCGCCCTGGACGGGCTCATCGCCATCGTCCGCGACACCACGGTGCAGCGCGAGGTCGAGAGCCAGCTTCGCCAGTCGGAGAAGCTCACGGCCCTCGGCCAGCTCGCGGGCGGCATCGCGCACGACTTCAACAATCTGCTGCAGGCGATCCTCGGCTACGCGCAGCTCATGAAGCAGAACCCGTCGGACCTGGCCCTCGTCGAGCGCTCCCTCACCGTGGTGGAAGCGGCGGCGATGGACGGCTCGGAGACGGTGCGGCGCATCCAGCAGTTCGCGCGCCTGCGGCCCGACGAGCAGTTCATGATCGTCGACGTCAACCAGATCGTGCAGGATGCGGTGGCGATCACGCGCCCGCGCTGGGAGGAAAAGATCGCCCACGACAGCCAGCCCCTCGAGCTGTCGCTGTCGCTCAACGCCTCGGACGCCATCCATGGCCGTCCCGCCGCCCTCACCGAGCTGCTGACGAACCTGATCCTCAACGCCATGGACGCGATGCCGGAAGGCGGCACGCTCACCATCTCCACGGAGACGCGGGACACACTGGTCGCCATCATCGTGCGCGACACGGGCATCGGCATGCCGGAGGCGGTGCGGCGCCGCATCTTCGAGCCGTTCTTCTCCACGAAAGGCGACGGCGGCTCCGGCCTCGGGCTGTCCATGTCGTACTCGATCGTGCGCCGCCACGGCGGTGACGTGCGCGTGGAGAGCGAGCCGGGCCGCGGCACCACCTTCACCCTCACCTTCCCGAGCCGGCACCTGCCCGAGGCCTCCGTGACGCCGCCGCCGCCGGTGACGGCGCGCCGGGCCGCCCGCGTACTGCTCGTCGACGACGAGCCCCAGGTCCTCGCCACGCTCACCGAGCTCATCGAGAGCGCGGGGCATGCGGTCACGGCCTCGGCCAGCGGCGCCGCCGCGCTGCGCGCGTACGCGAGAGGGCGCTTCGACGTCGTGATGTCCAACGTCGGCATGGCGGGCATGAACGGCTGGGACTTCGCAGAGCGGCTCCGGGCCGTGGATGCGACGGTGCCCCTGCTCTTCATCACGGGCTGGGGAATGCGGGACGAGGAGAAGGTGCGGCTGAGCGCGCTCAACGTGCGACGGTGCCTCTTCAAGCCGGTGCGGCCGGAGGAGCTGGACACCGCCATCCAGGACGCCCTGCCCTGAAAGTGTGGTCGGTCGCACGCAACGCATTTCGCGAGGCCGTCCGCGATCGCGTCCTCTACAACCTCGTGCTCTTCGTCCTCCTGCTCACCGTGGGCGCCATCTTCCTGGGCGCGGCCTCCGCCTCGCAGGACGCCAAGATCATCGTCGATCTCGGCCTCAGCGCCATGCTCCTCTTCGGGGCCTTCATCGCCGTGTTCGTCGGCGTCGGCCTCGTGTCCAAGGAGATCGAGCGCCGCACCCTGTACGTCATCTTCGCCAAGCCGGTGGGGCGCGGACAGTTCCTGCTCGGCAAATACCTGGGCCTGTGTCTCACGCTGGCCGTGAACGTGGCCGTGATGGGCGCGGGGGTGGCGCTGGCGCTGCTCTACGTCACGCGCGGCGACACCACGCTGGCGGTCCGGCTGTGGCCGGCGGTGAGCCTGATCTTCATGGAGCTCACGATCCTCACCGCCGTGGCGCTGCTCTTTTCGTCCTTTTCCTCGCCCATCATGTCCACGTTCGCCGCCCTCGCCGTGTTCGTGATCGGCCATCTCAGTCCCGACATCAAGGCCTTCGCCGAGATCCTGGGCAGCGCCCCCGCCACGGTGGCGCTGAACACGCTGTACTACCTCCTGCCGAACCTCTCCACCTACAGCTTCATCACGCCCGCCGCCTACGGCGTCATGCCGCCGCTGGGTTACGTGCTCGGGGCTTTCGGGTACACCGTGCTGTACGACACGGTGCTGCTGGCGGCCGCTGCGCTCGTACTCAGCAAGCGGGACTTCAAGTGACCGCGGCCGTCATGAGCGGTGTGCGCCGCCGCCACGAGGCGCTGCTGGCTGTCGCCATCGTGGTCGGCCTCGCAGCCGCGGTGCCGGGTGTGCAGTGGCTCGACGCGCACCGCCCCGCATTCAAGCCGGCCAAGGATGCGGTGCCCGTCCTCACGCCCGCCACGGCGCGCCGCCTGGCCCTCGGGCTCGACGGTCTGCTCGCCGACTGGTACTGGCTGCACGCCCTGCAGTACATCGGGCGCAAGATCGAGGAACAGGCGCCGGGCCAGCGCCTGGGCGACGCCCCCGCGCAGCTTGACCGCATCCACGCGGTGGACCCCGTCGTGCTCACGCGGCTGTTCGAGCTCATCACCGGCCTCGATCCGCGCTTCAGCGCCGCCTACGAGTTCGCCGCCGTCGTGCTGCCCGCCGTCGATGCGCCGGCGGCCATCGCCCTCGTCGAGCGCGGCGTGGCGGCGAACCCGACGGAGTGGTACCTGCACCAGCAGCTCGCGTACATCCACTGGCAGCGGGGCGACTACCCGCGCGCGGCGGAGGCGTTTCGGCGCGGCGCGCGCCTGGCGAACAAGCCGTGGATGGAGCAGATGGCCGCCGTGATGGAGGCCCGGGGCGGCGAGCCGGCGGTGGCCCAGGAGATGTACGGACGGATGTACGACGAAACCAAGGACGAGCAGGTGAAACAGTGGGCGGCGGGCCGTCTCGCCGAGCTGCGCCACACCGAGGACGTCGACACGCTCACCCGTCTGCTCACCACCTGGTATGCCCGCGAGGGGCGCTGCCCGTGGGGCTGGCCCGAGGTGGCCGACGACGTGCGCAAGGCGGGCTTCCGCACGAACGCGCGCGGGGCGCCCCTGGCGCACGCCGGCCGGCCCTACGTCATGGTCATCGGCCTCAACGACTGCGAGGTGCACGAGCCGTGAACGCGATCGAGATCGAGAACCTGACGAAGGATTACACGGTGGGCTTCGGCGGCCGCCGGCGCGTGCGCGCCCTGGACGGCGTGAGCCTCAGCGTGCAGCGTGGGGAAGTCTTCGGCTTTCTGGGAGGCAACGGCGCCGGCAAGACCACGACGATCAAGATCCTCATGCGCCTGATGTTCGCCACCTCGGGCGCAGCCCGCCTGTGCGGTGTCGACGTGGACGACGTGGCCATGCACGCGCGCCTCGGCTACCTGCCGGAGCAGCCGTACTTCTACGATTATCTGACCGCGCGGGAGCTCGTGGAATACTGCGGTGAGCTCTTCGGCCTTGGACGCGCGCAGCGGCGGGCGCGCGCCGCCGAGCTGCTGGCGCGCGTGCGCCTCGACCGCGCCGCGTGGGACCGGCAGCTGCGCCGGTTCTCCAAGGGCATGCTGCAGCGCGTGGGGCTGGCCCAGGCGCTCGTCAACGAGCCGGAGCTGGTGGTGCTGGACGAGCCGATGAGCGGGCTGGATCCCATCGGTCGCCGCCAGGTCCGTGATCTCATCACCGACCTGCGCGCGCGCGGCACCACCGTGTTCTTCTCGTCGCACATCGTGGCCGACATCGAGGTGCTCTGCGATCGCGTCGCGATCCTGCGTGGCGGGCGCGTGGCGCACCTCGGACGGCTGGACGACCTCCGCCAGCGGGTGGACAGCGCCGGCCACCTCGAGATCACCGTCACCGGCGGCAGCGCGGAGCCTCTGCGCGAGTTGCTGGCCAAGGTGGACGGCGCACGGATGGACACGACGCCGGGCGGCATGCGGATCGAAGTGACGGACGAGCGGGACGTGGATGCCGCGCTCGCCGCCGTGCGCCACGGCGGCGCGCGCCTCGTGTCGGTGCAGCCCGTGCGCCAGTCCCTCGAGGATCTCTTCGTCCCCGAGGGGCCGCGCGCGGTTCACACGGATTGAGTCAGGCCGCTTCCGTCACCTGGCGGCGGCGGTAGCAGCCCGCGCACCACGCGTCGTACGTCACGAACTCGGAGCCGTTGAGCGCCGCCGTGGCGCGCTGCACCTCCCACAGCGGCAGGCTCAACCGTTCCGCCAGGCATTCGTCGCAGAAATCGCCGCCGTCCTCACGAAGGAACTTCGCCACGAAGACGCGCGCGGGCATCATGTGCAACCGGCCCCGTTCGATGTCGTGCTCGTCGGTCAGGGCGGGCGCGGGCGCGCTGAGATCTTGATCGGGCATATCTTCACACCTGTGCTTCCATACACCGTGGTGGAGGCCATGTGTGGCGTTGCGTGACTTCCAGCGTAACAGTCACCGCGCCTCACCGCGAGCGGTTGTGCGGCCTGCCGGCGTGTAATTGTTACGCGGGCGGCAGCATCGCCAGTAAGGGCGCGAGATTGTCGGGATTCGGCGTGAGGCGGCCCACGCCGTGGGCGTGCACGGCGCGGACGATGGCGTCGTTGAAGGGGGTGGCCACGCCTACCGCCCGGCCGCGCTCGCTGACGTAGCCGTTGAGGAAGTCGATCTCGGTGCGCCGCCGCTTCATCACGTCCTGGAGCAGGGAGGGACGCCCGCCCGTCCGCCGCTTGCCCTCCGCCTCCATGTCCGCCTCCACCTCGGCCAGCGCGCGACCCTCGGCGGCGTCCACGATGCGCTGGGCCGCGATGCCCAGCAGCGGCTCGATCTCGTGGCCCTGCGCGCGCCCCACCCGCACGACCTCCGCGCCGAGCTGGATCGAGATGCGTCGCGGCCCGGGCTGCATGCGGATCTCCCCCGACCCGAGCCCGCTGAGCCCGGCCACCGCATTCCCCATGCAGTTGATGGCGAGCTTCGACCACCGCTCGCCCCAGAGGTTCTTCGTGACGGTGGTAGGGGCGACATCGCTCAGGATGCGCGCCAGCTCCCGTGCGCGCGCCGACTCGCTGCCGTCGTGCTCGCCGATCTTGAAGCCGGCGGGGCTGGTGTCGGTGCGAATGGCGTGCCCCGGCTCGTACATGCCGGCGCTGATCAGGATGACGCAGCCGAGCGTGTGCGCCGCGCCCGCCACCGCCGCCACCCGCTCGTCGTTGATGCCGTTCTGGAAGTCCACGACGATGCCGTGCGAGCCCCCCGGGCGGCCCTGCCCGCGGCCGAGGAGGCCGAGCGCAAAGTGCGTCGCCCACTCCGTGTCGTACGACTTCACGGCCAGGAACACGGCACTGAACGGCTCGTCCACCGACTGCGCCTCGTGCAGGTGCAGCGCCTTGACGGGGATGACGTGCTCGCCGCAGCTGCCGCTCAGCCGCAGGCCCCCCCGCTTCATCGCCTCCACGTGCTCGGGCCACTGATCGATGAGCGTGACGTCGTGTCCCGCCTTCGTGAGCAGGCCGCCCACGATGGAGCCGATGGCGCCGGCGCCCAGGATGCCGATCCTCATGAGGTCTCTCCCCTGCCGTCCCTCGTTGCAGCCGCTGACGGCATCGTGGCATCATCCTGCACCACCGCAGCGTAGACAAGTCCGGGGAGGATTCCATGGGCGCCTTCGACGATTACGAGCGGTTCGACGGAGTCGGCCTCGCCGATCTCGTGCGGCGCGGCACGGTGACGCCGACCCAGCTGCTGGAGGCGGCCATCGAGCGCGTGGAGGCGCGCAACCCCGCCCTCAACGCCGTGGTGATGCCGCTCTACGATCACGCCCGCCGCGCCATCGCGGACGGCCTGCCCGACGGGCCCCTCCGGGGGGTGCCGTTCCTGGTGAAGGACCTCACCGCGGTGGTGGCGGGCGTGCGCATGACGCGGGGCTCGCGCTTCTTCGCCGACACGCCGGCGGCCACCGCCGACAGCGAGCACGTGCAGCGGCTCAAGCGCGCGGGCCTCGTCATCTTCGGGCGCACGAACACGTGCGAGCTCGGCCTCAGCCTGACGTGCGAGCCGCAGCTCTACGGCCCCACGCGCAATCCGTGGGATCCCACGCGGATCTCCGGCGGCTCCAGCGGCGGCGCGGCGGCGGCCGTCGGCTCGCGCATGGTGCCCATGGCGCACGCCTCCGACGGCTTCGGGTCCATCCGCGCCCCCGCCGCCTGCTGCGGCGTCGTCGGCCTCAAGCCCACGCGCGGCCGCAATACCTTCGCGCCCTACACCGGCGAGGGGCTGGCGGGCCTGTCGACGGAGCACGCCGTCACGATGACCGTGCGCGACAGCGCCACGCTTCTCGATGCCACGGCGGGACCGGGCGCGGGCGATCCGTACGCGGCGCCTGCCGCCGGCCCCTTCCTGCGCCAGGTGGGCGCCCCCGGCCCCCCGCTGCGAATCGCGTGGACGGCGGCGGCGCCCAATGGGGCGCCGGTGGAGGAGGCGAGCCTGCGCGCCCTCGCCGACGCCGTGCGCCTGTGCGCCGAGCTCGGGCACCGCGTGGCGCAGGCGGATCCCGCCATCGACGGCGCCGCCGTGGTGCCCACCTTCGTGACCATCGCCGCCGCCAACACCGTGGTGAACCTGGCCGGCCATCCGTCGGGCAGGCCGCCGCGGCCGGACGAGGTCGAAAAGGTCACGTGGGCGATGGGCAAGATGGGCGAAGCCGTGACCGCGGCCGATTACGTTCGCGCCACGCAGGCCGCGCATCGCCTGGGCCGGCAGATGGCGGCCTTCCACGCCGACTACGATGTGCTGCTGACGCCCGCCCTCGCCACCGCGCCCGTCAAGCTCGGCTGGCTGGACATGATGATGGACGACGTGCACGAGTACTGGCGCCGGGTCTTCACCTTCTCCCCGTTCACCGTGTGGTTCAATCTCACCGGCCAGCCCGCCATGGCGCTGCCCTTCAGCGCTGCCGCGGGCCTTCCCGTCGCCATCCAGCTCGTGGCCCGCGTCGGTGACGAGGCGACGATCTTCCGGCTCGCGTCCCAGCTGGAGGCTGCGCGGCCGTTCACCCGCTGACGCACACGGCCGGCGCCGTGCCATGACGGCACGCGCCGCCAATCGTCACGGGCTGCAAACCCCGTGTGCTACGGTTGACGGGTTATGCCGTGGCACCGCGTGCGACGCAGAAAGCTGCCCATTGCGCTCATCCTCGCCGTCGGGGCCACGGTCGCCGCCCTCGCGACGTGGAGCGCCTACACGCGCACGCAGTCACGGGAGGTCGCCGCCGCGGACGCCCACCGCGGCGCCCTCCGGCTTGCCCACGCCATGGCTCGCGAGCAGGAGCGGATGATCGAGGCCGCCCGGCAGCTGCTCGTCGGCGTCGCCCAGCGTTCCGAGATCCAGGCGCGCACGCCGGGCTCCTGCACCGAGCTGCTCGCCGGCGTCCTCAAGGCATTCCCCGCCTACCTCGACATCGTCGCCGTCACGCCCGAGGGCGAGACCTTCTGCTCGGGGCGCCAGCCCCCCGCCGCCGGCATCGTGCTGCCCGCGGACGTGCACGCCTCCGCCTCCACCGGGAACATGACGCTGGGCACGTACGCGATCGACCGGCCGACCCGCAGGGCCATGATCACGCTGGCGGCACCCGCCGTGGACGACATGGGATCCGTGCAGGCCGTGGTGGTGGTCGCGCTCGATCTCACGGCGCTCGCGCGTCCGCTCATCGAGACGCCGCTCGTGGACGGCGCGGCCCTGGCGGTCATCGACGGCAACGGCGTGATCCTCACTCACTATCCCGACCCGGAGCGCTGGACGGGGGAAGTGCTCGACGACGAGCTGAAGCCAGTCGCGCTCGCGCCCGGCGACGAGCCGAGGTTCGCCCGGGGGCTCGACGGCAATCCGGCCATGTACGTGGCGGCGCCGCTGCTTCGCGACGCCCACCGCCTCCGCGACGCGCGCGCCGTGCTGACGTTGCCGGTCCGCTCGATCTATGCCGACGCCGACCGCCGGTTCCAGGTCCACGTGATCGGGGTAGGGGTGGTGGCGCTGCTGCTGGTGGTGACCGCGGGGCTCGGACGTGACCTGCTCGTCGCCCGCCCCGCGCAGGCCCTCACCGCCGTGCTGAGGCGCCTGGCCGCCGGCGACGTGCGCGCCCGCACCGCCGTCGCTTCGACCAGTGGCGAGCTCAGGGGCATCGGCGAATCGGTCAACCTGCTCGCGCGCACGCTCGAGTCGCAGCGCCACGCCGCCGCCGCCCCCGTCGCCCATCGCGGGGCGGTGGCCGTCGCGCGGGCGCCGGTGCCGGCCCCCGCCCCCGCGTCTGCGCCGCCCGCTACGCCCGGGCCGGCCGCACCCGCTTCCGCCCCGTCCCTGGAGCGCGCGCCCGCGGTGGCCGCCCAGGCGCCCGACGGCGACGCGCACTGGGGGCTGCGCAACGCGCCTTTCGGCAACTCGCCGGACCCGGCCTTCCTGTACCTGTCGCCCATCCACGAGGCGACGCTGTCGCGTCTGACGTACGCGGTGCGCGAGCGGCGCGGCTGCCTGCTCCTGACCGGCCCCCCCGGGTGCGGCAAGACGACGCTGCTGCGCGCGCTCATCCGCGACCTCGAGGCCGAGCGCTTCGAGATCGCCCTCGTGGCCAATCCCGTCGGCAACGCCGTCGACCTGCTGCGCGAGGTGCTCTACGAGCTGGGCGTGCCCACGGAAGAGCGGCGGCACGCGGAGCTCTTCCATCTCATCCACGACGCGGTCGTGAAGAACTTCCGCGGCGGGCGCGAGACGGTCGTCCTCGTCGATGACGGCCAGCTCATCGACGATCCCGCGTGGTACGAGGATCTCGGGATGCTCCTGAATCTGCAGACGAACGAGCGAAGCCTGCTCAGCATCGTGCTCGTGGGGACGCCGGAGCTGGTGGGGCACGTGCGCGCAGCCCCCCACCTCGACCACCGCATCGGACTGCGCTGCCAGCTGGCGCCCCTGGACGCGCTCCACACGGGCAAGTACATCGCGCACCGGCTGGCGATCGCGGGGGGCACGCGGGCGCTCTTCACCGAGCGCGCGGTGAGCGAGATCTTCGGGGTCACGCACGGCACGCCGCGCGAGGTGAACAACGTGTGCGACGCCGCGCTGTGGCTGGGCCGGCGGCAGGGCGTGCGGCAGATCGACGAGCGGCTGATCCAGCGCGTCGCCGCCGACACCGCGGGCCCGGACATCCCGGCGGCGGAGCTGCCGCGCCCGATCCGGCGACTGCACGACCAGCCCTGATCAGCCGCTGAGGATGTCCTTCCAGCGCGGGCGGCCGGAGAGGTCCGGCGACACCTTCACGACGGCCCACCCGCGGTCCCGGACTTCGCTGTCGATGGCCTCCCGCTGACGCCGCTCGGCTCGGCGGCGGTCAGTGGCGGCCGCGTCCGCAACGGCCCGGCGCGGCCCCACGCGCCGGTCGAAGAGAATCTCCACGTTCGGCTCGCTCGCGAGGGCGACCTTCAGCTTGGCGTAGAGGTCCTCCCTGTGCGCGGACACGATGAACAACAGCCGCGGCAGCAGCGGGTTCAGGACTTTTTCATGGGGCGCCCGCAGCACATCTTCTGCACCATGGCGACCTTCCCGCACTTGGGGCAACGGTAACCGGCCATCAGAGGCGCTCGATGATGGTGGCGATGCCCTGCCCGAAGCCGATGCACATCGTCTGCAACCCGAAGCGCGTGTCGGTGCGCTCCAGCTCGTGCAGCAGCGTGGTCATGAGCTTGCCGCCGGAGCAGCCGAGGGGGTGACCGAGCGCGATGGCGCCCCCGTTGACGTTGACCCGGTCCATGTCCGGGTGCAGCTCACGCTCCCACGCCAGCACGACGGAGGCGAACGCTTCGTTGATCTCGAAGAGATCGATCTGGTCCAGCGTCATGCCGGCCTTCTTCAGCACGCGCTGCGTGGCGGGAATGGGCCCCGTCAGCATGAGGGTGGGATCGACGCCCGCCAGCGCCGTGGCCACCACGCGTGCCCGCGGCCGCACGCCGAGGTCTGCCGCCTTGTCCGCCGACATGAAGAGCAGGCCCGCGGCCCCGTCGGAGATCTGCGACGAGTTGGCGGCGGTGACGACACCATCGGGCTTGAAGGCGGGCGGGAGCGAGGCCATCTTCTCCCGGTTGACGGGCACCCGCACGCCTTCGTCCGTATCGAACACCGCACCGTCGGCCAACGTCACGGCGACGATCTCGCGCCGGAACCGTCCCTCCGCAATGGCGCGCCCCGCCTTCTCGTGACTCTGCGCGGCAACGGCGTCGAGCTCCTCGCGCTTGAGCCCCCATCGTTCCGCGATCATCTCGGCGGACAGCCCCTGCGGCACGAGGTCGTACATCGCCTGCAGCCGCGGCGACAGGGCGCCCTCGCCGGGACCCACCGCATTGGCCCCCATCGGCACGCGCGTCATGTTCTCGACGCCGCCCGCGATGACGACGTCGTACTGGCCGGACATCACCCCCATCGCCGCGAAGTTCGCCGCCTGCTGGCCGGATCCGCACATGCGATCGAGCGTGGTGCCGCACACGTCGACGGGAAAGCCGGCGAGGAGCGCCGCGTTGCGCGCGATGTTCAGCCCCTGCTCACCCACCTGGTCGACACAGCCGAGGATGACGTCCTCGATCTGCCCGGGATCGATCCGCGCGCGCCGCACGAGCTCGCTCAACACGAGCGCGGCCAGATGATCCGGACGTTCCCCCGCCAGCTTGCCGTTTCTGCGTCCGACAGCAGTCCGCACGGCGCCCACGATGACGGCATCTCTCATGAGTACGTTTCTCCTCGCTCGCCACAACTGTATTGAATTTCGGATCATTCTACCCGAGCGTGTCAATCCGCGCGCGCACGACGAAGCGCTGGCAGCAGTATTGCACTTTGTACCAGCATGACCGGCGACGGGTTCTTCGCGGTGGATTCCCTGCGAGGCATGTGGGTGCTGCTCATCGACGATGACCGCTCCTCGCGCGAGCTGCTCACGGATATTCTCGAGCACTGCGGTGCGCTCGTCACGGCGGTGGCCTCCGCGGAGACGGCGCTCGGCGTGATGCGGCACGTGAAGCCGGACGTTGTCGTGATCTCGCTGTTCCATTCGCAGCGTGACGCGAGGTGGCTCATCAAGGAAGTACGCGCGCGCAAGCCGGAAGAAGGCGGCATGATTCCGGCCATCGTCATCACCGGCACCGAGCCCGGCACGGGGTTCGAAGGGCATCTGATCCATCCCTTCGATCCGTGGCAGCTGTGCCGGCTGATCACGAACATCACCACTACCGCCTGATGGGACGACACGATCATCTGCCCACGGACGCGCTCGTCGGCATTCACGTGCTCATCGTGGACGACGATCCCGACGCCCGCGAGCTCATCGCCGTCGTCCTCCGCTATTGCGGGGCGCTCGTCACCGACGTGGGCTCCGCCAGTGAAGGGCTGCGGCTGCTCACGCGCATCATGCCCGACGTGGCGGTGTGCGACATCTCGATGCCGGAGCGTGACGGCTACTGGTTCGTGCGCGAGGCGCTGGGGCAGCCGGTGGAGCGGGGCCGGTCGCCCCTGCCCGTGATCGCGATCACCGCGCACGGCGAGATTCACGGCCCCGACCGCACGCTGCCGGCGGGCTTCCAGGCGCACATCCGCAAGCCGATCGACCCGTGGGAGCTGTGCCGCCTGGTGGCCTCGCTCGCGCGGCGCGCGTGACGGTCAGCCGCGAGGGCGGGCGACGACGACGCGGGTGACGGGGATGGCGTGGGCGGCATCGTCCACGGGCACGATGGACGCGTCGAAGCCGGCGGCGTGCAGGCGATCCGCGATGTCGAGGCCGTAGGTGCGATAGGCCAGGACCTTGCCGCGGCCGCGCAGCCGGTCACCGTGGTACTCCGGCGCCGTGAGGTGCACGACGGCGCCGTCGCGCACCACCGCCCGCTCCATGGTGGGGGCGGCAGGATCGATGGGCACCGTGAAGACGAGCCAGCCGCCGGCGCGCAGCACGCGGCGCGCCTCGCGGAAGGCGGCGGCGTCGTCGGGGACGTGCTCGAACACCTCGGTGCTGGTCATGAGGTCGAAGGAGCCCGGCGCGTACGTCAGCCGCTGCACGTCCTGGCACTGCACGCCCTTCTTGTAGGCACCGAGCGGCACGTCATCGAAGAGCTCGGACACCGTCAGGCGCGGAAACGTGTGCCGCAGGTAGCGGCAGAGCGCGCCGCGCGACGACAGCTCGTACACGGCCGACTCGCGGCCGAGGCCGGCGCGCTGGATGACGACGCCCGCCGCGCGATGCAGGGGCGTGGACAGGCACCGCAGGCAGCGGCGCCCCATGACGCCGCCGTGCACGCGCACGACGGGAAACGCGCAGAGATTACACGTCGCCAGCGCCGGCCGCCGCCCGCTTCACCTGGTCGCTGAGCTTGCAGAATGCGCACACCGTGCCCGTCGTGACCTGCCCGCACCGCACGCACTCGGCGAGGACCACGTCCTCCGCCTGCTCGAAGGCCGCGCGCGCCTTGTCGAGAAAGCCGAAGAGGAAGTTGTGCTTGGCGCCCGGCGAGTCGGCCTCCATCCGGTTCAGCACCTCCTTGTGCGCGATGGAGGTGGCGCCGAGCGCGAACGGACATTCTTCCACGATGTAGTCGATCCGGCGCACGAACGCGTAGGCGGCCGTCTCCTGCTCCGACAGCCGGTAGAGCGGCTTGACGCGGCGGACGAGCTTGGCGTGACGCGCGGGCAGCGCGGGCGACTGGCGGGGCAGCGCCTCCATGCGCCAGTGCATGACGGAGCCGAAGAGCGTGGCCGCCTCGTCATCGAGGTTGTGCCCGGTGGCCACCACCGGCATGCCGTGATCGAGGGCGACGCGGTTCATGAGGTAGCGCTTGGAGAGCCCGCACCCCGAGCACGGCGGCCGCCGTGTCACCTGCTTGATGACGGGCACCGGCGCCCCCACCTCGTCGGCGACGGCGGAGACGATCAGGGGCACCCCGCGCCGCGCCGCGAACGCCTCGCATTTGGCCTTCGACTCCACCGAGTAGTCGAAGATGCCGAGGTCGAGGTAGAGGCCGGCGGTGTCGTAGCCGTCGTCGATGAGTACGTCCCACAGCGCCAGCGAGTCCTTGCCCCCGGACACCGCCACCAGCACCCGCTCGTGCCGCGTGAACATGCGGTGCTTGCGGATGGCCTCTCGCACCTGGTTGCGGAAGAACTCCTGGAAGTCGGCCGCGCAGAAGGCGGTGTTGTGGCGCCGCAGCTCGATCATGGCGGCGTCGCCGCACTTGCGGCACTTCATCGCGTCCCTCCCGACATCACGGGGCGCAGCTCGATGACGTCGCCGTCGCGCACCATCTGGTCGGTGGTGATGAGGTCGTCCCCGCGGATGACGAGCACCGTCTCCGGGATGATCTGCAGCTCCCGCAGGACGTCCTTGACCCGCCGGTTGCCCGCGACGTCCACCTCGCGCCGCGGGTTGCGCAGCACCACCCTCACGATGGCGGAAACCCCGGCGCCGTCTTGATGCGGCGGATCTGCGCGAGATGGTCACGGTCGTGCTCGGCCTGGAGCAGCCACCACTGGGCGAGATCGAGGTCGCCGAGGCGGCCATGCGTGAAGGCGAGCGTGCGCGGATCGCAGGCGGCGAGCCTGTCCATCGACTGCCGCGAGCGCTCGCGCGTGGCGGTGATGGCGTCGAGGAGGTCGCCCACCGGCTTGCCGTGATCGGGCCACACCACCGCCGGCGCCTCCGCGCGCCCGGCGGCGCCGCGCGGCACCGGCGCGAACGCGGTGAGGCCGGCGGGAAAGGCCACGGGCGCGCCCGCCGCCTGCGCCTGCTTCACCAGCTTCGTGGTGAGCTTGCCCGTGTTCACCTCCGCCACCGTGAGATGGTGAATGACCTCGCCCACCGACCATTCGCCGTCGCCCGGCTTCCAGTCCGCCTGGCGCTGCGAGAGCGGGCGCACTTCCGCGAGGATCTCGGCGCGGACCGCCTGGAGATCGTCCCACAGCTGCGCGACCGGTGCTGGAAGGGTCATGCGAAAGGCTCCGGGCCCGACGGCGGAGTTGCCCGTGGAGTATACACTGTCGCCATGGTCGATCCGCGCAGCGCGGACGCGCACACGCCGTGGCGCACGCTCACCTCCCGCGCCGTGTACAGCAACCCGTGGATGCGCCTGCGCGAGGACGTGGCCGAGATGCCCGATGGCCGCACCACGATCTACGGCGTCGTCGAGTGCAAGCCCGCGGTGGGCGTGCTGCCCTTTCTCGACGAGCGGACGGTGGTGCTCGTGGGCCAGTACCGGTACGTGGCGCGCGCATTCTACTGGGAGATGCCGACGGGCGGCGTGCGCGAGGGCGAGGCGCAGGAGGCGGCCGCGCACCGCGAGCTGGCCGAGGAAGCGGGCTACGCGGCGGGGCGGCTCACCCCTCTGTGCTCGTTCATCTCCTCGAAGAGCATCGTGGACGAGACCTGCCATCTCTATCGCGCCGACGGGCTGCGCGCCGTGCCCCGCGCGAGCGACCCCACGGAGTTCATCGAGGTGCGCGCCTTCCCGTTCGACGACGTGGTGCGCATGGTGGAGCGCTCGCAGATCCGCGACGCCATGACGGTGATCGCCGTCCTGCACGCGGCGCGCGCGTCCGGCTGAGGCTCGAGCGCCCGGAGGGCTACGCGACGTCGTCGGGAGGGGCGAGTGGCTCCTTGCCGAAGCGGGCGCGG
>JBBDXO010000198.1:0-2650 GCA_040902295.1 Candidatus Rokuibacteriota bacterium | reverse complement strand
CCGCGACCCGCCCGCCCGGCCCCCGCCGTCACCGCATTCCACGAGAGTCATTAGCCGGAAAAGATGCGGGTCTTCAGGCGCCTCGGCACCCACATGGCCAGGAAGCGCGAGATGCGCGAGAGGCGGTCCAGCGACGCCACCGTCCCCGGCCAGTACTTCAGCACGAGCGCGCGGTCGACGTGGTTGACGACGCCGTCCACGATGACGGAGATCAGCAGCACATCGTCCAGGTAGCCGACGAAGGGCACGAAGTCGGGCAGCAGGTCGATCGGGCTCACCAGGTAGACGGCGGCGGCGGCGAGGGCGATCTTGACCGCGCGCGGGAGCACGGGGTCGGATACGAGACGCGCGATCAGCCGCGCCACGTCGGGCAGCGCCCGCAGCAGCGCGGTCACGCCCAGGAGGCTCACTCCAGGCTGTCCGCGATGAGCTCGCTCACGTCCTTGACGGCCAGCGTCTCCTCGGCGCCTTTCACCTTGCGCCCCAGATCCACCATGGCCAGGCAGAAGGGGCACGCGGTGCCGACGATGTCCGCGCCCGTCTCCATCAGCTCTTCGGTGCGGATGACGTTCACGCGCTTTTCGCTCGGCACTTCCATCCACATGTGGCCGCCGCCGCCCCCGCAGCACAGACCGCGCTCGCGCGCGCGGGGCGGATCGATCACCGTGAGACCGGGCACCGCCGCCATCGCCTTGCGCGGCGCCTCCATGATGCCGTTGTAGCGGCCGAGGTAGCACGAGTCGTGGAAGACGACGGTGGCGTCGAGCGGCTTGATGGGCCGGATGCGGCCCGCCTCGATCAGCTCGTTGATGACCACCGAGTGGTGGAGCACCTCGTAGGTGCCGCCGAAGTGCGGGAACTCGTTCTTGATGGTGTTGAAGCAGTGCGGGCAGTGCGTGATCACCTTGCGGAACTTGTATTGCTTCATGCCCTCCACGTTCTCCTGCGCCACCGTCTGGTAGAGGTACTCCTCGCCGAGCCGCCGCCCCACTTCGGCGTGGCAGCGCTCCTCCGCCATCACCCCGAACGACACGCCCGCCTTCTTGAGGATGGCCACCACCGAGCGCGCGATGGCCTGGTTGCGCTTGTCGTAGGACGCGGAGCAGCCCACCCAGTACAGGTACTCGACCTCCCTGCCCGGCTCCATCAGGGGCACGTCGAGACCTTCCGCCCACGCCAGCCGCTCCGCCGCCGGCATGCCCCATGGGTTGCCCGCGCGCTGGATGTTCTGCAGCGACTGCGCCGCGGTGGAGGGCAGCGCGCCCTCGGAGAGCGTGAGAAAGCGGCGCAGGTCGATGATCGTGTCCACGATGTCGATGAAGGCGGGGCACTCCTGCACGCACGCCATGCACGTCGTGCACGCCCACAGCTCGTCGGCCTTGATGAGCTCGCCGTGGATGGGCCCGGGCAGCTGGCCGTGCAGATGGCGCTTGAGCTTGACGATGACGCGCTTGGGCGACAGCGCCGTGCCCGCCATGGAGGCCGGGCATACGTCCTGGCACCGCCCGCACTCCACGCAGGCGTCGAAGTCGAGCCGCCGCTTCCACGAGAACTCCTCCAGCTTCGAGATGCCGAGGGTCTCCGCCTCCTCGATGTTGGCGATGGCCGTGATCTCGCCGCGCGGCGTGAGCTTGGAGAAGAAGATGTTGAGCGGCGTCGTGAGGAGGTGGATGAAGTACGAGTGCGGGATGATGACGATGAAGCCGAGGGAGATCACGGCGTGGAAGAGCCACACGGACAGGTGCGTGGCGCGCAGCACGCCGTCGGACATGCCCGCCCCGAGCATCGCCTGCCCGAGCGCCCAGCCCACCGGCGACCACGGCGCCCACGGCGGCTGCGTCGCCGCCAGCCGGCACGCTTCCATGATGAAGCCGGTGAGGTTGATCACGAAGAGCAGCGCGAGCACGCCCGCGAAGCGTGCGGTGGGGTCGATGCGCCGCGGGCGCACCACGAAGCGGCGCCACACCGCCATGCCGAGACCGATCACGAAGAAGAGGCCGAAGAGGTCGAGGACGGTCTCGTAGAACAGGTAGAAGGGCCCCTTCAGCAGCTTGTAGCCGAAGAGGGGCAGCGTGATGTCCCAGTCGATGGTGGCGAGCACGGTGCCCATGAAGAGGGCGAGGAAGCCCCAGAACATGATGGCGTGCATGACGCCGGGGTACGCCTGCGACAGCGTGCGTACCTGCCCCAGCGCGTGCTTGGCCACGAGGCGGAGGCGCTCGGGAATGCGGTCGAGCCGGTGCTCGGGGGTGCCCGCGCGCCAGAGCTGCACGCGTCGCCACATGCCGTAGGCGAAGAGGGCGATGGCGAGGGTGCCGCCGACGTAGAGCGCGATCTGTGCCCACCCGGGAACGTTCCAGAAGGTATCGCGAAAGGGCACCGACGGGTTCATGCGCGGTCCAACGATAACATGGGCAACATCGCGGTGGCCGCGGAGTACGGATCGCGCGCGCCCGCCACCACCTCGTCGAAGATCGCGCGCACCGCGCCGTCGGCCAGCCCGTGCTGCAGCCGCCGCCGGAACTCGTCCACCAGCAGCGCCTCCAGCTCCCCGCGCCTCCGCTCGCCGCGCCGCGCGGCGAGGGCGCCCGCGTGCTCGAGCGCGCGGCGGTGGCGGCGCGCCTCCGCGAGCAGCTCGGCCACGCCCACG
>JBBDXO010000197.1:5664-18669 GCA_040902295.1 Candidatus Rokuibacteriota bacterium | reverse complement strand
CGGGACCCGTTTCCCTCTCACTCGAAACGCACGAGGCGTGTCGATGGAGCCCAGCCACCCTCGGTCCGGTTCGGCCACCATCCACGTGGTCGCCGGCCCCCCAAGCCCGCCCCGCTCCCGCCGAACGTCGCGAGGCAGCCCGCTAGTCGGCACTCCTGCGCAGGAATGTCGGCACGTCATACTCGTCGCCGAGCGCGTCGTCACCCTCCGCGCGCACCTCGCTCACCCGCCGGCGCCAGCCGGGCGGCGGCGCCACCCCCGCGCGCCCGCCGTGGTGGCCGCGCGGCAGATCCACGACCTTGCTGTCCGGCGTGACCGCGAGCTTCTTGTCCGCGAAGCCCGTGGCGATCACGGTCATGCGCACCTCGTCCATCAGGCTGGGATCGATGACGGCGCCGAAGATGATGTTGGCCTCCTCGTGCGCGGCCTCCTGGACGATGCGCGCCGCCTCCTCCACCTCGTGGATGGACAGGTCGTTGCCGCCGGTGAAGTTGATCAGGATGCCCCGCGCGCCCTCGATGGACGTGTCGTCGAGGAGCGGGCTCGCCACCGCCTTCTGCGCGGCATCGAGCGCGCGGTGCTCGCCCTTGCCCACGCCGGTGCCCATCATGGCCATGCCCATGCCCGACATGATCGCCCGCACGTCGGCGAAGTCGAGGTTGACGAGGCCGGGCACCAGGATGAGGTCGGAGATGCCCTGCACCGCCTGCTGCAGCACGCTGTCGGCGACGCGGAAGGCGTCGAGCAGCGGCGTGCCGCGATCGACCACGGAGAGCAGGCGCTGGTTCGGGATGGCGATGAGCGTGTCGACCACGCCGCGCAGCGCCTCCATGCCCGCCTCCGCCTGCAGCATGCGCTTGCGTCCCTCGAACGTGAACGGCTTGGTGACCACCGCCACCGTCAGGATGCCGAGGTCCTTGGCGAGGGAGGCGATGACGGGGGCCGAGCCCGTGCCCGTGCCGCCGCCCAGCCCGGCGGTGATGAACACCATGTCGGCGCCGGCGAGCAGGTGGGTGATCTCCTCCGGGTCCTCGAGGGCGGCGTTGCGGCCGACCTCGGGGTTGGACCCGGCGCCGAGACCCTGCGTGAGCTTGCTGCCGAGCTGGAACTTCACGGGCGCGGGCGAGGCGCGCAGCGCCTGCATGTCCGTGTTGGCGACGATGAAGTCGACGCCCGTGAACTGCGCCGCCATCATGCGGCTGACCGCGTTGCCGCCGCCGCCACCGAGGCCGATCACCTTGATCTTCGCCGCCTGCGGCACCTCGTCCAGCTCGAAGAGCGGGCGCCGTGTGCGATCCCTTTCCATTCCGACCTCCTGTGGGTGATCAGCGGGCGTCGCGACGCGCCGCTGAGGTGGACGTCTGCTGCGGACCGCCGGCTCGGAGCCGAACAGTGGCGGCTGTGGCTCGCGGCGAGAGGGCCGATCGCCCTTAGAAGATTTCACCGAACCATCCGGCGAGGCGGCGGCCCCAGCGGCCGACGAGGCCCCCGACATACGGCTCGGACAGCGACAGGCCCGGCGCCTGGCGGCGGGCGCCGTACAGCGCCAGCCCCACCGCCGTCGCGTACACGGGGCTCTTCACGACGTCGGCCAGGCTGGCCGCCGCCGCCGGCGCACGGCCGGCGGCCCGGGAGTCCGGGCGCGCGGGCCGTCCGGTGAGGTGATCGCCCGGCGCGCCCCGGCGCACGGGCAGGTCGAAGACGCTCTCGGCGATCTCCGGCACGCCCTCCATGATGGACGTTCCGCCCGTCACCACGATGCCGGCGGGCGCGGCGTCCTGGAAGCCGGCCCGGGCGAGATCGCGCGAGACCAGCGTGAAGATCTCCTCCACGCGCGGCTGGATGATCTCGGAGAGGACCTGGCGCGAGAGCTGCCGGGGCTTGCGGCCGCCCACCGAGGGCACGTCCACCGTTTCCTCCGCCGACACCAGCGACGTCAGCGCGCACCCGTACCGCTTCTTGAGATCCTCGGCGTCGCCCATGGGCGTGCGCAGGCCCACCGCCACGTCGTTGGTGATGTGATCGCCCCCGAGGGGGAGGATCGCGGTATGCCAGATGGCGCCGTCGCGGAAGAGGGCGAGGTCGGTGGTGCCGCCGCCGATGTCGATGACGACGACACCCAGCTCTTTTTCGTCGGCAAAGAGCACCGCCTCCGCGGAGGCGATCGGCTCCAGCACCACGTCCTGCACGGTGAGCCCGGCGCGGTTCACGGAGCGGATGACGTTCTGCACGGCGGTGATGGCGCCCGTCACGATGTGGCATTCCACCTCGAGGCGGACGCCCGACATCCCGAGCGGCTCCCGCACGCCGTCCGCGTCGTCGATCATGTACGCCTGCGGCAGCACGTGGATGATCTCGCGGTCCTGGGGCACGTTGATGGCGCGGGCGGCGTCGATGGCGCGTTCCACGTCAACCGCGCTCACCTCCCGCTCCTTGCCGGAGATGGCCACCACGCCCCGGCTGTTCACGGAGCGGATGTGGCCGCCCGCCACCCCCGCGTACACGCGCGACACTTCCGCGCCCGCCATCTGCTCGGCTTCCGCCACCGCCAGCTTGATGGCTTCCACGGTGGAGTCGATGTTGACGACGACGCCGCGCCGCAGGCCGCGCGAGGGCGCCGCCCCCACGCCCACCACGTCGATGCCGCCGCCGGCGCGGGGCTCGGCGATGACGGCGCAGATCTTGGTGGTGCCCACGTCGAGCCCGACCACGTACTCCGGCCGCCGGCCGCGCTTCACCGGGGCTGCCCCGTGCGCAGGATGACCTGGTCGCGGAAGCGCAGGTCCACGTAGCGCACGTCCTGCGTGGCGACCTGGCCGAGCACGCCTTCGAGGCGCACGAGGCGCTCGTCCCAGTCGTCGGCGCCGAGGCGCACCTCCACCCCGTCCACCGTGTAGAGCACGGGCCCCTCCACGCGTCCCATGTCGATCTCCGAGATCTCCGCCGCCAGCGCGCTGCCCGAGCGGAGCAGCGCGCGAATGATGCCGATGGCCGCGCGCGCCTTCGCGGTGGGCGCCGTGCGCATCGTCGTGAGCTCGTCTTCCGTGAGGCCGCTGATGATGGGCACCTCGGGGGCGACGGCGCGGGTTTCCTCGCCGAGCACGTGGCCGTCCTCGTCGAGCCAGTGCAGCCGGCCCGCGTGCACCAGGGTGAAGGGCCGCCGCTCCTCCACGAGAATCGTCAGCCGGTTGGGCAGCGTGCGCACCACGTCGGCGCGGCGGATGCCCGACATCCCCTCGAGGCGGCCGCGCACCTGGTTCGTGTCGACGGACCACAGATTGGCGCCGGGCGCGATGCCGGCCACCGCGAGGATGCGATCGACGGGCAGGCGCGAGGCGCCGCGCACGTCGACGGCGGCGATGGCGAAGCGCGGCGAGGTGGTGACCCAGGCATGGGCCGCGGCCACCGCCGCGATGGCGAGGAGGGCGAGCAGCACGGCGCCGCCCGCGCGCGCGAGCCGGCCGAGGCGCGAGCGGCGGCGGCGCGCGGCATTGACGCGCTGCCGGGCGACGAGGGGTGAGTGCTCGCCGAGGTCGTGGAGGGCGGCCGCCCGCGCCCTCGGCGAGATGAGTCCGGCTTTACTCACCGAGAACCCTGATCTCCGTCTCCAGCGCGATGCCGAAGTGGGCGTGCACGCGCTCGCGTGTCATGTCCATGAGGGCCACGATGTCGGCGGCGGCGGCGCCGCCACGGTTGACGATGAAGTTGGCGTGCTTGGACGAGATCTCGGCGCCGTTGAGACGCTTGCCCTTGAGCCCCACCTTCTCCACCAGGCGTGAGGCCTGCTCGGGCCCGGGGTTCTTCCACACGCAGCCGGCGGAGGCCAGCGCGAGCGGCTGCGTGGCCTTCTTGTGCTTGAGCCGCTGCTTGATGTCCTTCTGGATCTCCGCCAGCGGCCGGCGGTGCAGCTGCAGCCGGCAGCCCACGAGCACGGCCCCGGGCGGCGCGTGGAAGGTGCGATGGGTGACCGCCCCCGCCGCCGGCTTGAACTCGCCGATGGTGCCGTCGGGGTTCAGGTAGTAGACACCGCTCACGAAGTTGCCGATCCAGCCGTCCGGCGTGCCCGCGTTCATGGCGAGGGCGCCGCCGATGGTGGCGGGGATGCCCACCAGGCACTCCATGCCGCCCAGGTTGAGGGCGGCCGCTTCACGGATGAGCGCCGAGAGGCTCACCCCCGCGCCCGCGATGGCCTCCTCGCCGTGGAACTCGGCGCGGCCCAGGCAGCCTTCGAGCTTGAGCACCACGCCGCGAATGCCGCGGTCCTTCACGAGCAGGTTGTTGCCGCCGCCGATCACGTTCACCGGCAGCTGCTCGCGCTCGGCGAAGGCGAGCGCGTGGCGGATGTCGTCCACGTCCTGAGGAATGACGAAGATGTCGGCGGGGCCGCCGATGCGCAGTGACGTGTGGAAGCTCAGGGGCTCCTTGAAGCGCACTTCCCCCCGGATCTCTCCTAGCATTTCGCCCTCCCATTCAGCGAGTCGGCCTCGACACGGCGCAGGATCTCCGGACCGAGCTGGCTGACATCGCCCCCGGCGCCCAACGTCAGCACCAGGTCGCCCGGCCGGGTGACCTCGCACACGTGATCGACGATGCGACTCCGGTCGCTGCCGAGATACGTGACGTGGCGGTGGCCGTGCGAGCGGATGCCGCTCGCGAGGTCCTCGGCGGTGACGCCGGGGATGGGCGGCTCCCCCGCTCCGTAGATGTCCATGAGAAGCAGCACGTCCGCCTGGTTGAAGGCGGTCAGGAACTCCTGGCGCAGATGCATGGTGCGCGTGTACCGGTGCGGCTGGAACACGGTCACGACCCGGCAATCGAACCCGGCCTTGGCGGCGGCAAGGGTCGCGCGGATCTCGGCGGGGTGGTGGCCGTAGTCGTCCACCACGGTGATCCCCCGCGCGGTACCGAGAACCTGGAACCGGCGCTGCACGCCCGCGAACCCGGCGAGCGCTTTCTGGATGGTGACGAAGGGAATATCGACGTCCAGCCCCACACCGACGGCGGCGAGCGCGTTGAGCACGTTGTGACGGCCGGGAATCTGCAGGGTGCACTCACCGAGGAGGGCGCCGCGGTGGTACACCTCGAAGCGGCTCGTCATGCCGGCCAGGTGCAGGTGACGGGCCACGAGGTCCGCCGCCGACTCCAGGCCGTAGGTGATGATGCGCTTTTCGATGCGGGGGATGAGGAGCTGGATGTTCGGCTGATCCAGGCACAGCACGGCGGCGCCGTAGAACGGCACCTTGGACACGAAGCGCACGAACGCCTCGCGGATGGCGTCCAGGCTGCCGTAGTGATCCATGTGCTCGGCGTCGATGGTGGTGACGACGGCGATGGTGGGGTCGAGCTTGAGGAAGGAGCCGTCCGACTCGTCCGCCTCCGCCACGAGGAACTCGCCCTGGCCGAGGCGCGCGTTCGATCCGAGCCCGGTCACGCGCCCACCCACCACGATGGTGGGATCCAGACGCCCTTCCGCGAGGACGGCGCCCACCATGGACGTCGTCGTGGTCTTGCCGTGGGTGCCGGCGATGGCGATGCCGTACTTCAGCCGCATCAGCTCGGCCAGCATCTCGGCGCGCGGGATGGCGGGGACCTGGCGCTGGCGCGCCGCCTGCACCTCGACGTTGTCGCGCGACACCGCGGAGGAGTACACGACCACGTGCGCGCCCTCCGTGTGGGCCGCCGCGTGGCCGATGAAGACCTTGGCGCCGAGCTGCTCCAGGCGCTCCACCGCGTCGTTGCGCCGGGCATCGGAGCCCGTCACGCGGTAGCCGAGGGTGAGGAGGATCTCGGCGATGCCGGACATGCCGCTGCCGCCGATGCCGACGAAGTGGATCTGCTGGTAGCGCTTAAACATGGCTGTGCTGGGAGATGTTGAGCAGCATGCCGGTGGAGACCATCGTCATGATCAGCGCCGAGCCGCCGAACGAGATGAAGGGCAGCGGCAGCCCCTTCGTGGGCAGCAGGCCCGTGACCGCGCCCAGGTTCACCAGCGTCTGCGTGGCGAGGAGCACGGTGATGCCGAGGGCGAGGTAGGCGCCGAACGGCTCGGGCGCGCGCAGCCCGATGCGCAGGCCGCGCCAGATGAGGACGGCGAAGAGCGCCACGATCGCCATCGAGCCCACGAAGCCGAACTCTTCGCCGATGATGGCGAAGATGAAGTCGGTGTGCGCCTCCGGCAGGTAGAAGAGCTTCTGGCGCGAGCCGCCGATGCCCTGGCCGACGAGCCCGCCGTTGCCGAGCGCCAGCCACGACTGGATGATCTGAAAGCCGCTGCCTTGCGCATCCGCCCACGGATCGAGGAAGGCGGTGATGCGCCGCACCCGGTAGGGCGCCCACCACACCGCGAGCGCCAGCAGCGGCAGCGCGGGCGCCAGGGCCCACGCCAGGTGCTTCACGGGGCTGCCCGCGATGTAGAGCAGGCCGAAGGTGAGCGCCACGAGCGTCAGACACGAGCCGAGGTCCGGCTGCACGAGCACGAGCGTCGCCAGCGCCGCCGCCACCAGCATGGGAGGCAGCAAGCCGCGGCGGAAGTCGCCCAGCTCGTGGCGGCGCTTGGCGAGGAAGCCGGCGAGATAGACGACGAGCGCGAGCTTGGCCAGCTCCGCCGGTTGAAACGACACCGGCCCCAGGCGGATCCATCGCCGCGTGCCGTTGATCGACTGCCCGAGCGGCGGCACGAGCACGAGCACGAGCAGCACGGCGGCGAGGATGAGCACGGGAAGCATGAGCGGCTCCAGGCGCCGGTAGTCGACCTGCAGCACCACCCACAGGGCGGCCGAGCCCAGCAGCGCCCAGATCACCTGCTTCTTGAGGAAGAAGTACGGGTCGTGAAACCGGTCCGCCGCCACGATCGCGCTCGCCGAGTAGACCATCACCACGCCGGCGGACAGCAGGATGACCGCGACCCCGAAGAGCCACATGTCGGGCGTCAGCTTGCGCGGCATCGCGTTGTTCCCGTCATGGGGCGATGAACGGCTGTTGCGTCCGGTGGGGGGGCTTGGGGGCGGAGCGGCGCTCGCTCCCCCCCATGTTGAATAAAATTCATGCGAGCTCTTCGACGAGGCGCTTGAAGACTTCGCCGCGGTGTTCGTAGTTGTTGAACATGTCGAAGGAGGCGCAGGCGGGGGAGAGGAGGACCACGTCGCCGGGGCCGGCGGCGGCACGGGCGGCGTCGATGGCGGCGTGCATGGTGGGGGCGCCCGTGGCGGGGATGCCGGCCGCCTCGAGGGCGCGGCCGATCTTCGGGCCGTCCTCGCCGATGACGACGGCGTGGACGACGCGGCCGCGCGCGGCGGCCGCCAGCGGCGCCCAGTCCTGGCCTTTGCCCTTGCCGCCCGCGATGAGGACGACGCGCTCGGCAAAGCTCTCCAGCGCCTTCACCGTGGAGGCCACGTTGGTGCCCTTGGAGTCGTTGAAGAACTGCACGCCGCGGATGTCGCGCACGAACTCGATGCGGTGCTCCACCGCCTGGAAGCGTCCCACCGCGCGCCGCACGGCCTCGAAGGGGATGCCCATCCACAGCGCGCACGCGGTGGCCGCGAGCACGTTCTCGACGTTGTGGGCGCCGCGCAGCCGGATCTCGCTCACGGGGCAGATGTCGTCCACGTGCCCGTTGAGCTTGGCGCGCACCCAGCCGTCGGCCACGAAGATGCCGTGGTCGAGCCGCCGGTGCCGGCTGAACCAGACGATGTGCGCCTGCGTGCGCGTGGCCAGCCCCGCCGCGCCGGGGTCGTCGGCGTTGAGCACGGCGCAGTCCGCCGGCGTCTGGTTGAGGAAGATGCGCGCCTTGGCGTCGAGGTAGTTGTCGAACGTGTGGTGACGGTCGAGGTGGTCGGGGGTGACGTTGAGCACGGCCGCCACGCGGGGCTGGAAGGTCTCGATGGTCTCGAGCTGGAAGCTCGACACCTCCGCCACCACGATGCCGTCCGCGGGGAACTCCGCGGCGCGGGCGGCGAGCGGGGTGCCGATGTTGCCGCCCACGAGCACGGGCCGCGGCTGCTCCGCGAGCAGTGCCGCCGTGAGCGAGGTGGTGGTCGTCTTGCCGTTGGTGCCGGTGATGGCGATGGTGGCCGCTTCCATCGCGCGCCACCCCAGCTCCAGCTCGCCGATGACCGGCACGCCGCGCGCGCGCCCGCCCGACAGCGCGGGCGCGTCCAGCGGCACCCCGGGGCTGATGACCACGAGCTCGGCGCCGTCGAAGGCGCCCGCCGCCGGCGACCAGCGCACGCCGAGGTCGACGAGCGCCTGCGCCTCGCGGCCGAGCGCGTGCAGCGGCGTGTCGTCGGTCGCGGTCACGGAGGCGCCCGCGCCGTGCAGCAGGCGCGCGGCCGCCACCCCGCTGCGCGCCAGGCCGACCACCGTCACCCGGCGGCCGGCGAGGGAGTCCAGGTACCGCCGTCCCCTCGTCACCAAATCGAGGTCCTCCAGCTCATCAGCGATCAATGGGCCTCTCCTACCGCAGCTTCAAAGTGGTGAGCGCCAGCAGGGCGAGGGCGAAGGAGACGATCCAGAAGCGGACGACGATCTTCGGCTCTGCCCAGCCCGAGAGCTCGTAATGGTGGTGCAGCGGCGCCATCCGGAACACGCGCTTGCCCGTGAGCTTGTAGCCGGCCACCTGCACGATGACGGAGACGGCTTCCACCACGTAGAGGCCGCCGATGAGGGGCAGCAGCAGCTCGGCCTTCGTGAGCACGGCCAGCATCCCGATGCCGCCCCCGAGCGCCAGCGAGCCCGCATCGCCCATGAAGACCTCCGCGGGATGGCAGTTGAACCAGAGAAATCCGACGGCGGCCCCGATGAGGGCGCCGCACACCACGGTCAGCTCGCCCGCGCCCCGCACGTTCAGGATCTTCAGGTAGTCGGCGGCGATGGCGTTGCCCGTGAGATAGGCGATGACGCCGAAGGCCCCGCCCGCCATCACGATGGGCCCCACCGCGAGGCCGTCGAGGCCGTCCGTGAGGTTCACCGCATTGGAGGCGCCGATCACCACCAGCATCGCGAAGGGAAACCACAGCCAGCCCAGGTTGACGAGCCAGCCCTTGAGGAAGGGAATGGCGAGCACCGGCTGCCAGCTCTCCGGCGCCTGCCAGTACACGATCTGCAGCAGCCCCAGCGTGAGCGCGATCTGCGCGAGCAGCTTGTAGCGCGCGGGGATGCCGCGCCGGGTCCGCACCTTCGTCCAGTCGTCCCACATGCCGATGAGCCCGAAGCCCGCGATGGCCAGCATCGCCACCCACACGTAGCGGTTGCCGAGGTTCGCCCACAGCACCGTGGAGCCGAGGATGGCGAACAGGATGATCACGCCGCCCATCGTGGGCGTCCCCTGCTTGGTGGTGCGATGGCGCGCCGGCGTGTCCTCGCGGAGCGTGTCCCCACCCCGCTGCATCGCCTGCAGGCGGCGGATCAGCCACGGCCCCACCAGCAGCGAGATCACGAGCGCGGTGATCAGCGCCATGAAGGACCGGAACGTCAGGTACCGGAAGACGTTGAAGACGATGTGGTCCTTCGCCAGCGGCACGAGGAAGTGGTAAAGCATCCGCCATCCTCATTCGGACGACCTGTCGTCGGATCGGGCCAGTCGCGCCACGAGCGCGTCCACCACGCGCTCCATTCGCATGCCCCGCGAGCCTTTGACGAGCACGACGTCGCCGGGGGCCAGCCGCTTGAGCAGGTGGGCCACCGTGTCCTCGAACGTCGTGACCGCGTGCGCTTCCGTCAGTCCCGCCTCGCGCGCCGCCTCCACCGTGAGCCGGCTCGCCCGCCCCAGGCCCACCAGCTCGTCGGCGGGCAGGGCCGCCACGAGGCGGCCCACCTCGCGGTGCGCCTCGTCGGAGGACCCTCCCAGCTCGAGCATGTCGCCGAGGACGACGACGACGCGGCGGCCCGCGCGGTGCGCGGTGAGCGTGTCGAGGGCCGCCCGCATCGAGGAGGGGCTCGCGTTGTACGTGTCGTCCAGGATGCGGACGGCGCCGGCCTGCCGCCACACGCAGCGCCCGCGCACGGGCCGCACCGCGGCGAGGCCCCGCACGATGTCCGCCGCGGGCAGGCCGAGGCCGGCGCCCACCGCCGCCGCCGCCAGGGCATTGCTCACGTTGTGGCGGCCGGCAAAGGCGAGCGTCACCGCGTGCCGGTCGCCCGCCAGCTCGAGCGTGAAGGTGACCCCGCGCTCGTCGTCGGTGGCCTCGCCCACCGCGCGCGCGGCGGCGCCGGCGTGATGGCCGAAGGTGAGCACGCGCGCGCGGGTGTCGCGCGCCATCCCCGCCACGCGCGGATCGTCGGCATTGAGGACGACGAGGCCGTCGGGCGGGATGGCCCGGACGAGATCCGCCTTCTCCTCGCGGACGGCGTCGATGGAGCCGAGGAACTCCGTGTGCACGGCCGCCACCATGGTCACCACGCCCACCGTGGGCGCCGCGAGGGCGGCGAGGGCGGCGATCTCGCCGGGCGCGTTGGTGCCGATCTCGAGCACCGCCGCCTCGTGCTCGGGCCCGAGCTGCAGGAGCGTGAGCGGCAGCCCCCACTGGTTGTTGAAGCTCGACGGCGGCTTGAGCACGTTCCACCGCGTGGCGAGGACGGCGCCGATCATCTCCTTCGTCGACGTCTTGCCGTTGCTGCCGGTGACGGCCACCACGGGAAGGGCGAACTTCGCGCGGTGCCAGGCGCCCAGGCGTCCGAGCGCGCGCGTGGTGTCCTCCACGAGGACGAGCGGCACGGTGGCGTGCGCGTCGTCCGACAGCGTGTGCACGACCACGCACGCGGCCCCGCGCCCCGCCGCCTCGGCGAGGAAGGCGTGGCCGTCGAGCCGGTGGCCGACGATGGCGAAGAACGCCTCGCCCACGCCCAGCGTGCGGGAGTCGATGGACACGCCGCTCACCGGCACCTTGAGATCGCCGGTGACCAGAGCGCCCTGCGTGGCGCGCACGATGTCCTGCACGGTGAAGCCGGGCACCCGCCGGCTCATGGCCGGCCCTCCGCCAGGATCCGGCGCGCAACCTCGCGATCGTCGAAAGGCAGCACGTCGGCGCCGACGATCTGGTAGCTCTCGTGTCCCTTGCCCGCGAGCACGACGGTATCGCCGGGCCCGGCCCAGCGCAGGGCGGCGTGGATGGCCCTCCGCCGGTCCGCGATCCTCGCGTGCCGCTCCCGCGTCGCGGCGCCGGCGGGCACGCCCGCCATCACGTCGTCGATGATGGCCTCCGGGTCCTCCGAGCGCGGGTTGTCGGAGGTCACCCACATCCGGTCCGACAGGCGCGCCGCGATGCCGCCCATGAGGGGCCGCTTGCCCCGGTCGCGGTCGCCGCCGCACCCGAACACGACGCCGAGACGCCCGCTCGTGATCTTGCGGGCCGTCGCCAGCACGCGCTCGAGCGCGTCCGGCGTGTGGGCATAATCCACGACCACCAGAAAGGGCTGGCCCGCGCGCACCTGCTCGAAGCGTCCGGGCACCGCGCCCACCCCGCCCAGCGCCTGCGCGACGGCGCCGGGCGCCTGCCCCAGCGCCAGCCCGGTGGCGAGCGCGCCGAGGAGATTCATCACGTTGTGCTCGCCGATGAGCGGCGAGCGGATCTCCACGAGCCCCGCCGGCGTGTGCGCGCTCATGCGGATGCCGTCCAGCGACGAGGTAGAGTCCGTCGCGCGCACGCGGGCGTCCGCGCGCAGGCCGAAGGTCAGCACCTCCACGTCGAGTCCCTCCACCATGGCCGGCCCCGACGGATCGTCGGCGTTGACGACGGCCGTACGCCGCGGCTTGGGGGAGCGCGCGAGCAGCTCGAAGAGCCGGCGCTTGGCGCGGCGGTACTCGTCGAGCGTGCCATGGAAGTCGAGGTGGTCCTGGGTCAGGTTGGTGAAGACGGCGACGTCGAAGGCGAGGCCGTCCACGCGGCAGAGCGCGAGCGCGTGCGAGGAGACTTCCATGGCGACGCCGCGCACGTGCTGCGCCTGCATCGCGGCCAGCATCTCCTCGATGTCGAGCGCCTCGGGCGTCGTCTGGCTCGCCTGCCGCACCTCGCTGCCGACGACGTAGCCGATGGTGCCGATGACCCCGGTGGCGGCGCCGCCCGCCTTCAGGAGCGCGTCCACGAGGTACGACGTCGTCGTCTTGCCGTTCGTTCCCGTGATGCCCACGAGCGTGAGGCCGCGGGAGGGATGGCCGTACCAGGCGCCCGCGAGGGCGGCGAGGGCACGACGGGCCGACGGCACCACGATCTGGGGCGCCGTCACGCCGGGCACCGGCTCGCCTTCGGTCACGACGAGGGCGGCGCCGCGCCCGAGCGCGTCGGGAACGAAGCGGCGCGCGTCCTGCTTGAAGCCGGGCACGGCCACGAAGCAGTCGCCGGGCGCGACGCGGCGCGAGTCGGCGGTGACCCCGCGCACGGTGGGCGGCAGCGTGCCCAGCGTGCGCTTGTCGTCGAGGGCGTCGAGGAGCAGGCTCACGGGCCGTTCCTGCCGCACGTCATCGTCCCGCGTCGCCGGCGCCGAGGGTGAGCCGCGCCACGATCGGCGGCGCCAGCGGCGCCCCCGCGGGCGGCGTCTGCTGGAGCACGCGGCCCCGGCCGTCCACCTGCACCTGCGCCTGCAACGGCTCGAGGGCGGCGAGCGCCTGCCGCAGCGTCTGCCCACGCACATCGGGCATGAGCGTGGCATCGGGCACGGCCGCCGTGCTCATGAGCCGCGTCCGCGGCGCCAGGGGCTCGCCGCCGGTCACGATCTGCACGGGCGCGACGTCGCGCGGCGCGACCTCGAGGTAGCGGAGCACCTCGCGGCCGATGGCCGAGAAGATGGGCGCCGCCGCCTCGCTGCCCCATTTCTCGTGGCGGGGTTCGTCGAGCATCACGAGCGCCACGAAGCGCGGGTCGTCGACGGGCGCGAAGCCGACGAACGACAGCACGCCCGGCGCGCGCGAGTAGCGGCGCGTGGCGGGATCGATCTTCTGGGCCGTGCCCGTCTTGCCGCCCACCGCGTAGCCGGGGATGGCCGCGAGATGCCCCGTGCCGGAGTCCACCACGC
>JBBDXO010000197.1:0-5564 GCA_040902295.1 Candidatus Rokuibacteriota bacterium | reverse complement strand
CCCACCGCGTAGCCGGGGATGGCCGCGAGATGCCCCGTGCCGGAGTCCACCACGCGCGTGAGCATCCGCCCGAGCAGGCGCGCCGTGTCCGGCGAGATCACCTGCCGCACCGCCGTCGTCTCGAAGCGCCGGCTCTGCCGTCCGGTGGAATCGAAGGTGCCCATGACGAGCCGCGGCTGCATGAGGGTGCCGCCATTGGCGACGGCGCCGAACGCGGCCACCATTTGCAGGGCGGTCACCGACACCTCCTGGCCGATCGACATCGTGGGCAGCGAGAGCGCCGACCATCGCTGCGGATCGCGCAGCAGGCCGCGGCTCTCGCCGGCCAGCCCCACGCCGGTGAGCGCGCCGAAGCCGAACGCGGTCATGTAGCGGTGATAGCGCTCACGGCCGAGCATGAGCCCGACCTTGATCGTACCCACGTTCGAGGAGTGTTGCAGCACCTCGCCGAAGCTGAGCCATCCGTACTTCTTCCAGTCGTGGATCGTCGTCTTCGCGATGGTGATGGCGCCGTTCTCCGCGTAGATCTGGTCCTCCGGCTTCACCACCCCCTCCTCGAGGGCGGCGGCGGCCAGGATCACCTTGAAGGTCGAGCCCGGCTCGAAGGGATCCGTCACCGCGCGGTTGCGCCAGTGGTCACGCGACGGCACGTCGAGAAAGGTGTTCGGGTTGAAGGTGGGGCGGATGGCCATGGCGAGAATGTCGCCCGTGCGCGGATCCATCACGATCGCCATCGCCGACTTCGACTGCGTGCGGCGAAAGGCGGCGTCGAGCTCGCGCTCGGCGATGTACTGGATGGTGTTGTCGATGGTCAGCCTGACGCCGTGCCCGGGCGCGGGCGCCACCAGGACCTCCTGCGTCGCCACCTCGCGGCCGAGCGCGTCGCGGCCGATGATCGCCTTGCCCGGGGTGCCGGCGAGATCCTCGTCGTAGGCGCGCTCCACGCCCTCCAGGCCGCCGTCCACGCCCTCGAAGCCGAGGAGGTGCGCGGCCAGCTCGCGGTTGGGATAGAGGCGCAGCGGCTCCGCGAGCAGGCCGATGCCCGGCTCGCGCAGCGCCTTGACCTGGGCGGCCACCGCCGGTGGCATCTTGCGCCGCAGCCACACCCACGGCCGCGCGCTCGTGAGGGCGGCGTGCAGCTCCGCCTCCGGCACGCCGATGAGGGGCGCCAGCCGGCCGGCCACGCGCGCGGCGTCGCCCACGGCACGGGGCTGCGCGAAGAGCGACTCGGCGGGGGTGGAGGAGGCCAGGGGCGCGCCGTGCCGGTCGACGATGGGGCCGCGCTCGGCGTGGAGCACGACGGTGCGCGAGTACTGGCGGGCGGCCATCTGCGACAGCTCGCCGCTCTTGACGATCTGCAGCCACGCCAGCCGTGCGCTCACCCCGGACAGCGCCAGCCCGATGATCGCCGCCACGATGAGCACACGCGTGCGCAGCTCCGGAAGGGGGGGCCGCGGGCCCGGCGCCGGCCGGCGACGGCCCGCGCGCGCGGGCGGCCCGCTCCGATCCCCTGGTCCCTTCACCTGGCCGGAGCTCCCCTGGTGCCGGAGACGATCGCGGCCACCCGGCTACGCTGCACGGCCGCCACGCCCACGGACCCCGCGACGAACTCGCGCGCGAGCACGACCTGCCCGCGGGAGGGCGCGATCATGCCGAGCTGACGCGCGCCCGCTTCCACACGGCCGGGCGAGCGCAACGTGGCCACTTCGACCTCGAGCTGGCGGGTGAGGGTCTCCGCCCGCTCCCGCTCGTGGCGCAGGGCGTCGAGCTGGTAGGCCAGGTGCACCTGCTGCACGCGCAGGCCCACCACGCCGAGGGCGCCCACCACGAGGAGAGCGGACAGCAGCGCGAGCGCCGTCAGCGAGCGCTGCACACGGGGATCACGTTCACGGTGAAGTCTCTGGTTCGTCGTCACGGCAGCCGCTCCAGCACGCGCAGCTTGGCGCTCCGGGCGCGGGGATTGGCCCGCACCTCGTCGTCCCCCGGCGTGAGGGGCGATGGCTCCAGCTCGGCGAATCCAGCCGGGCCGAGCGCACGGAACGTCTGCTTCACGATGCGATCTTCGCCTGAGTGAAAGGAAATCACCCCGAGCCGCCCGCCGGTGGCGAGCAGCGCGGGTGCGTCCTGGAGCGTCTGTCGCAGCGCTCCCGGCTCGTCATTCACCGCCATCCGAACCGCCTGAAACGTCCGCGTCGCCACGTGGGTCCGCCTGGGCCACGCCGGGCGCGGGACTGCGCTGCGCACCGCCGCCACGAGATCTCCCGTGGTCGCGAGCGGGCGCCGGCGCACGATGGCGCGCGCGATCCGTCGCGCGTACCGCTCGTCGCCGTGCTCGTAGAGGGCATCCGCCAGCTCCTCTTCCGGCCACGTGTTCAGCACGCCGGCCGCCGTCTGCGCCTGCGAGGGATCCAGCCGCATGTCGAGGGGCTCGTCCGCCTGGAACGAAAAGCCGCGGCCCGCCTCGTCGAGCTGGTAGGACGACACGCCGAGATCGAGCAGCACGGCGCGCGCCTGCTCGATCCCCTCGGCGGCGGCGACGTCGCGGAGGCCGCGGAAGCTGGCGCGCGCCAGCCGGGCGCGCTCGCCGAACCGCGCCAGGCGCGCCCCCGCGCGTGCGAGCGCTTCCGGATCCACGTCGAGGCCGAGCAGGCGCACGTCGTCGCCGCTCGTCTCGAGGATCGCTTCCGCATGTCCGCCCATTCCCACCGTCCCGTCGATCACCCAGCCCCCGTGCCGCGGCCGCAGAAGAAACGCGACCTCGTCCACGAGGACGGGAACGTGAACCGCTAGACTCCCAGCGCCGCGAGCTTCTCGAACAACGTCGGCAGCGAATCGCCCTGCGTGCGCTCGTACTCCTCGAAGCGCGGGCGGTCCCAGACCTCGAACATCCGGCGGCCGCCGCCCACGAGCGTGACGTCCTTGTCCAGCCCCGCCTGCTTGCGCGTGTCGGGCGGCAGCAGGATGCGCCCGGCGCCGTCGAGCGTGACGTCCTTGGCGCGCGAGATGTACAGGCGGCTGAGCTCGCGCAGGGCGAAGGCCGATTGGGTGTTCAGCTTCTCCTCGATCCGCTGCCACTCCTCGAGGGGGTGCACCTCGAGGCTGTGCTCGTTTGGCACGACGACAAGGGCGTCCCCGAACTGCGCCACGGCGTCCCGGAACTTGGCCGGGACGCTCAGGCGCCCTTTCGGGTCGATCGTGTGCTGGTATCGGCCTCTGAACATTTTTTATGGGGGCTGGGATCCATTTCATCCCACTTCGCCCCACTCGTAGGCCGACTGTACATTTGCCAAAAAGACCTGTCAAGGAAAAAGCCGTGGTTTTTTAAGGAGAAATCGTTGCCCACCCGGCTAAACGACGGATGGTGGGGTCCGGCCCTCCGGACCACGCCCGATGGTGGAGCGCGGTGGGGTTAGCGAGGGGTGTAGTGCTGCAGGGCCTCCGGCAGCCAGCGGTCGATGTCGCGGATCCTGGTGGCGGGCGCGGGGTGGGTGGAGAGAATCTCGGGAGGTTGCTGCCTGCCCTTGGCGAGCTTGCCCATCCGGACCCAGAGGTCCCGGGCGGCCGACGGATGGTAGCCGGCCTTGGCCATGTAGACGAGCCCGAGGCGATCAGCCTCCGACTCCTGCGCCCGGCCCCACGGCAGCAGCACCCCGACCGTTGCCCCCGCGCCCAGAAGCGAGGTCACCGCCTGCACGGTGCGCGGGTCGTTTCGTGAGAGAGCCACCTGCGTGGCGGCCAGGCCCGTCTGGAGCAGCAGCGTCTGGCTCACCCGCTCCCCGCCGTGGCGCGCGATGGCATGGGCGACCTCGTGCCCGAGCACGGCGGCCAGCCCCGCATCGTCCCTCGTGACGGGCAGCAGGCCCGTGTACACGGCGACCTTACCGCCCGGCAGGCAGAACGCGTTCGCCTGCTTGTCCTCGAGCACCGTGAACTCCCACGCGTAGTCCGTGCGCCCCGTCGCCTCCGCGATGCGCCGCCCTACCCGCACTACCTGCTCGTTCACCTGCGGATCCGTCGCGACCCTGGACTTCTTCAATATCTGCTCATACGAGCTCAGCCCCATCTGCAGCTCCGACCCCTCCGGCAACAACAACAGCTGCGACCGCCCCGTGATCGGCACCGTCTGGCACCCGATCACGGCCAGCAACACACCCACGACAACCGCACGCCCCCCAATCACGCGCGCATTGTATCGGGGTCAGGCTTTGACTTCACAACATCTCGGCTCCAGCCGCGCCGGCATTCCGCGGACATGGCGCTCGTCTGGAGCCGGAATGTTAAGAAGTCAAAGCCTGACCCCGGGAGAGGTCGCCCATGGCGAGAAAGGGGTAGCGCAACTCTGGCAAGCGCGGCGGCGTGCTCGCCGGCAGGCGCGCAGGATGAGGGCCGATGGAGATGAAGACGTGCACGACCTCGTCGCGCGCCATGGCGAGGCTGATGAAGTTCGACGGCGTGTGGAGCGTGGGCAGGTGCGAGGCGGGTGTGACCAGCAGGTGGTCGACGCGCCTGGCGCGCGCAAACCATGGCAGCTCACCGAAGGGATCGAAGCCCGAAGGCAAGGGCTCGCTCAGCGCCAGCAGGTAGCGGAGCACACCGAAGTAGCCCGGCAGTGAGCGAATGAGGCGTCCGTAGAGCGGGGGCAGATCCTCCCGGGCCAGCGTCAGCGTGAGCCGGACAGGCGTGCCGGCGACGTCTTGCCAGACCGGTATCTCGGCTGACCTCCCGCGCGGGCCGGCGTTGATGGCCATCGTCGCCAGCCCACTGAAGCAAGGTTCACGCCGCAGCGTCCACCGATGGCGATGTATGAAAATATGGACATCGGTGGGACATCGAGCACGAGCCTCTGCACACTACGTGTGCGCTATGGGCGTGGTGATGGTGCAAATGGCTCGTTTTTCAAATACGTTACAGGCGGCCTGCACAGGTTTGGGACAGAGGTCACCGGTTTCGCAGCCGGATCCGGGTGGCGACGCTGAACGTGGCCGGCCGCTGCCCCGGCAGGCGCGTGCGCTGGGCACGCGTGGTGAGCGTGATGTCGACCGAGCGCACGGCGGCTGGCGACGTGGTCGGCACATCCGCGGCGTCGAAGTACGTCAGCGTCAAGCGCTCGACGCCATCGAGCACCGGCTGCGCGCCGGCGCCGGCTGCGCGGCGGAGCGTCATGCCGTCGAGCCGCCAGAGGACGGTCTCCCCGCGCGCAAGCAGCAGTCCGTCGCCATCCGCATCCTGGTGCAGCATGACGCGGTGGGGCTCGGCAATGGAGATCGCGTCGAAGGCGGCGCCCCCGCTCCCCGCGCCACGGATGTCGGCGGCCAGCCGTGTGAGCGCCACGCGCGCGTTCTGCTGCGCCTCCACACGCGCGGCCCCCATCGCATACGCCCGCTGGCCCTGCTCGAGAAGACCGAGCATCCCCGCCATGAACACGGCGAGCACCGCGGTGGACGTGAGCAGCTCGGCCAGCGTCACGAGCGCAGCGTCGTCTCACACCACCGCGCCCGTCAATGTCCAATAACTCCGACGCCCAGCGAGGAGCGCCACCGCCACGCCGGGGCGCTTCCGAGCGT
>JBBDXO010000196.1:1430-2686 GCA_040902295.1 Candidatus Rokuibacteriota bacterium | reverse complement strand
ACGGCGGCCTGCCGCCTCGCCCGCGCCGGCCGGCGGGTCGTCCTCTTCGAGCGGGATCGCTTCCCTCGCTTTCACATCGGCGAATCGCTGCTGGCATCGGTGAACGACGTGCTGGACGAGATCGGCGCCGCGGATCTGGTCCGTGCCCGGGGATTCCCCGCGAAGTGGGGCGCGACGTTCGCGACCGGCGACGGAGCCATCGAGCGCTTCGCGGACTTCGCGACGTCCCGAGAGGTGCGGGCGCCGCAGACCTGGCAGGTGCCGCGGGCCGAGTTCGATGAACTGTTGCTGCGGCACGCGGCCGCCTGCGGCGCCGACGTGCGTGAAGGTCACCGGGTGCTCGATGCCGCCTTCGATCCCGCCGGGGTGACCGTCACCGTTCGCGATGGCGCGGACAGCGCGCGAGAGGTGCGCGTGGCCGCCGTCGTCGACGCCTCGGGCCGCGCCGGTATCCTCGCTCGCAAGTTCGGGCTGCGAGTGGACGAACCCCGCCTCGCAAATATCGCCGTGTTCGCCCACTACGCGGGCGTGCCCCGCGCAGACGGGCGGCGGGCGGGCGACATTCGCATCATCGCGCGTGCCGACCTGGGCTGGTTCTGGCTCATTCCCATCTCCAGCGAGCTGATGAGCGTCGGGGTCGTGTTGCCGCGCGCGGCGTTCGACGCCCTTCCCCGCATGGCGCCCGATGAGCTTCTCGATCACGCGATCCGGGACACGCCCGCGGTGGCCGCCCTCATGCGCCTGGCCAAGCGCGAATGGCCGGTCCGGGTCGAGAAGGACTTCTCGTTCGGGTCGCGCCAGTACGCGGGCGATCGCTGGCTGCTCGTCGGCGATGCCGGGTCCTTCCTCGACCCGGTCTTTTCGACGGGGGTGGCGATCGCCCTCGAATCCGGAGTCGAGGCCGGCCGAGCCCTCGACCGGGCCCTCGCCTCCGGTGATCTGTCAGCGCGGGCATTCACGACCTTCAACCGTCGCCAGCGGCAGCGGTACCTGTCGTTCCGGCGCTTCGTCCTCGCCTTCTACACCCACGGGTTCCGCGAAGTCTTCTTCTCGGCAGCTCCCCCGAAGCGCATCTTCCGAGCCGTGGTCACATCGCTGGCGGGCTACTGGCGGCCCTCGGCAGCCACACGCGCCTGGCAGACGCTCTTCTTTCTCGTCATCCGATGGCGTAACCGGATGGCGGTGCCTCCCAGGAATTCTTAGGCGGCGCTCACTGCTCGGCTCGCTGAGCGGGCGGCGGGCCGACCACCCCGCTT
>JBBDXO010000196.1:0-1330 GCA_040902295.1 Candidatus Rokuibacteriota bacterium | reverse complement strand
TTGCCTATCACTGCCGTGATGTTCATCCAGGAGCAACGCTTCCAGGCCATCGGCGCCGCGGACGAGCGCGAGCGCGTCGCACACGTCGACCGTTTGCTCGCCGACATGCTCACGGGCGGCACGCAGGCCGACGTACCCGCCTCGTGCCCGCTCTGCCGTCGCGACCTCGTGCGCGAGCCGCTGGCGGCGACGGGGGTGTACGCCAGCCGGTGTCCCGACGGCCACGGCGCGTGGGCGCCCGCCGACGCGGTGGAGGCCCTTCGGCGCTTCGTCGACACCCACGCCTCCGCGGCCGCGCGGGCGCGCACCCGGCTTCGGGTGCTCACGCGGGTGCTGCTCATCGCCGTCGTCGTGGCGCCCGTCGTGTTCGCGCTCTCCTCCGGCCCGGAAGCCTGGGCCAAGGGCATCGTGTCCACCGTCGACTGGTACTACAACCGCCAGGTCGGCCCGACGAGCTGGCCGGATCGCCGGTGGGTGTTCGCGATATTCTCGATCCCGACCAAGGGCAGCTCGATCGACGATCATGCGGAGCTGCTGTACTTCGACCGCCTCCTCGATGTGCTCAACAGTGGGATCTCGAATCGGCTGAACATGGACGGTGTCCTCGCCAGCGGCCGCGATCCACGTGAATATCCGGGAATCTACGCGGCATACCGCGAGCGCCAGTTGAACGTCCTCGCCGATCTCGGGCGCTTGCCGGTGCCCCACCGCCTGCAGCCGGTGCACGCGCGCATCCTGCGCGCCACCGAGAGCCAGATCGAGTTCTACGGATCGTGGGCGGAGGCTCGCGCGCTCAACCGCTCGATCGGCCTCGCCCAGATGCTCGGGCATCCCGCGCTCAAGCAGGCGAACGGGGATCTCCTCGCCGCCTGGGGCCTGATTCGCCAGATCTATCCGCGGCTCGACGGTGAGACGTCCAACGCCATCGAGATGCACCTCTGCGCGTTCGACATCATCTGAGCCGGCCGAGCTCGGATGCCGCGTGGATCACCGGCGAAACCAGCGTGGTCCCGCGCGCCGGCCTTCCGTCCGGTGTGCGCAGGTCGATCATTGTCGTCAGAAATCCTCGGTCATCCGGTCGAATTCCTGTGGGCCTCCGATACGCCCGTACAGCACGCTGCGCGGATCCTCGCTCGCCGGCAGCTGGAAATACAGCATGCCGATATTCTTGGTGACCATCTTCCGCAGCCGGCTCAGCCTCTGCTCGTCCGAGGCCTGCACGAGTCCCAGGCACCCGCGCGCGAGTCGGGCCGAGGACACGACGGCGTATCGATCGGAGCTATCGTCGAAAGTTGTGGATGAGGGAGAACGGCGACGTACCCTTCGGGGG
>JBBDXO010000195.1:0-2698 GCA_040902295.1 Candidatus Rokuibacteriota bacterium | reverse complement strand
CGCGCGGTGTTCTTCGCGCAGTACTTGTACCAGAGGACCTTGTCCGCCATCTTCGTCAGCGTGTCGAACCGCATGTCGATTTCCGTCTGCCCGCCCGACGCCACTTCGCTGTGGTGCACCTCGATGCGGACGCCGACGGACTCCAGCGCGAGCACCATGTCCGAGCGGATGTCCTGGAACTGGTCCATGGGCGGCACCGGGAAGTACCCCTGCTTGTGGCGCACCTTGTAGCCGAGGTTCGGGTTGTCCGGCGTGCCCTCCTTGCCCGTGTTCCACTGGCCCGCCGCGGAGTCGATGAAGTAGTAGCCGGAGTTCGCGGTCTGGTCGAAGCGGATGGAGTCGAAGAAGAAGAACTCGAGCTCGGGGCCGATGTAGACGGTGTCCGCGATGCCCGTCTTCTTCACGTAGGATTCGGCCTTCTGGGCGATGTAGCGGGGGTCGCGCGAGTACCACTTGCCCGTGGCGGGGTCCTTGACGTTGCAGATCAGGACCAGCGTGGGCACGGCCGTGAACGGGTCCATCTGCGCCGTGGAGGGATCGGGGATCAGCAGCATGTCGGACTCGTCGATCGACTGGAAGCCGCGGATCGACGAGCCGTCGAAGCCGAGGCCATCCTCGAAAATGCCTTCGCTCAGCTCGGAGAGCGGAATGGAGAAATGCTGCCAGAGGCCGGGGAGATCGATGAAGCGCAGATCGATGATCCTGGCGCCCTTCTCCTTGGCCATTTTGAGAACATCCTTGGCGGTCATGCGGTGCTCCTTCTCCTCGAAGATGGTGAGTGTGGACGTCAACGTCGGGCGCCGCCGGCGCCTTTCGGCGCCGACGGCCCGACTACCTTAGTGAAACGGCTCCGTGAAATCAAGCGCCGGCCGCGCGCTCAGTGCACCGGTCGCGGCTTGGCCTCCGCCGCGCGCATGGCGTCCGCGAAGGCGCCCGTGGTGCTCGAGAACTCGCCGTACTGCCCGCCGCCCATCGAGTAGGCCGTCTCCGAGTGCTGGGAGAGGTCGAGGCCGAGCACCTCGTCCTCGTCCGTCACCCGCAGCCCCACCAGCGCGTCCACGACCTTCAGGATGACGTAGGTGCCCACCACCGCCAGCGCCATGGTGGCAGCCACGGCGATGAGCTGCGTCACCAGCTGACCGGGGTTGCCGTAGAAGAGCCCGTCCGCCCCCGCCGGGTTGATGGCAGTGGAGGCGAAGAGGCCGGTGGCGATGGCGCCCCACGTGCCGCCCACGCCGTGCACGCCCACCACGTCGAGGGAGTCGTCGTAGCCGAGCTTCGACTTGAAGTTGCATGCCGTGTAGCAGAGGGCGCCCGAGACGGCGCCGATGACGATCGCCGCCAGCGGCCCCACGAAGCCGGCGGCGGGCGTGATGGCCACGAGGCCCGCCACCGCGCCGGAGGCGGCGCCGAGCACGGTGGGCTTGCCCCGCATGATCCACTCCGTGAACATCCAGCCCAGCGCCGCCGCCGCCGCCCCCGTGTTGGTGGCGACGAAGGCGGAGACGGCCAGCCCGCTCGCCTCGAGCGCGCTGCCCGCGTTGAAGCCGAACCAGCCCACCCACAGCAGGCTGGCGCCCATCACCGTCATGGGCAGGTTGTGCGGCTGCATGGGCTGGTGGCCGTAGCCCTTGCGCTTGCCCATCACGACGGCGCACACGAGGGCGGAGACGCCGGAGGAGATGTGCACGACGGTGCCGCCCGCGAAGTCGAGGGCGCCGAGCGCGCGGATCCAGCCGCCGTCGGCCCACACCCAGTGCGCGAGCGGGTCGTAGATGAAGGTGGCCCACAGCACGGTGAAGAGGAGCATGGCCGAGAACTTCTTGCGCTCGGCGAAGGCGCCCGTGATGAGGGCGGGCGTGATGATGGCGAACGTCATCTGGAACATCATGAAGGCCTGGTGCGGGATGGTCTTCGAGTACGTGTCGAAGGGCTCCTGCCCCACGCCGTTGAGGCCGACCCACTCGAGGCCGCCGATGATGCCGCCCTTGTCGGGGCCGAAGGCGAGGCTGTAGCCCCACAGCACCCACTGGATCGAGATGACGGCCATGATGATGAAGCTCTGCATGAGGGTGGCGAGCGCGTTCTTCTGGCGCACCATGCCGCCGTAGAAGAGCGCCAGGCCCGGCGCCGTCATCATGAGCACGAGCAAGGCCGAGGTCAGCATCCAGGCCGTGTCGCCCTTGTCGATCGTCGAGGGCTCGGCCGCGGCGGGGGCCGCCGGCGCCTCGGCGGCGGGAGCGACGGGCTGCTGGGCGGAGGCCACCGTCGCGAGGACGGCGAGCACAAGCGTCATTGCGAGTGCGAGACTGAATCGCTTCACGCGCGTTCTCCTTTTAAAGGGCGCTCTCATCGCGCTCGCCCGTACGGATGCGGATGGCCACGTCCACCGGTGTGACGAAGATCTTGCCGTCGCCGATGTTGCCCGTCTTCGCCGCGCCCACCATCACGTCCGTCACCTTCTCGACGAAGTGGTCGGGCACCACGACCTCCACCTTGATCTTCGGGAGAAAGTCGACCGTGTACTCGCCGCCCCGGTACAGCTCCGTATGCCCCTTCTGGCGCCCGAAGCCGCGCACTTCCGACACCGTCATGCCGATGATGCCGATGCCGGTGAGGGCTTCCTTGACGTCGTCCAGCTTGAAGGGCTTGATGATCGCCTCGATCTTTTTCATCGCCCGTAGGTCCTCCCGCATCC
>JBBDXO010000194.1:0-2701 GCA_040902295.1 Candidatus Rokuibacteriota bacterium | reverse complement strand
GGCGATCAGTGCGCCGCCGGCGGCGGCGATCAACACCACGAGCCAGGAAGGAAGCCGCCAGAAGGTGAGCAGGCCGAACGCCACGAGGGCGAGGCCGAAGTCGGCGTGGCTCGTGATCGCGCTCGTCCAGACGGGGTCGTAGAGGGCCGCGAGCAACAATCCCACCACGGCGGCGTTGATGCCCCGCAGCGCGGCCTGAAATCCCGGCCGGACGCGCAGCAGCTCCCAGAAGGGCAGCGCGCCGATGACCAGGAGGAACGACGGCAGGAACACCGCGACGAGCGCCCACGCGGCGCCGATCCAGCCGTTCGGCGGCTGATGCATCACGGCCCCCAGATAGGCCGCGAAGGTGAAGAGCGGGCCGGGTACCGCCTGGGCGGCGCCATACCCTGCGACGAACGCTTCATTCGTGATCCAGCCCGGCGGGACGACCTCGGTCTGCAGCAACGGCAACACGACGTGCCCACCGCCGAAGACGAGCGAGCCCGCGCGATAGAAGCTGTCGAAGACCGCGAGCGGCTGGCCGGGCGCGATCTGGCGCACGATGGGCAGCCCGACGAGAAGGGTGACGAAGAGGACGAGCGCCATGACGGCCGCACTCCGGCTGACGGCGGGCCGATGCTGCGGCGTGCTTGCGGTGCCTTCCGCGGAAAGCAGGAACCGTCCCGCGATGCCCGCGACGATGATGATCAGCACCTGGACGAGGGCGGTTCGCGACGCGAGCACGGCGATGGCGGCCACGAACGCGAGCGAGATGCGCTCGCGGTCCGGCGTGAGGCTCCGCGCCATGCCCCAGACCGCCTGCGCGACGACGGCGACGGCCACCACCTTGAGGCCGTGCAGCCATCCCGAGTCGGCCAGGCCTGCGGCTTGCACGCCGTAGGCGAAGGCGACCAGGGCGATGGCAGACGGCAGCGTGAACCCAAGCCACGCCACGATGCCGCCGAGCAGGCCGGCGCGCATGATGCCGAGCGCGATCCCCACCTGGCTGCTGGCGGGGCCGGGAAGGAACTGACACAGCGCGACGAGATCGGCGTACTGCGCTTCGTCGATCCACCGCCGCTTGACGACGTACTCTTCGCGGAAGTATCCGAGATGAGCGATCGGTCCGCCGAACGACGTGAGGCCGAGCCGCGTCGAGGCGGCAAGGACCTCGACGAGACTGGCACGAGCGTTCATCATGGGCGGCGCGGTCACGTCAGCCGTCCCGCGCCCTGCGACGAGCGTGGTGGCCGCCACGGCGTGGCTGAGCGGTGTCGGAGCAGGTCGTCATGGCGCTGGATCATACACGCGGTCGACGAGTCGTCGACGCAGCGCCGCCGTTCGCGTCTCCAGCTCCACCCTCCGCAGGCGCCGGCACGCCGAGGGCGTTGTCGACGAACGCCCACAGGAGATTCGTGCGCGCTCCTTACCGGATGAGGGACGCCCGCGCCGGCGGCGGGCTCGCCCTTGGTCGCGCCGGGCGTCAATGCGGGTGTCTGTGATGGAGATCGGGATAGTGCGGATGGCGATGGCGAAGCGCTTCGTGCTCGTGCCAGTGGCTGTGCGGCTCGGTGACGGTAATCTGCGGCGCATGTGCGTGAGTGTGATGCGCGTCGTGGACGTGCCGATGCTCGTGCGCGATCGGATCGTGAACGTGCTCGTGCTCGTGGCGCTCGGTCAGATGCAGCCAGACGCCGGCGGCCATGAGCGCGCCCGCGACGCCGAGCGTGGCCGTGAGCGGCTCGCGCAGGCCGGCGATGGCGCCCAGGGCGCCGATGAACGGCGCCGTCGAGAAGTACGCTGCCGTTCTCGCCGTGCCGAGCTCGCGCAGGGCGACGATGAACAGGACGAGACTCACGCCGTAGCCGAGCGCCCCCACCACGAGGGCGCCCGCCACCGCCGGCGGCGACGGCCACGGCGATCCGCTCATCACTGCGATCCCGAGATTGACGGTCCCGGCCGCGAGGCCTTTCGTGGTGGCGAGGGTGACCGGATCACCGCCGGAGATCTTTCGCGTCACGTTGTTGTCGATGGCCCAGGCGAGGGCGGCGGCGGTCACGAGCAGCGCAGGGAGATCGAGTGCCGCCGTGCCGGAGCCCGGCCCGCTCAGCGCGACGGCGCCCGCGACGATGCAGGCCAGCCCCCACGCGATGCGGGGAACGAAGTGCTCGCGAACGACGAGCCACGCCAGCAGCGCGGTGAACACGGCCTCGAGGTTCAACAACAGCGCCACCGCGGCCGCCGATGTCCTCGCCAGCCCGAACATGAGGAGGACCGGCGCCGCCACGCCGCCCGCCACGATCGCGGCGGCCAGCCACGGAAGGTCGCGCGCCGCCAGCGAAGGGTGGCCCGAGCCCGCGCCGCGAAGCCGGCGGAGCACGAGGTAGGCGCCCAGCGCGCCGCCGGAGCCCAGGTACAGCAGCGCGCCGAGCATCCATGGGTCCATCTCGCCGAGCAGGGCTTTGGCCGCCGGAGTGCTCATCCCGAACAGAGCGGCGGCGCTGAGAGCGGTGGCGGGCGCGCGCGAGCGCACGTTCACGCGCTCACCTTACCGGGTCGCGAACACGCCTCGCTTCCTGTTCCGGTCAAACGTCACGACGTCGTATCGTGCGACCGGACTTCCTGCGACCTCCATGCCGGGCGAGCCGATCGGCATGCCGGGGACGGCGAGGCCGGCGACGTTCGGCCGTTCCCGGAGAAGCCGGACGATGAGGTCGGC
>JBBDXO010000193.1:8545-19026 GCA_040902295.1 Candidatus Rokuibacteriota bacterium | reverse complement strand
GGCGGTGGTGAGCTTGTGGGCGAGGCCGCGGTGGCCTTTGAAGTAGTAGCCGAGCATGGCGGTGGCGGCCAGGAGGTTGCCGACGAAGACGGTCCAGCCGGCGAGCTCGTCGAGGACCCATGAGGCGGCGATGATGACGGCGCCGAAGAAGAAGATCTCGAAGGCGGTGAAGAGGATGACGAGGCCGAAGATCAGCATCGGCTGGCGCTCGGCTCCGGCCATGAGAAATGCGCCCACGATTCCGAAGGCGATGAACGCCAGCCCGTGCACCAGCGTGTAGAAGAGCACGGCTTCGGTGGGGTCGGTCTGCTGCAGGAACGCCGCGCCGAGCAGCCTTGGTGTACGCAGGGGCTCGCCCTGGATGGCGTCGATGATGAAGAACCAGATGGCGACCACGGCGGCGCCGAGGACGCCGGCCACCACGCCTTCGCGCACGACGGCGCCCCAGGAGCCGACGAGGGTGCGTGGCAGCGCGCGGTGGGCCCGGAAGAAGTACCAGAGCATCGCGACCGACGCGAGCAGGTTGCCGATGAGCACCGCCCACCACACGAGGGCGCCCTGGATCGACTGCCCCATCGCGCCCACCACGCCGAAGAAGAAGGCCTCGAAGCAGGCGAAGAGGATCACGAAGCCGATGAAGAGCGCGGGCTCGCGCTCGCTGGCGGCCATGATGCTGGCCGCGATGACACCGAAGGCGATGAACGCCAGGCCGTGCAGGATCGTGTAGCCCACGATGGGACCGAAGGCCGGCTCGAGGGTGGCGGCGCTGTAGGGGCCATGAAAGACGGCGGCGCCGAGGACGCCGGGGGTGAGGAAGGGGCGCCCGCGCAAAAGATCGAAGACGAAGAACCACACGGCGACGACGGCGGCGCCGATGAGACCGGCGACGATGCCTTCCCGCAAGACCGACCGATCCGCGCGCGCCATGGGGGCTTCCGGCGTCATGGTAGTCCCTCCGCCGTGCCCGCGGCAAGGTCGCGCGCCAGCCGCACGCCGTAGTCGGAGTACCGCAGGTGCGGCGGCAGCGAGGAGCGGTGCGCGACGGGGCTCCACGGATCGGCGTGGCGCCAGGCGCCGCCCCGGCTCACGCGGCGCGTGCCGGTGGCCGGCCCGCGGGGACTGCGCGGCGGCGAGAGCGCGTAATAGCCGTCGTCGTGCCAGTCGGCGCACCACTCGTGGCAGACGCCGGAGAGGGCGTAGAGGCCGAGCGGGTTGGCCGGCGTGGCGCGCACGCGCGGCGGGCGGGTGAACCCGACGTCCGGGCGCACGTCGCCCCAGGGGTAGCGCGCGCCCTCCAGGCCGCCGCGCGCGGCCTTCTCCCACTCCGCCTCCGTGGGCAGCCGGGCGCCCGCCCAGGCCGCGAAGGCGACGGCGTCGTCCCACGACAGGGCCACCACGGGCTGGTCAGGGGCGGTGAAGCCCGGGGTGCTCCAGAAGAGGGGCGGCGCGGCACGGGTGGCGCGCATGTAGCGCGCGTAGTCCGCGTTCGTCACCGGCGTGGGCGCGATGAGAAAGGTGTCCACCCACACCTCGTGCGCGGGCGCCTCGGACGGCAGGCCGGCGCTCCAGCCCATGACGAAGACGCCGGCGGGAACCTCCACGAAGGGCACGAGGCTATAATGCCGCACATGAACGTCTCTCCACGCATGACCCGGCTCGGCACCGAATCGGCCTTCGAAGTCCTCGCGCGCGCCAAGGCGCTGGAGCGCGCGGGCAAGACGATCGTCCACCTGGAGATCGGCGAGCCCGATTTCGACACGCCCGCGCACATCAAGGACGCCGCCAAGCAGGCGCTCGACGCCGGGGCCACCCACTACGGACCGTCGGCGGGGCTGCCGGAGCTGCGCGAGGCCATCGCCAAGCACATCGGCGACACGCGCGGCGTGCCGGTGTCGCCGGAGCAGGTGGTCGTGACCCCCGGCGCCAAGCCGATCATGTTCTTCGTCATCATGGCGCTCGCCGCCGAGGGCGACGAGGTCATCTATCCCAACCCCGGCTTTCCCATCTACGAATCCGTCATCAACTTCGTGGGCGCCAAGGCGGTGCCCATCCCGCTGCGCGAGGAGAGCGGCTTCGGCTTCGACCTCGACGTCTTCGAGCGCAGCGTGTCGCCGCGCACGAAGCTGATCATCATCAACTCGCCCGAGAACCCCACCGGGGGCGTGCTCGACCGCGGCCAGCTCCAGCGCATCGCGGAGATTGCGATCGCGCGCAAGATTCCCGTGCTGTCCGACGAGATCTACCGGCAGTTCCTCTACGAGGGCGAGTTCGCGTCGATCATGAGCCTGCCCGGCATGCACGCGCAGACGATCCTGCTCGACGGCTTCTCGAAGTCCTACGCGATGACGGGCTGGCGCCTCGGCTACGGCGTCATGCCGGTGGACCTCGCCGGGCACATCACGCGCCTGATGGTCAACTCCGCCTCCTGCACGGCGTCGTTCACACAGCTCGCGGGCGTGGCCGCGCTGCAGGGCGACCAGACGCCGGTCACGCGCATGGTGGCCGAGTTCAAGCGGCGCCGCGACCTCATCGTGGACGGCCTCAACACGCTGCCGGGCGTGAGGTGCGCGCGGCCGCGCGGCGCCTTCTACGTCTTCCCCAACGTCACGGGCACGGGGCGGTCGTCGACCGAGGTGGCCGAGCGCATGCTGACGGAGGCGGGCGTGGCGGCGCTGTCGGGGGGCGCCTTCGGCGTCCACGGCGAGGGCTACCTGCGGCTGTCCTACGCCAACTCCGAGGCCAACCTCAAGCTCGCGCTGGAGCGGATGCGCCCGCTGTTCGAGAGCTTCACGCGCTGAGCCGCACCACCGTGGCGGCCGTGCTTGCCGGCGGCCTGCTGCGCGCGGGCGCCACGCGCCTGTTCGGGCAGGCCGCGGTGCTGGCCGGGGCCCCCGGCCTCGACGTCGTGGCCGCCGCCGACGGCGACGCGTGCGTCATGGCCGCCGTCACCGCGGAGCTGACCGAGGCCCCGGGCGCGGCGGCGCTGGCGCTGGACCCGGGCGTGCGCGCCGCCGTGGACGGCCTCGCGCACGCCGCGCGTGATCGCGCGCCCGTCATCGTGCTCACACCCCGCCACCCCGACGCCGGGCTGCTCGCGCCCGTCGTGAAGGCTTCCCTCGTGGTGACGCCGGCGTCCGCCGCGCACTGGATCGCCCACGCCGCCCAGCTCGCCATGGCCGACCCGCGCGGGCCTGTCCACCTGCAGATCGACGCCGCGGATGCCGAGGTCGCGGCCGTGCCCGTCGCCGCCGCCGCTCGCCGCGCGCCGCTTCCGCCCCCCGACGCGGCCGCCCTCGATGCGGTGGGGGAGGCGATCGGTCGCGCGGCCCGCCCGCTTCTCGTGGCCGGCCTGCAGTGCACGCCCGACGACGCCAGGTGGCTGCGCGCATTCGCGGAGGCGCTGCCGGCGCCCGTGGTCGTCACGCCGAAGGCCAGGGGCGCCCTGCCCGATCCGCACCCGCTCGCCCTCGGCCTCCTCGCCGCCGACAGCGCCGTGCTCCGCCGCGCCGATCTCCTCGTGGCCATCGGCGTGGACGCGGCCGAAGTCGCGCCCGGCGTGCTGCCGGCGGCGACGCCCGTCGTGCACGTCGGCCGCTGTCCGTCAACGGGGCCGTACCGTCCGGTGGCGGAAGCCACGGGCGACATCGCGCTCGTGATCGAGGAGCTGGCGCCGCGGCTGCGCGCGCGCGACCGCGCGGACTGGGACGTGGCCGAGCTGGACCGGATGAAGCGCGCGACGGCGGTGGTGCCGGCGGCGCTCGCCTCCGTGCTGGCGCCGCACCGGGCGGTGATGATCGCGCGCGAGCTGACCGACGCGGGCACGATCGCGGCCACGGACCTGCCGCTGGCGGCGTACTGGCAGGCGGTGGCGCCGCGCGAGCTGCTGATCCCGAACGGGCTGGCCACGTTCGGCTACGCGCTGCCGGCGGCGATCGCGGCGCAGCTCGCGCACCCGCAGCGGCGCGTGGTGGCGTTCGCGGGCGCGCCGGGCCTCCTGGCGGGGGCCGGTGCCCTTGCCACCGCGGTGGCGCGCGCGCTGCCGATCGTCGTCGTCGCGTGCAACGACACACGGCCGGCCCATGACGTCGCCGCGTTCGCGCGCGCGGCGGGCGCGGCCGTGCACGCGGCGGACAGCGAGGAGTCGTTCCGGAAAGCCTTCTACGAGGCGCTCACCGCCCGCCGCCCCGCCGTCGTGGATGCCCGCCTCACGCGATAGGCGCCTGCCGGCGCTTCTCGCCGGCGCGGTGCTCGCGCTCATGGTGGGGGTGGCGCCGGCCGCGGCCGGCGTTCTCGACGGTGTCGTCCGCATCGCCGTGAGCGTGGACGTGGAGCATCCGGTGGAGGGCATCGCGGCGGCGGCGCTGGAGCGGCGCCTCACCGCCTTCCTCGCGGATCTCGCGCCCGCCCTCGCGCCCGACGCCGCCGCCCCCGATCGCCTGCGCCTGACGGTGGCGGTGCGGCCTCATTCCTCGTCGGCGCTCCGCGGCTTCTACCTGCCGTTCTCGGGCACCTACGCCATCGGGACCGTTCGCCTCGGCGTCGAGCGCGCCGTCCATCTCTCCGGGGGCGCGCCGCGCACGGTGCCGGCGATCGTCTGGCAGCGCGAGCGCGTCGTGGCCACGCGGTGGGCGGCGGCCGGTGCGGCGGTCGAGGGCGCGGTGATGGAGCTGCTCGACGCCCTGCGCAGCGCCGGCCTCGACAGGCGCTGATCGACGGTGGCCGGAGCGAACACGACCTTCTCCGGCCGATGGCCGCCTGCTCGTGTCCGGCGGCGTGACGGTCACCGGGATCATGGACGCGGTCCACGTCGTCGGCGCCACCGGCGCGGTAACGTACCCGTTGCCGTCGCCCCGCGCCGACCATCGCGCGACGCTGCTGCCGACCGGTCGGGTCGCGCTGACCGGCGGCCAGGCGGCCACCGGCGTCGCCGACACCGTGGAGGTCCTCGATCCGATCAGTGGGGTGACCGCGACCGCCCCCGTGCGCCTGACGCGGGCGGTGAGTCAGCACGCCTCGGCGCTGCTGCCCGGCGGCCGACTCCTCGTGGCCGGGGGCCGCGACGCGGGCGGCCGCCCGCTGCGCACGGTCCAGGAGCTGGATCTGGAGCAGGCGCATGCGGCCGAGCTGATCGACCTCGCGGAGACGCGCGCCGGGCACACGGCGACGGTGCTCACGACCGGTGACGTGCTGATCGCCGGTGGCGAGGGGACCTCGGGCTTCGTCGCCACGGCGGAAGTGTGGAGTGGCACCGGCACGACCGGCGCCAGCCTCGTGCTCGCCGACCGTCTGTCTGAGCCTCGCGCAGGCCACACGGCGACGCTGTTGCCCAGCGGCGACGTGGTGATCGCGGGCGGGGTCGGGCGGGCCGGGATCGCGAGCGCGCTGCTCGAGCGCTTCGACCCCACGCGGCAGACCTTTCATCGCCAGTCCACGCGATTGGCCACGGCGCGTGCGTACCACGCGGCGACGTTGCTCCGCGACGGCCGCGTGCTGGTCTGGGGCGGCGTGGATGCGGCCGGTCGCATCCTGGCGGACGGCGAGCTGTATGATCCGCGCACGCAGGCGATAGATCGGGTTACCGATCTCGCCGCCGTCCTTGCCGGCGGTGCCGCCTCCCCGGCGCTGGCGGAGAGCCGACCCGCCGCCGGCGCCACTGGCGTGGCCGTGACGACCCGCATCGCGCTCCGCTTCAACCAGGCTCTCGCCGTCACCAGCGTGACCCCCGGACGCGTGCGGCTGGCGAGCCCCGGCGGCGACGTCGCGATCGCGCGGGTGCCAGTCGAGGCAGGCCTGCTGCTGTTCGTGACACCGGCGGCGCCGCTGGCGCCCGGCACGCGCTACACGCTGACGCTCGATGGCCTGCGGGGCACGACGGGCGAGGCGCTGCCCGTCACGACGGTGGCCTTCACGACGGCCGGCGCGCGCGAGCAGGCGCGTGGTGGCGGCGCGCGCGACGTGACCGACCCGGACGAGCACGACAGGGATCTGGGACGCGACGCGCGCACCGGCCGGCGGACGTCGCGCTGGCAAGACTTGCCCGCACTGGAGGCGCCGCACGGCGTGACCGCCGTCGCCGGCCAGGTGCTCCAGCTCAACGGACGCCCGTTGCCCGGCGTGACGCTCGAGATCGATGGGCGACGCACGCGCAGCGACACGACCGGGCGCTTTCTGCTGCGCGATCTGCCGGAGGCCGGCCCCCAGGTGCTGGTCATCGACGGGCGGACGGCGAACCGGCCGGGGGCGGCGTACGGAGAGTTCGAGGTCGCCGTGGACGTGGCACAGGGCCGGACTTCGGCGCTTGGCTACACGGTGTGGATGCCGAAGATCGACTGGGCCCACGCCGTGCCGATCGCGTCGCCGACCACGCAGGAGACGGTGATCTCGACGCCGGCGATGCCCGGGTTCGAGGTGCGTATTCCGGCGGGGACCGTGGTGTACGACCGCGCGGGCCACGTCGTGCGGCGGATCAGCATCACGCCGATTCCCAACGACCGGCCGCCCTTCCCGACGCCGGCGGCGGGGACCTTCCCCACCTACTTCACCGTGCAGCCGGGCGGCGCGATTCTCGAGACAAATCCGGCGGTGGCGGCGTCGGGCGCGCGCATCGTGTACCCGAACACGGCGGGCCATCCGCCGGGCGTCGAGGCGGACTTCTGGAGTTACGAGCCGCAGGGCGGCGTGCGCTGGTACCGCTACGGGGTGGGCCGCGTCAACGACCGGGGCACGGAGTTCGAGCCGGGCGAGGGCATGCGCGTGCACAAGTTCACGATGTTCGCGCTGATCTCCCCGAACCTCACCCGCGCGGTGGCGGCGTGGTGGGCCAACCTCTGGGCGGCGGCGTTCGGCGGCGACCCGGTGGACCTCAGCACGGGGCTGTTCGTGCTCAACAAGACCGACCTGGCCATCGCGGATGTGCTGCCGCTGGCCCTGACCCGCACCTACCGCCCCGGCGACACGGTGTCCCGGGCCTTCGGCCTCGGCGCCAACCACAACTACGGCCTGTTCCTGTACTCGGAGAACGGCTTCATCACGATCTCGCTGGTGCTCGCCGGCGGCGAGCGGGTGCGCTACGAGCGGACCTCGTCGGGGACCGGGTACGCCGACGCCGTGCTGGAGCACACGGACGCGCCGAGCCCCTTCCACAAGTCGGTGCTGCGCTACGTGGGGCCGTATCCTGGCACGTGGACCATCACGCTACGGGACGGCACGGTCTACCGCTTCACCTACAACGGCGACCTGGCCTCGATCACGGACCGGTTCGCCAACGCCATCACCCTGACGCGCGAGTCGATCGTCGTCGCGGGCTTCCCGTCCGCACAGCCCTGGGGCAAGATCCAGCGGATCACGGGGCCGAGTGGCCGGTGGATCGATCTCACGTACGACGCCGAGACCCGGATCGTGCAGGCCACCGACCACCAGGGCCGCGCCGTCGGCTATGTCTACGATGCCTCCGGCCGGCTGGCGAAGGTGATCGACGCCGCGGGCGGGGTGACGGAGTACACGTACGACGGCAGCCACCGGCTGCTGACCATCAAGGACGCGCGCGGGATCGTCTTCCTGACCAACGAGTACGACGCCAACAGCCGCGTGACGAAGCAGACCCAGGCCGATGCCACGACCTACGAGTTCGCCTACACGTTGGACGGGGCCGGCAAGGTGACGCAGACCGATCTCACGAACCCCCGCGGCTACGTGCGCCGGCTGACGTTCAGCGCCGCCGGCTACCCGCTGACGGACACCCACGCCCACGGCCAGACGCCGGCGCAGTCGGGAACCAATTTTATCCTGACGGCCACGGACGCGCTGAGCCGGGAGACCGCGCTGACGTACGACGGCCAGGGCAACGTGGCGAGCGTGACCCGGCTGGCCGGCACGCTGGACGCGGTGACGACGAGCTTCGTCCACGAGAGACCGGGCACGGGGACCTTCAACCGGCTGACGAGCCTGACGACGCCGATCGCGACGACGACTTTCGCCTATAACGACCCCAGCCGGCCGATCACGATCACCCAGAACACCCAGGGCCAGGTGGCGTGGCGACGATCGTGCCACGTAGCGCAGCATCGACTTGTGGAAGGGGCTCGGGTGCGGAGACTGGACGGCTTATTCTCCGCAGCTATTGCGGCGGATACTTGCCGAAGTGGCGAATGCCCGGCATAATCTCCGCAGAAGGAGCGGAGAATGTACATCCACGAGCTGAAGGACTGGCCTCGGGTCCACTGGGACACCGACCGCCTGGCCGAGCCTCTTGCCTCCGTGCGCCACCGGCAGGGCAGGCTGCTCGGCCGCATGGAATCGATGGGCTTCAGCCTCCGTCAGGAAGCCGTCTTGCGGACCCTGACGGCCGACGTCCTCAAAAGCAGCGAGATCGAAGGGGAAAAGCTCGACGCCGAGCAGGTCCGATCCTCGATCGCTCGCAGGCTCGGCATGGACATCGGGGCGCTGAAGCCGGCAGACCGCAACGTCGAGGGCGTCGTCGAGATGATGCTCGACGCCACCGGCAACTATGATCAACCGCTCACCGCTGAACGGCTCTCCTCATGGCACGCGGCGTTGTTTCCCACCGGGCGGAGCGCCATGAGGATGATCACGGCCGGGGCCTGGCGTGATGACGGCACCGGTCCGATGCAGGTCGTTTCCGGACCGATCGGCAAGGAGCGGCTTCACTTCGTGGCGCCGGCCGCGGCACGGCTCGAACACGAAATGACCGCGTTCCTGGAATGGTTCAACCGGCCGGCCGGGATCGACGAGGTGCTCAAGGCGTCACTCACCCACCTGTGGTGTGTGACGATCCATCCGTTTGACGACGGCAACGGCCGCATCGCGCGCGCCATCGCCGACATGGCCCTGGCACGTTCGGAAAAGAGCTCCCAGCGCTTCTACAGCATGTCGACACAGATCCGGCAGGACCGAGAGGCGTACTACGACATCCTCGAGCACACGCAGAAGGACGGGATGGACGTGACGCCGTGGATGGAGTGGTTTCTCGGCTGCCTCGGCCGTGCGATCGATGGTGCAGGGACAATCCTCGGCGCCGTCCTGGTGAAGGCCCGGTTCTGGGAGAGTATTCGGGGGAAGCCTTTGAACGAGCGCCAGACGCTTGTTCTCAACCGGCTGCTCGATGGCTTCGAAGGCCCGCTGACCACGTCGAAATACGCGAAGCTGACGAAGAGCTCGCAGGACACCGCGCTGCGCGACATCCTTCCGCTGGTGGAACGAGGCATCCTCATCCGTGGCCCTGAAGGCGGCCGCAGCACGAGGTACGCGCTGGCGCCTACCGCTCGGGGGCGCTCGGACGGGTGAGCCGTGCCGCCGATTGGCCCACGAGCGGCCGCAGCCGTTGCAGCTCGCGCTGCGCGTCGTAGAGGCCGGGCCGCAGCACCACGGCCTTCTCGAATGACACCACGGCCGCCGCGTACTGGGCGTCGCCGGCATAGACCCAGCCCAGCGCGTAGTGCGGCCACCAATCGGCCGGCTGCATGGCTCGGGCTCGTTCGAGCAGGGCAAGCCCCTCGGCGCGCCGCCCCTGCATGCCCAGCGAATAGCCGAGCAGCATGTAGACGCCGGCGTCTTCGCGGCGCGGCGCCACGTCGGCCAGCACGGTGACGACGTCGGCAAACCGGTCACGCGAGGTCAGCAGCTTCGCGAGGTGGACGGGAAAATGCTGGTCGTGGGGGAAGCGCTGCGCGTACTCGCGCGCGGTCACGGCCGCGTCGGTGAAGCGGCCGAGCCGCACGTAGAACTCCGCGAGGTCCTTGCGAACCTGGCCGGCGCCGGGAACCATGCCGAGCACGATCTGACTGCGTCGTTCGACGTCCACTTCAATGCGCGACACCCAGGGGACCCCGTAGAAGCCGGGCCTGACCGACACCATCACCGCCTGCCCGGCCCACAGCCGCTCGCGTTCGCTTCCTCGCAGCAGGATGCGCTCGATGTCTCCCGGGCGGCGCCATGAGCGGACGTCGGCCCAGACGAAGGGCATCCTCATGCCGAGCTCGGTCTCGTCCATGCCGATGCGAACGATCTCGGTGGCGTGGTGGACCGGGTCGGCGACGTCGAACTTGCCGTTGGTGAACAGGAACAACCCGTAGAACGAAAAAGCGAGCGTCGTGAGCGCGCACACCTGCTTGCCCACGGCCACCCGCGAGAGCTGGTGGTCCGTCGCGCCCACCCGCCGGAACATCGTCCGCAGCCAGAAGGCGAGCGTCAGCCCGGTGGATGCGGCCGCGATGGTGACCATGACCGTGGTGACGTAGCGGCTTGGTGTCCGGTACAGGAGCTGGGCCCACACGGACCAGCCCCCGAGGGCCGCCAGGGCGAGATCCGCGAGCGTGACCCGCAGCGACCGCGGCAGCGCGATCATCGGGTGATACTGGCGGTCACGGCGCCGCGCACGTGCTCCATCAGGGCGAGCATCTGCACGTTGTCCGGATCCTGTGTCAGTACCGCCGTCGCGCACAGCGTGGCGGGGGGGGGGCCGG
>JBBDXO010000193.1:0-8535 GCA_040902295.1 Candidatus Rokuibacteriota bacterium | reverse complement strand
GGCCGGCCTCGAAGTAGAGCTCGCAGAGGCTGGCCGGCACGCCGCCCCCGAGACGAGCCACCGTCTCCAGCTCCTGGATCGCCTCCGTCCAGCGCCGGCTCTTGCCGTGAAGCACGGCGAGGCCGAGATGGGGCTGCGGCCGATGCGGATCGAGCGCCACGGCCTGCCCATATGCCGCGAACGCTTCCTCGTCCCGGCCCAGGTCGGCGAGCGTGCGGCCGATGTGGTCGTGGAGCTCGGCCGTGCGGGGCATCAGGGCCGCCGCGCGCCGGTAGCTGTGCAACGCCTCGTGATGATCGCCGAGCTGGGTGTGGACGTGGCCGCGCCGCCACCACGCCTCCCCATCACCCGCGTGGGCGGTCACCGCCGCCTCCGCGAAGGCGAGCGCTTGACCATAGTCGCCGAGCTTGTCGACGAGCAAGGTGTGGAAGCGCGCGACGATGAAGCGGTCGTCGCCGTCGGACTCGAACGCCGCCCGGAGCAGGCGGTATTCCTCGTCGATCTCCCCTCGGTCCGCACGCAGGCGCGCGGCGCCCAGCAACGCCGCGGTGTGGCGCGGGTTCAGCGCCAGGGCCTGCCGGAAGGCCGCCAGGGCACGCGTGGGACGGCCCTGCGCGGCGTGGACGGCCGCGAGCGTGACGTAGGCATCGTCGGGGTGGTCCCGGACCTCGAGGGCCCGCTGCGCATACCGCGACGCGGCCCGCGCCTGCGATGGGTCGTAGATGCGCAGGTAGCGATGCAGGTGCGCGAGCAGGCCGCTCGGCCGCCGGTCGGCGGGTCTGTCGTCCAGCTCCCCCGTCGCCTCGAGCACGGCCAGGAACACGGTGACCCGGCGTTCGACACGGTCGTGGCGCAGCGCGCGGCCGAGTGCGTCGATGGCGGCCTGATGCGCGCGCTGCCGCGCGTGCGCCACGGTGGTGATCAGCAGGGCGTCATAGTCGTCTCGACGCAGCGCGAGAACCTGGCCCGCGTGCGCGAGCGCGGTGACGGGGTCGCGACGTGCGAGCGCGATTTCCGCCAGGGTGAGCAGCGGCTCCGGGTCCGTGGGCGCCGCCGCTGATTCCATACGCGCCTGCACCGCCGCCTGCTCGCGCTCGCCCCGCGCCAGCAGACTCCATGACAGTGCCGGCGAAGACCGGAGCGTGTCTTGCCGCAGCGCCTCGCGATACCACCGCGCCGCACCACCATAGTCGCCGGCGAAGTAGTGCGCCAGCGCGCGGGCGGCGGCAAGCGAGAGGCCAAAGAATCGCGCGTCCATGCGGGCGAGGTGATCGACCGCGAACAGGCACGCCACGACGAGGGCCGCGACGGCGAGCAACGTGGGGGCGCGCGGGGAGGGGCGCTGACGAGGCAGACGTTGACCCATCGGGCGCCTTCAGCGTGCAAGGCTCGCTCCAGCCCGGCGGTCGCGCGCCCGCGGAGTTCCGTCGGCTCGCTCGCGAGCCGTGCCACGGTGGCGTCGAGGATCTGACGAGCCGTCACACGGTGGACAGGCAGACCCGCCGCTCAGCCGGTCTCCGCGCCATCGAAGAACTCCACCACGCCGGTGTCGAGCGAGTATTCGGCGCCCACCACGAGAAGGTCGTCGTGCTGGATCAGCCGCTCGACGATCTCGGAGCCGTGTCGCAGGTGGCTGACCGAGACGCCGATGTTGGCACGCACGGCCTGCCGCACGAGCGCGTCCAGGTCGTGTCGAAGCTCGGTGCTCAACAGCCCCTCCACCGACGGCCGGACACGATCGACGATCGCGCGCAGGTTCGCCGATCGCTGCACCGTCGGCTGCCGCAATTCTTCCAGCGTGGCGAGCACGGCCCCGCATTGCGAATGGCCCAGCACGACGACGAGCCGGGTGCCGAAGCGCGCGGCCGCAAACTCGACGCTGCCCACCTGCGAGGGCGCCACGATGTTGCCGGCGACGCGGATGACGAAGAGGTCGCCCAGCCCCTGGTCGAAGACGATCTCCGCGGGCACCCGTGAGTCCGAGCACCCGAGGATGATCGCGAAGGGCTGCTGCCCCCTCGCCAGCTCGGCCCGCTGCGCATGACTCAGGAGCGTGTCGCCGGTCCGCGTGCCCGCGACGAACCGGCGGTTGCCGTCCCGCAGGCGCTCGAGCGCCGCCCGTGCCGGAGTCATCGACTCAGCGGAAGGCTGCTCGGTCGCATGTCTACACGGCCACCACGGCGGGGTCCAGGCGCATCACCACGTAGCCGCCCACGGCGCCCGCGCCGAAGCCGGGCGCGAAGATGCGCAGCGGGCGGTCGATCACGCCCTCGCCCACCGCGTCGTGGATGGCGAGCGGGATCGACGCCGAGGAGGTGTTGCCCACGCGCTCGATGTTGAAGTAGAGGCGCTCGGGGGCGAGGCCCGCCGCCTTCGCGTACTGGATGACCATGGTCTTGTTCGCCTGGTGCGGCACCACGAGGTCGATGGCGTCGAGAAGGCTGGCCGCCCCCTCCGGCCCCGGCAGCGCCTTCAGCTCGGCGATCATCTGCGCGAGATAGCGCTTCACGAGCGCTTTCACCTCGGGGCCGTACACGGTGATGTTGTTGTCGAACCCCGGGTTGGGCCACACGATGGAGTCGACCTCGCTCATCGGGCCGCTCGCGTACGTCTGGTAGTACGCCACGTCGCCGGGCACGCCTGCGGGCGCGGGGCCGACCACCATGGCGGCGGCGCCGTCGCCGAAGATCATGCGCGAGGTGCGCACGGTGCCGATCTTGTCCGAGAATTTCTCGCCGCACACGACCAGGACCGGGCGTTCCACCTCCTGGAGCAGCCGGATCGCCTCCGACAGCCCGTAGGGCAGCCCGGCGCACGCGGCCACCATGTCGCACGAGTTGTGCGTCTGGAACATCCCGAGCTGGCCCGACAGCCACGTGGCCAGCGACGGCATCATCTTGGCGCTCGTGCAGGAGCAGAAGAGCACGGCGCCGATCTCCTCCGGCCCGCGCCCCGACGTCGCGAGCGCCTTCTGCGCGGCGAGCAGCGACATGTGGTCGAGATCCAGCTCGGTGTACAGGCGCTGGCGGATGCCGGTCTTGTCCTCGATCTCCTCCGCCGTCATCGGCGACCACGAGTACGCGGCGTTGCGAATGAGGTCGTCGTTGGTGCAGGTGCGCTCACCTTTGTAGACGGCGAGCGCCTCGATCCGCGGCTGCACGGCGAAGCGCGCGCGCACGTCGATGGGCGGATAGGGCGTGAGGGGCGGCCGCGACACGGCGGGCAGGGGACGCAGCGGGCGGCTGCGGCGGCCGCCCTTCACGCGGCGGATGAACTGCAGCACCTCGTCGTTGCGCGGCTGGAAGACGACCACGAAGTCGTCGTCGGCGAGCTTGCCGACCTCGATGACCCGCGTGCGGTTGCGGTCCCAGCGGTACTGGTTGTGCATGATCATCGTCTGGCGCATGAGCGCCTCGAGCTCCGGCACCGGGTGCGTGTACTCGATGATGTCGTCGTGCGTGTAGCCGGGATAGTCGGGATCGTGCACGAGCAGGTGATACGTGAGGCTCCTGGGGGCGGCCAGCATCTCCGCCACCGTGGGCTTGAGGGCGGGCAGCTCGCTGCCGGCGCCCTTCTTGTGCCGGAAGACGTCGAGGAGGATGCGGAACGCCTTGTCTTCCGTGCCCTCGTCCCACGTGGGCGCCATCGCGCGGTAGCCTGCTTCGATGGCGGCCGTCATGCCGGCGGCCTCCCACGGCGTGAAGAGCGGAAGGAAGATGTCGTCGCGCTGGCGAGCGACGTCGCGCCACCGGGTGGGGCGCTTGTCGTACATCGTGAGCGCGTAGCGGTTGACCCAGAAGAGGTTGAGGGCGAGGTCGCGCAGCAGCTCGTAGCGCGCCTTGTAGCCGCCCGTCTCCAGCCGCGCCACCATGTCCGCCTCCGTGGGCGCCTTTTCCTCGAAGTCGCGCCTGATGACGGCGGCGAACTGCTCGAGCGTCTCGAACACGGAGAAGTCGAGGGCGGGGAAGAAGTTCGAGGGAAAGACGATCCGGCCGTACCGGTTGACCAGGAATGGCTTCATGGCGGCCCCCTCCTTCGTACCGCCTCACCCTACGGCGGGCGGTGGGCTTGTTCAAGCGTCTATACTCAGCCATGCCCATCCTCCAGACGCGCGACGAAGAGGCGGTTCGCAAGGAGTTCGAGCGTATCGGCGGTCCCGTGAAACTGGTCGTCTTCTCGCAGGCGCTGGCCGCCGCCGACCTGTGCCGCCAGAACGAGCAGCTCGTCAAGGAAGTGGCGGCGCTCAACGCGCAGATCAGCGTCGAGGTCCTCAATCTCGCCATCGACCGCGACCGCGCCTCCGCCTACAAGGTGGACCAGGTGCCGGCCATCGTGGTGGAGGGCGCGCGGGACTACGGGATCCGCTTCTTCGGCATCCCCTCCGGCTACGAGTTCAGCAACCTGATCGATGCCATCATCCTCGTGTCCACGGGCGAGCCGCAGCTCACCGAGCAGACGAAGACGTCGCTCGGCGCACTCGCCGGCGACGTGGAGATCAAGGTCTTCTCGACCCCCACCTGACCGCACTGTCCCCGGGCCGTGCGCCTGGCACAGCACATGGCGGTCGCCTCCGACCGCGTTCGGGCCATCGCCATCGAGGCCACCGAGTTCCCCGAGCTGTCGCGCGCGTATCGCGTGATGGCGGTGCCCAAGATCGTCATGAACGACCGCGTGGAGTTCGAAGGCGCGCTGCCGGAGGCCGAGTTTCTCGACGCGGTCATCCGCGCCGCCGCGGGGAACGGCGGGTCCTGATCCGGCGCCCCCTCGGCACGCGTGCCCGCGCGCGCTGAGCCCCTGCTGTTCGCCTACGGCACGCTGATGCGCGGCTATCCCCTGCACGGCGTGCTCGCCCGCGGCGCCCGGTTCGTGGGCCCCGGCACCGCCCGCGGCCGCCTGCTGGACCTGGGCCGCTACCCGGGCGTGGTCGAGGGCCGCGGGCGCGTGACGGGCGAAGTCTATCGCCTGCGCGACCCGCAAGTTCTCCCGGCCGTCGATCGGGCCGAAGGCGTACAATTCGTCCGCGGCCACACCCGGGTGACGCTCGCCGATGGCGGGCGCGCGCGGGCGTGGATCTACCGCTACCGGGGGCCGCGCGAGCGCGCGGTGCCGATTCCGGACGGCGATTACCGCCGGGCGCGTCCCGCCCGGGCGATGGACCGATGATCTCTTCACCCTGGAGGATTCAATGGCGTTGACTGCCGCGGAGCTCGTGAAGGCCGATCAGGACCACCTCATTCACCCGCTGCACCACCCCGTCGACAACATGGAGCCCATGATCTATGTGCGCGGGCGCGGCGCGATGATCCAGGACATCGGCGGCCACGAGTACATCGACGGCCTCTCCGGGCTGTGGAACGTCAACGTTGGCCACGGGCGCGCCGAGCTCGGCGACGCGGCGGCCGCGCAGATGAAAGAGCTCGCCTACTTCTCGGCGTACGTGGGCTCGTCCAACATCCCCGCCATCACGCTCGCCAACAAGCTGATGGAGCTGGCCTACGACAACATGCAGGCGGTGTTTTTCACCTCCGGTGGGGCCGAATCCAACGAGTCGGCGTTCAAGACGGCGCGCTTCTACTGGAAGGCGAAGGGGCAGCCCACGAAGGTGAAGGTCATCGCGCGCCAGCAGGCGTACCACGGCGTCACCCAGCAGGCGATGAGCGCCACGGGCATGGCGGCGTACTGGAAGATGTTCGAGCCGCGCATGCCGGGCTTCGTGCACATCCAGACGTGCTATCCGTACCGCTTCCAGGGCGCGCTGCCCGGTGAGACGGTGGGGCAGGCCGCCGCGCGCGAGCTGGAAGAGGCGATCATCCGCGAGGGCGCCGACACGGTGGCCGCCTTCATCGCGGAGCCGATCCACGGCGGCGGCGGCGTCATCTACCCCACCGACGACTACTTCACGCTCGTGCGCCAGGTGTGCGACAAGCACGACGTGCTCTTCATCGCCGACGAGGTCATCACCGGCTTCTGCCGCACCGGCAAGTGGTTCGCGCTCGAGCACTGGAACGTCAAGCCCGACATTCTGTCCTTCGCCAAGGGCGTGACGTCCGGCTACCTGCCGCTGGGCGGCATCATGGTGAGCCGCGCCATCAAGGACGCCATGGACAACGTCAAGCCGGAAGACCGGTGGATGCACGCCTACACCTACTCGGGCCATCCCACCTGCTGCGCCGTCGCCAACAAGAATCTCGAGATCATGGAGCGCGAGCGGCTCTGGGAGAACGCGGCCAAGATGGGCGACCGCCTCTACGCCGGCTTCAAGTCCGCCTTCGACGACCACCCGCACGTGGGCGAGGTGCGCGGCGGCAAGGGACTGCTGGCCGCCGTCGAGATCGTCGAGGACAAGGGGACCAAGAAGAACTTCGCGGCCGACCGCAAGGTGGCGCCGCGCCTGCAGGCCGAGATGATGAAGCGCGGTCTCGTCACCCGCGTGCGGCCGGTGGCGGGCGCGCATCCGGCGCCCGGCGACTGCATGTTCTTCGCGCCGCCGCTCGTGGTGACCGACAAGGAAGTGGACCGGATCGTGTCCGTGACGCGGGATGCGGTGAAGGCGACGCTCGGCGTCTAGCCCGGCGCCGTCATGAAGCTGATCACGGCGCACCGCATCCTGATCCTGGCCGCGATCGCGTTCTTCGTCTTCTTCGCGGTCGTGATGTACCTGAAGACGGGGTCGGTCGTGATCCCGCTCGTGTCGCTGGCGGTGGCGGCCGGCCTGCGCATCTACTTCCGGTCGCTCGCACGGTGGGGCCGACGGTAGCCACCGCCACCCTCATCTACGACGGCGAGTGCTCGCTGTGCCGCGCGAGCGCGCTCTTCCTCATGCGCCGCGCCCTGTCGAGCGGCACGCTCGAGATCCTGCCCTGCGCCTCCGGGGTGCGCCGCACGCGCTTTCCCCACATCACCGAGGAGGCATGCCTCACCGCCATGCAGCTCGTCCTGCCCGACGGCCGCGTGCTGGCCGGCGCCGACGCCGTGCCGGAGCTGCTGCGCCGCATCCGGGGGTGGGGATGGGTCGCGGCCGTGTTCGCGCTGCCGGGGGTGCGGCCGGTGGCGCGGCGCGTGTACGCCTGGGTCGCCCGCAACCGCATGCGCATCTCGTGCGGCGCCCGCGGCGACAGGTAGCGGCGGCGACCGCGTGACCCTCGTCGCCGTCGATCGGCTCGACGTCCTCGTCCTCGTCGACAACGTCACCGACGGTCTGTCCACCACGCCCGCGTACGTCGTGCCGGAATGGGCGGGGCTGCTCGCGGCCGGGCGCCTGCCGATGATCGCGGGCGAGAGCATCTGCTGCGCGCATCACGGCCTGTCGCTGCTCATCACTGCCTACACCGGCGGCCGCACGCGCACCGTGCTGTTCGATGCGGGGCCGGAGGGCGCCATCCTGGAGCGCAACGCCGCCGTCCTCGGCGTCGACTTCGGCGCCATCGACGCCGTCGTGCTCTCGCACGGCCACTGGGATCACGGCGGCGGGCTGCTCGCCGCCGTGGGCGCCGCCGCGCGCCGCCGCGCGCAGCCGGTGGACTGCTACGTGCACCCGGGGATGTTCGCCCAGCGCGCCATGACGCGCGCCAACGGCGGGCTGTTCGTGCACGCGCCGCTGCCGGATCCGGAGGCCCTCACACGGGCCGGCGCGCGGGTGGTGAGCACGCGCCAGCCCCAGGCGGTGGCGGACGGCGCCTTCCACCTCAGCGGCGAGATCCCGCGCGTGACCGCCTACGAGGCGGGGCTGCCCGGCCACGTGCGCCGCAGTGCCGACGGGCAGGGCTGGGAGCCCGATCCGCTCATCATGGACGAGCGCTTCCTGTCGGTGCACGTCAAGGGCAAGGGCCAGGTCGTGTTCTCGGCGTGCTCGCACGCGGGCATCATCAACGTGCTCACCCACGCGCGCGGGCTCGTTCCGCCGGTGCCGCTCCACGGGGTGATGGGCGGCTTCCACCTCTCGGGGGCGACGGAGAAGATCATCCCGGACACCGTGGCCGACCTCAAGACGTTCGGCCTCAAGATGCTGGCGCCGGGCCACTGCACGGGCTGGAGGGCGCTGAGCGTCATGGCGCGGGAGTTCGGCGACGAGCTGGTGCCCTCCGCCGTGGGCAAGCGCTACGCGATCTGACCGTCAGGCGCGCGCGGTGGCGACGATGAAGAGACGGCGGAACGGCAGCAGCGTGCGGCCGTCCGCCCGCCGCGGATAGGCGGGCGCGAGCAGCTCCGCGTAGCGGGCCTCGAAGGCGCTGCGCTCGGACTCGGCGAGCGCGTCGAGCAGCGGCTTGAGCCACGTGCCCTTCGTCCACTCCTTCACCGGATGCTCGCCCTCGAGGACGTGCAGGTACTCCGTCTCCCAGATGTCGAGGGCGGCGGCGTGGGGCGCGAGCGTGTCGTAGTAGAAGGCCGGCTCCGCCACCGGCACCGGCCGCAGCAACGGCTCCAGCGTCGCGCGCCACGGCCCGCTGCGCGCCGCCTCCGCGATGGCGGTGTGGGAGGGGGCGCCGAAGTTGCGCGGCATCTGCACCGCGAGCACGCCGCCCGGCGCCAGCGCCG
>JBBDXO010000192.1:0-19131 GCA_040902295.1 Candidatus Rokuibacteriota bacterium | reverse complement strand
ACGATCATGCGTGAGAACACGCTCGAGCAACGGTGACTGACGCGGCGAAGTACGCGCCGGAGTCCGTCTACGCGTGGACCCGGCTCTTCGTGGCGCTGGTGCTGTCGGGCATCGGCGGCGTCGGCATGTGGTCGGTGATCGTGGTCCTGCCGGCGGTCCAGGCGGAGTTCGGCGTCGCGCGCTCGGACGCCTCGCTGCCCTACACCATGACGATGATCTGCTTCGGCTTGGGCGGCATCCTCATGGGGCGTCTGTCCGACCGCTTCGGCATCCTCGTCCCCGTCGCCGGGGGGGCGGTCACGCTGGGCATCGGCTACGCCGTCGCCAGCCAGGCGACGAGCCTCTGGCAGTTCATCCTGGCCCAGGGGCTGCTGGTGGGCGTCGCCAGCTCGGCCACGTTCGCGCCGCTGCTCGCCGACACCTCGCTGTGGTTCACCCGTCGTCGCGGCATGGCGGTGGCGATCATCGCGAGCGGCAGCTATCTGGCGGGCACGGTGTGGCCGCCGGTCGTGCAGCACTTCATCGAGAGCGCGGGGTGGCGCCGGACGTACCTGGGCATCGCCGTCTTCTGCGTGGTGACCATGCTGCCGCTCGTGCTGGTCCTCCGGCGGCGATCGCCGCTCATCGGCACCCCGTCGGCGACACCCGGAGTCACGTCAACGGCGCCGCGCCCGCTGGGGATGTCGCCGAACGCGCTGCAGGCCGTGCTGGTCGTCGCCGGCGTGAGCTGCTGCGTGGCGATGTCGATGCCGCAGGTCCACATCGTCGCGTACTCCGGCGACATGGGCCACGGCACGGCGCACGGCGCGCAGATGCTGTCGCTGATGCTGGGCTTCGGCATCGTGAGCCGGCTGGGGTCGGGCTGGATCTGCGATCGCATCGGCGGGCGGCGCACGCTGTTGCTGGGCTCGGGCCTGCAGGCCCTGGCGCTCGTCCTCTACCTGCCCTTCGACGGACTCGCCTCGCTCTACATCGTGTCCGCGCTGTTCGGCCTGTTCCAGGGCGGGATCGTGCCCGCCTACGCCGTCATCGTTCGCGAGTTCTTCCCCCCGCAGGAAGCCGGGGTGCGCGTCGCCACCGTGCTGATGGCCACCGTGTTCGGCATGGCTCTCGGCGGCTGGATGTCCGGCGTGATCTTCGACCTCACCGGCTCCTACCAGGCCGCGTTCCTCAACGGCATCGCGTGGAACCTGCTGAACCTCGCCATCGCGGTGGGCCTGCTGCGGCGACCGGGGCGGCCGCTCGCGACATCGCTGTCATGACGTCGCCCGTCAGCGGCCGGCCGCCACGCACACCACGCCCAGGAGAATGATCGAGGCGCCGAGGAGGCGGGGCCCCAGCCGTCCTTCGTGCAGCCACAGGCTGCCGATGACGGCGGAGAACACGATCGACAGCTCACGCGCGGCGACGACATACCCGGTCTTCGACAGGCGAAAGGCGAACAGCACCAGCAGGTAGCCGACGCCCGTCATCACGCCCGCCGCGAGGATGGTCCGCCAGTTCTCCCTCCACTCGCGGCGGACCGCCTCCCCGCGGCCGGCGAGCGCCGGCAGCAGGACGACGGCGCATCCCAGCCCGATCACCGTCATGTAGACCACGGGGTGCAGGTGCGCGACACCGGCCTTGTCGACGAGCGAATAGGTCGCGATCGTCACGCCGGTGACCACGGCCCACGCGCTGGCGGCGCCAAAGCGCGCGCCGGACACGCCGGCTACCGGCGTGCCGGGGGCGAAGTGCAGGGCGACCACGCCGCCCACCACGAAGACGATGCCGAGGACACCCACGGTCGACAGCCGCTCGTCGAACACCACGAGCGCCACGCCCGGCACGAGGGCGACGCCGAGGCCGCGGGCCACCGGATAGACGAGCGAGAAGGCGCCCGTCCGGTAGGCGCGGCCGAGGGCGTAGAAGTACCAGCCATGCAGCACGACGGTGGCGATCATGAAGGGCACCGCGGAGCGCGCGATGCCGGTGGCGGTCACCTGCACGAGCGCGAAGGGCAGCAGCGCCACCGTGCCCACGCACGTGGCCCACCAGAGAAAGGCCTGCGGGTCGCGCGCCCGCTTGGCGAGCGCGTTCCATCCCGCGTGCAGGAGCGCTGCGCCCAGCACGAGCGCGAGCGCTTCGGCCGTCATCGCTCCGGCGCGCGCTCCTCGCTCTGGGGCCCCAGGTGGCGCACGAGCAGCGCGCGGTACTCCTCCAGCGGCGCGCATGCGGCCGCCGGGTCCTTGGCGGCGTCGTCCCAGCGGCGCAGGCGCACGGCCTCCTCCGCCCACGGCTCCGCCTCGAAGCGCGCCCGCTCCTCGGCGGACAGCGGCCCCCCCTGCACGGCGAGCGAGCGCACCGAGGCCGGCGACAGCGCGGCGGCGTAGGCGGGCTCGACGGCGCACAGGTAGCGCTTGGCGGCCACGTGACGCTCGACGGCGGCCAGCGCGCGCGGGGGCAGAAACGGCCGCAGCGCCGCCGCCCCCCACGCGGCATGGTCGTCGTGCGGGCTCTCCCGGCGAGGCTGCGCGTCGGCCGCCGCCGCCACCGCGAGCAGGCGGCCGACGTCGTGCACGAGGGCGGCGAGCACGAGCTCGTCATCGGCCCCCTCCTGTCGCGCGAGGGCGGCGCACTGGAGCGCGTGGTGCAGGTCGGTCACCCCTTCGCCGTAGCGCCGGCGCCCGTGCGCCGTGAAGAGCGCCACGACGTCTATCCCGTGGGGGGGGGGGGGGGCGCGCCCCCCCCCCCCCCCCCCCCGACGCTCGTCGCGCCCCGGCAAGGCCGTGGCGCTTCTCGATCACGCTCGGCGCTCATCGGGAGATGCCCAGCTCGGCGAGGACGTCGCCGAAGGCGGAGACGACCGCCTGCATGTCGCGCGGGGTGAGGGTGCCCATGTTCGACACGCGGAAGGCGTAGGTGCGGATGTCCCCCTGCCCGGCGTAGATGATGAACCCGCGCCGCTTCATGGCGTCGTGCAGCGGTTCGTACGTGAGCCCCGGCCGCAGGCGAAAGGTGGTGAGGATGCTCGAGCGCGCCCCCTCGGGCACGAGGATGGCAAAGCCCAGGCGGGCCATCCCCGCGCGCAGGACGGCGGCGTTCTCGGCGTAGCGCTCGATGCGCGCCTTGACGCCTTCCTCCTCCAGCTCCACCAGCGCCGCGCGCATGGCATGCAGCACCTGCACGGCGGGCGTGAAGGGCGTGTTGTCCCGCTCCTGGGTCGCGTAATGGTTGTAGAGATCGAGGTAGACGCTGCGCGGCGGCCGCCCCTCGAGCGCCTCCACCGCCGCCCGCCGCGCGAGCACGAACGACACGCCGGGGATGCCCTGCAGGCACTTGTTGGCGCTCGCCATCACGAAGTCGATGCCGTCCGCGGTGACGTCGAGCGGCTCGCCGAAGAGCGAAGACATCGCGTCCACGATCACGCGCCGGCCCGCGCGCGCGGCCACCCGCGCCACCTCGGCCACCGGGTTGAGCAGGCCCGTGGTCGTCTCGTGATGGATGACCGCCACGTGGCTGATGTCCGGATGGGCGCGCAGGGCCGCCTCCACGTCCGCGGGCGCCACCGGCGTCACCACGTCGTAGGTGAGCACCTCGGCGCCGATGGCGTGGGCGGCCGCGATGCGCGCGAGGCGATCACCGTACACCCCGTTGTTGACGATGAGCATGCGCCGGTCCCGCGGGACGGCGGAGCACACGGCCGCCTCCACCGCCGCCGTGCCCGATCCCGTGAAGAGCACGGCCGTCGTCTCCGGGCCCGCCCCCAGCACGCTCACGAGGCGCGTGCGGCACTCGCGCATGACGTCGAAGAACTCCGGTTCGCGGTGGCAGAGGTCGGGGGTGACCAGCGCCTCTTTCACGCGCCGGCTCGTGTTCGCCGGCCCCGGGTTCAGCAGGATCCACTCGCGCTCTGTCATGACCTTCTCCTGTTCATACACGCGTGCAACAACAGCGGATGCCGAGGAGCGGGCTGGCTGTGCCGGCCCGCTGCCGAGCGTGCGGGGGCTTGGGGGGCGCCTTCTAGGCCCCCCCATCAAAAACGGTTTCTCCGCCGATGATGGTGCGCTCGACCTTGATGTCGCGGATCGCCCACGGCTCGACGGCGCACGGGTCCTTGTCCAGGATGGCGAAGTCGGCGAGCTTGCCGGGCTCGATGGAGCCCTTGATCGACTCCTCGAACGAGGCGTAGGCGGCGTTGATGGTGAAGGCGCGGATGCCCTCCAGCGGCGTCAGCCGCTCCTCGGGCCCGATGACCTTGCCCGCGCGCGTGGTGCGGTTCACCGCGCACCAGATGCCGAAGAGCGGCTCGGCGCCGAACATCGGGTCGCCGATGGCGGCGATGGGCGCATCGGAGTGGCCCACGGTGACGACGCCCGCGCGCATCGCCGACTTCATCGGGTTCATGCGGCTCGCCCGCTCCTGCCCGATGAAGGTGGAGATGTGACGATCGGCCCAGTACCAGGAGTGGTGCGGGTAGAAGGAGCCGATGACGCCCAGCCGCTTCATGCGCGCCAGGCCCGCGTCCGTCACGCACTGGCAGTGCTCGATGCGGTGGCGCGGGTCCGGCCGCGGGTGCTTCCACATGGCGTACTCGATGGCGTCGAGGGCCACGTCGATGCCGTAGTCGCCCTGGGCGTGGATGGCCACCTGGTAGCCGCGCTCGTGGGCGGTGAGCACCATCGTGTTCAGCTCGTTGGGCGTCATCTGCAGCACGCCGCGCGGGTGGGCGCGCGTGCTGTCGGTGTCGAGCGTGATGTACGGCTCGTAGAAGGCGCACGTGAAGACCTGGATGGAGCCGTCGCAGAAGAGCTTGACGGGCCCCAGGCGCAGCCGCTCGTCGCCGAAGCCCGTGCGCAGGCCGAGGTCGCGGTCCAGGTACATGTGCGCGCCCGGCCAGCCCCAGATCATCATGTAGACACGCTGCTTGAGCCGCCCTTCCGCCACCGCCTCCTGGTAGGCGCGGTACGTCTCCGGCCGCGCGTCGGCGCCGGCGTCGTGCACGGAGGTGATGCCGGCGGAGGCGTACAGCCGGCCCGCCGCGATGACGCCCTCCTTCATCTCGTCCTGCGTCGGCTTCGGCAGCAACGTCTCGATGAGCGTCGTGGCCGACTTCTCGCGCAGCACGCCGTTGAGCCGCCCCGCTCCGTCCCGGTCCATGTGGCCGCCCGGGGGCTGGGGCGAGCGCTCGTCGATGGAGGCCGCCGCGAGGGCGAGGCTGTTGACCACGGCGGCATGGCCGGAGCGGTGCTTGATGAAGACCGGATGCGCGGGGGCGGCGGCGTCCAGCTCGTCGCGCGTCGGGAAGCGGCGCTCCTCGAGCGCGCTGTCCTCCACGCCGAAGCCGACGATCCACTGCCCCGGCGGCGTCGCCGCCGCCCGGGAGCGCACGCGCCCGACGATGTCGGCCACGCACTTGTTGGCCGGCCACTTCGCGTCGATCCCCGCCAGCCACGTGCCGTAGAGCATGAAATGGTTGTGGGGGTCGATGAAGCCGGGGACCACCGTCTGCCCGTGCAGGCGGATGACGGCCGTGCGCGGGCCGATGAGCGGCTCGATGTCGGCCGCGCTCCCCACCGCCGCGATGCGGCCGGCGTGGACCGCCACCGCCTCCGCCACCTCGTCGCGCGGGTTCACGGTGATGATGCGCCCGCCGGTGATGACCAGCTCCGCTCTCAGCTCGGACACGAAGGCTCCTCCGTCAGTCCAGCGCCTGCGCCAGGCGCAGGCGGCGAGGGTCGGGCCCCGCCGCCGCCAGCGCCGCGAGCGCGGACAGGAAAAAGATCGCACACAGCGCGTACGCCGGGCGCAAACCCGCCGCCGCCCCGATGGTGTAGCCCACGAGCGGCCCCACCGCGCCGCCCAGATCGTTGGCCGTGGCAAAGCCGCCCATGACGACCCCGCGCAGCGAGGCCGGCGTGAGATCGCCCGCCCACGCCGTGAGCGGAGGCAGCACGATGCCCTCCCCCAGCGCGGTGAGCACCACGCCCGCGGCGATGACCCCGATGCCGCCGCCGCCCGCGAGCACGGCGAAGCCCGCGATGCCCGCGCACACGCCGGCGGCGGCCACCCACCGCCGGTCGCCCACCTGGTCGGACAGCAGGCCCGCGATGGGAGCGGCCACGATGGCGGCCAGCTTGCGGGCCGCCAGCAGCAGGCCGGTGATGGTGGCCAGCGGCACCGCCAGCCCCGCCGGCCCGCCCCCGGCCAGCTCCGTCTGCAGGTGGAGACCGAGCGTGGCCATGAGGACGCCGTTGCCGGCGAAGAAGGTGGCGAAGCTGACGTAGCCGGGCCAGAGCAGCCGCCGGTCGACGCCGCGGTACGTCTGCAGCACGGAGGCGCGCGGCGCGTGCGCCACGCGGGCCGGCCGCGTCTCGTGCACGGTCAGGTAGGCGACGAGCCACCCGAGCGCGGCGAAGGGCGTGAAGATTGCCAGCGCGGTGCGATAGCCGACGCGGTCGGCGAGCACGCCGCTCATGACGAGCGCGATCATCGTCCCCACCGCCACCAGCGACTGGTACCAGCCCACCATCCGTCCCCGGTCGTCGGATGACGTGACGTCGAGCACGATGCTGTAGGCCGACACGAGGATGAGCGCGAAGGCCACGCCCCACACCAGCCGCGCCGCCAGCAGCGGCCAGAACCCGTGCGCGAGCAGGTAGCCGAGGGTGGACGCCAGCGCGAACGCAGTGCCCCACAGAAAGGGGCGCCGGCGCCCGAAGCGGTCGGCGATCATGCCCACCGCGGAGTTGGCCACGAGCCGGATGAAGCGGTGGATGCTGAGGATCACGCCGAGCGCGGCCACGCCGATCCCGAGCGCCGCCGCTTCCGTGGGCAGCACGGTGTAGAGCAGCATGTCGCCCCCCATGGAGAGCGCGGTGGCGGTCCCCAGGGCGACCACGACGGCCCGGCGATCGCGCGCCATCCTCAGCGCTCTCCCGCCAGGCGCGGGTCCAGGATGTCGCGCAGGCCGTCACCGAACAGGTTGAAGCCCAGCACGGCGGTGGTGATGGCGAGGCCGGGCGCGATGGCCAGCCACGGGTCGAGCTCCATGAAGCCGCGCGCCTCGCTGAGCATCGAGCCCCAGGAGGCGGCGGGCGGCTGCACCCCGAGGCCGAGGAAGCTCAGGGCCGCCTCGATCATGATGGCGGTGGACAGGTTGAACGTGGCCTGCACGATGACGGGGGCGAGCACGTTGGGCAGGATCTCCCGCAGCATGACGCGCAGGTCGCCCGCGCCCAGGGCGCGCGAGGCCTGGATGAAGTCGTTCTGCTTCACGGACAGCACGCTGCCGCGCACGATGCGCGAGAAGATCGGCACGTAGGCGAGCGTGATGGCGAAGATCAGGTTGGACGTGCTGGCGCCGAAGGTGGCCACCACCGCCAGCGCGAGCAGGAGCGTGGGGAACGCCATGAGGACGTCCACCGCGCGCATCAGCACGTGGTCGAGCTTGCCCTCGAAGTAGCCGGCGAGCAGGCCCACCGTGCCCCCCACGACGGCGGCGAGCGCGACGGCGGAGAAGGACACGATCATGGAGACGCGCGCGCCGTAGAGCAGACGGCTGAGCAGGTCGCGCCCGAACTGGTCGGTGCCGAACCACGCCTGCGCCGAGGGCAGCGCCATGCGGCGCGGGCTCATGGCGAGGGGATCGGCGGGCGCGAGCACGGGGGCCAGCGCGGCGCCGAGCAGGACGCCGGCGGCGAGCAGCAGGCCGACCACGGCCGTCTTGCGTTTCCAGAGCTGGCGCCACACGCGGCGGGCCGGCGCGCCGGCGGACGCAGCGCCCGCGGTGGGGGGCTTGGGGGGGCCCCCGCGCCCCCCCCCAGTCGCGAGAGCGCCCCCCATGTAATCAGCCGCGAGAGCGGATGCGCGGATCGAGGAATCCATGCAGGAGGTCCACGACGAGGTTCACGGCCACGAAGGCGACGGCGAGGAAGAGCGTGGTGCCGGTGATGACGGGGAAGTCGCGCTTCTGGATCGACTCCAGCAGCAGCCGTCCGATGCCGGGCAGGATGAAGATCTCCTCCGTGAGCACGAGGCCGCCGATGAGCACGCCCACCTGCACGCCCGTGACGTTGAGGACGGCGATGAGGGAGTTGGCGAGGACGTGACGGAAGATCACGCGCCCCTCGGGCAGCCCCTTGGAGCGGGCGGTGCGGACGTAATCCAGGCGCAGGTTCTCCAGCATCGAGGCGCGCGTCATGCGGACGATGAGCGGCAGCACCGTGAGCGATAGCACGAAGGAGGGAATGAGCATGAGCGTGACGTTGCGCCGCGGGTCCTGCGTGAAGGGCACGTAATCGAGGATGGGCATGCCCGGCCACACGAGCGAGCCGAGGAGGACGGTGAGCGTGGCCACCCAGAAGTTGGGGATGGAGTAGCCGAGCACGGAGCCGAAGCGGATACCGGCATCCGTCCACGTGTCGCGCCACACGGCGGAGGCGGTGCCGACGGGGATGCCGATGAGGAGGGCGAAGCCGATGGCGAAGGCCGCCAGCTCCAGGTTGACGGGCAGCCGGCGCAGGATCTCGTCGAACACGGGCTTGCCGGAGACGAAGGAGCTGCCGAGGTTGCCGCGCAGCGCGCCCGCGAGCCAGAGGACGTACTGCTCGGCGATGGGCCGGTCCAGGCGCAGCTGCGCGCGCAGGCGGTCGGCCGCGTTCTTGTCGCCGAACGCCTGGTCCCCGGAAACGATGTCGACGATGTCTCCGGGGACCAGGTGCTGCATCGAGAACACCAGGAGCGAGACCCCGAACAGGATCGGGACCAGCGACACCAGGCGTACGGCGAGGTAACGCTGCATGCCGCCCCGGGTCAGCCTACTGTTCGAGCCAGGTCTGCCGCAGGTACACTCGCGAGGCGTTCGCCATGGGCTCGAAGCCCTTGAGCGCCGGCCGCCACACGTTGTAGCGCGTGCGCATCGCGTACGGCCAGATGATGGGCACGTCCTGGGCGTAGAGCCGCTGCAGGTCCTGCCACAGCGCCACGCGCTTGGCGGGATCCACCGTGGCACGCTGCTCCTCGAGCAGGCGGTCGACCTCCGCGTTCACGTAGTGCCCCGCGTTGATGGCGCCCTTGCTGTGGGTGGTGTCGTACACGTAGCCCTCGGGGTCCGCGTACCAGATGCGGGCGAACGCGGTCGCCTGGAAGGGCGCCTTCTCGCGGAAGCTCTTGAGGAGCGCGGCCCACTCCACCTGCTCGATCTTCATCGTGATCCCCGCCCGGGCGAGCTGGCGCTGGATCACCTGCGCGGCGGGGACGTAGTCCGGGCTGTGGGGCGAGGTCTTGAAGGTGAACTCGAAGCCGTTGGGCTGCCCCGCCTCGCGCAGCAGCCGCTTCACCAGCTCGTAGTCCTGCTTGTAGAAGGGCAGGGCCGCCGTCTCCGCCTCCGACAGCACGTAGGGCACGGTGGCGGGCGGAATGCCCGCCGTCAGCTTGCCGCGTCCGAGGAGCACGGTGTCGATGATCTCCTTGCGGTCGAGCGCGGCCGCGAAGGCCTGGCGCAGCTTGACGTTGTTGAAGGGCGGCTCCTTGGTGTTGAGCCAGATGTAGAGGTGCCGCGCCTCCGGCGTGTCCGCCGAGCTGAGCCCCTTCTCGCGGCGCGCCAGCTCCTCGATCTCGGTCGCCTTGATCCACGTCAGATCCACGGTGCCCCGGCGGATGGCGGCCAGCCGCGACGACTCGTCCTTGATGATCTTGATGGTGAAGCCGTCGAGGTAGGGCAGCCCCGCCTCGTAGTAGTGCTCGTTGCGCACGAAGCGGGCGAAGTCTCCCGGCACGTGCTCGGCGAGCTTGAAGGGGCCCGTGCCCACCATCACCTTCTGCAGCGAGCCGTGCTTGTCGACCTCCTCCTTCGGCACCACGTAGCTGGCGCGGCCGGTGATCCCGCTCAGGAGGGAGGCGCTGGGGCGGTTGAGCCGCAGGCGCACGGTGTGGGGGTCGACGACCTCGACGGTCTCCACGTTCGAGTAGGTGCCGCGGATGGGCGAGCCGTTCTTCGGATCGCGGACGCGCTCGATGGAGTACCGGACGTCCTCCGCCGTCATCTCGCGGCCGTTGTGGAACTTCACGCCCTTGCGCAGCCGGAACACGTACGTGGTGGGATTCGGGATCTCCCACGACGTGGCGAGATCGCCCTCGATCTCCATCTTGGCGTTGAAGCGGGTGAGACCGCTGTAGACGTGCTCGTAGAAGTTCGACGAGGCGAAGGCGAACGACAAATGGGGATCGAGGCCGACCGCATCCTCGTCGTTGCCCACGGTGAGGGTGCCGCCGCGCTTCTGCGCCAGCGCGGGCGCCGCCGCCCACGTGGCGGCGAACAGGATCACGAGCGCGCCCAGGACGATCCGTCGTGTGGTCATGCTGTCTTCTCCTTTTCGGGGGCCATCGGCCCGCCTATGCCGCCTCGAACACCGTCTCACCGCCGATGATGGTGCGCTCGACCTTGATGTCGCGGATCGCCCACGGGTCGACGCCACACGGGTCCCGGTCGAGGATGGCGAAGTCGGCGAGCTTGCCGGGCTCGATGGAGCCCTTGAGCCCTTCCTCGAAGGACGCGTAGGCGGCGTTGATGGTAAAGGCCCGCAGCCCCTGCAGGGGGGTGATGCGCTCCCGGGGGCCGATCACCTTGCCCGCCCGCGTGGTGCGGTTCACCGCGCACCAGATGCCGAAGAGCGGCTCGGCGCCGAAGAGCGGGTCGCCGATGGCCGCGATGGGCGCATCCGAGTGCGCGATGGTGACGACGCCCGCCTCGATGGCCGACTTCATCGGATTCATCCGGCTCGCGCGCTCCTCGCCGATGAACGTCGAGATGTGCCGGTCCGCCCAGTACCAGGAGTGATGCGGGTAGAAGGAGCCGATGACGCCCAGCCGCTTCATGCGCGCCAGCCCCTCCGGCGTGACGCACTGGCAGTGCTCGATGCGGTGGCGGGGGTCCGGCCGCGGGTGCTTCCACATGGCGTACTCGATGGCATTGAGGGCCACGTCGATGCCGTAATCGCCCTGGGCGTGGATGGCGACCTGGTAGCCCTTGGCGTGGGCGTCGAGCACCACGTCGTTCGTCTCGTTGGGCGTCATCTGGAGCACGCCGCGCGGGTTGGCCCGCGTGCTGTCGGTGTCGAGGGTGACGTAGGGATCGTAGAAGGCGCACGTGAAGACCTGGATGGAGCCGTCCGTGCACGTCTTCATCGCCCCCAGCCGCAGCCGCTCGTCGCCGAAGCCCGTGCGCAGGCCGAGATCGCGCTCGCGGTAGAAGTGCGCGTAGGGCCAGTCGCGAATCATCAGGTACACGCGCGTCTTCAGCGCGCCCTCCGCCACCGCTTCCTGGTAGGCGCGGTAGCTCTCGGGCCGGGTGTCCGCGCCCGCGTCGTGGGTGGACGTGATGCCCGCGGAAGCGTAGAGCCGGCCCGCCGCGATGACGCCCGCCTTCATCTCGTCCTTCGTCTCCTGCGGCATCACGGCGTCGACGGGCTTGAAGGCGGCTTTCTCGCGCAGAACGCCGTTGAGGCGGCCCGTGGCGGGATCGCGGTCCATGTGGCCGCCCTCGGGCTGGTCCGTGGCGTCGGTGATGCCCGCCGCCTGCAGGGCCAGGCTGTTCACCACGCAGGCGTGCCCGGAGCGGTGCTTGAGGTAGACCGGATGCGCGGGGGCGGCCCGGTCCAGCTCGTCGCGCGTGGGAAACCGCCGCTCCGCCAGCGCCGAGTCCTCGAGGCCGAAACCCTTGATCCACTCCCCCGGCGGCAGCGCGGCCGCGCGTGCCCGCACCCGCTCGAGGAGCTGGCCGACGTCGGCGCTCGGGGGCGTCTTGCAGTTCACCCACCCCAGCCACACGCCGTAGAGCATGAAGTGCGTGTGGGGCTCGATGAAGCCGGGCACGACGGTCTGGCCCGCGAGGCGGATCACCGTCGTGCCGCGCCCGATGAGGGGGGCGATGTCGGTGGCGCGGCCGACGGCGACGATGCGGTCGCGCACGACGGCCACGGCCTCCGCCACCTCGTCGCGCGCGTTGATGGTCAGGATGCGGCCGCCGGTGATCACGAGGTCGGCGTGCAGCCCCGTGGCGGTCATGGCCGCGCCCCCGCCTCGAACACGACCTCGCCGCCGATGATCGTGCGCTCCACGACGATGTCCTTGATCGACCACGGCGCCACCGTGAGCGGATTCTGCGCGAGCACCACGAGGTCCGCCAGCTTGCCCGCCTCGAGGGAGCCCTTGCGGTGCTCCTCGAAGGCGGCGTAGGCGCCGTTGATGGTGTACATCCGGAGCGCCTCCGCCGCCGTGATGCGCTCGCCGGCGCCGATGTCGGCGCCCGTGCGCGTGCGCCGCGTCACCGCGCACGCCATGCCCCACAGGGGATTGGACGGCCATACGGGATCGTCGGGCGTGCACACCGGGCAGTCCGAGTGCGCGCACGGGCGCAGCCCCATGTCGATGGCGGTGCGCGCCGGCACCATGCGCTCCGCGCGCGCGCGGCCGATGAACTCGCCGATGTGCTGGTCCCCCCAGAACCACGGGTGAAACAGAAAGAAATTGGGAATGATCCCCAGCCGCTGCATGCGCTCCAGGTCCTCCACCGTCGGGCACAGCGTGTGCTCGATGCGGTGGCGGGGGTCGGGGCGCGGAGCCACGCGCATCGCGTGCTCGATGGCGTTCACGGCCATCGTGATCCCGTAATCCCCCTGCGCGTGGATCGCCACCTGGTAGCCCAGCCGGTGGGCCTCGAGGACGGCGGCGTCGGCGCCCTCCTGGGAGTATCGCAGACCTTCGTGGCCGCAGGTGTCCCGGGTGAGGTAGGGCTCCCGGAAGGCGCACGTGAAGCACTGGATGGAGCCGTCCATGAACAGCTTCACGGCGCCCGTGCGCAGCCGATCGTCGCCGAAGCCGGTGCGCAGGCCGCGGTCGTGCGCGAGCGCGAAGTCCGCGTACACCATCAGGTAGACGCGCACGCGCAGCGTGTCCTCCCGCACGCATTCGTGCAGGGCCCGATAGGACTCGGGGCGCGGCGTGGCCCCCGCGTCGTGCACGGAGGTGACGCCCAGGCGCAGGTACATCGCGTTGATGGTGGCGAGGCCGCGCTTGAGATCGGCCAGGGTGGCCGTGGGCGGGGCGGAGCGGATGGACACGACGTCGCGCAGGACGCCCGTGAGCTCGCCGGTGGCGGGATCGCGATCGATGACGCCCCCTTCGGGGTCGGGCGTGTCGCGGCCGATGCCGGCCGCCGCCAGCGCGCGCGAGTTCGCCACGCACGCGTGGCCGCCGCGGATGGTGATCATCACCGGGTGCTCGGGCGCGGCGGCGTCGAGCTCCTGCCGCGTGGGCCAGCGGCGCTCCTTCATGCCGTTGGGATCGTAGTTTCGGCCGCCGATCCATGTTCCGGGCGGCGTGTCCGCCGCCCGTTGTCGAAGCTTATCCAGCACGTCCTGGATGGAGGGATTCAGCTCCGCGGCGGTGTTGAGCTGCTCGAAGCTGTAGCGGAACTCCCCCACGTGGACGTTGTGCGTGTGGGAGTCGATGAAGCCCGGGATGACCGTCTTGCCCGGCAGCTCCAGCACCCGCGTGCCGGGCCCGATCATCCCCGCCACGTCGGCGTCCGCGCCCACGGCCACGATCGTCCCCTGCCGCACGGCGACCGCCTGCGCCACGGAGTCGTGCGCGTCCACCGTGAGCACCGTGGCCCCGCGCAATACGAGGTCGGCGTACAGGCCGCTCACGCGACGGGGTCACGCAGCGCGTCGCGCGCGGCGTCCAGGAGCGATTGAATATCGGCCTCGGTGTGCGCGAGCGACAGGTAGAGCTTGGTGGACATCGGGTTCAGGAAGATCCCGCGGCGGAAGAGGCCGAGCAGGAACGCACGCGCCCGGCGGCGGTCGGCGCCCAGCATCGAGCGGTAATCGGTGACGGGCCGGTCGGTGAAGACGACGGCGGCGAGCGGGCCATCCCCCTGCACCTGGGCGGTGACGCCCGCCTCCGCGAGCACGGCGCGCAGCCCGCTTCGCAGCGCCTCGCCGGCCCCGAAGAGCCGCTCGTAGGTTCCCGGGCCGCGAAGCTGCCCGAGCGTCGCCACCGCGGCCGCCGCTGACACGGGATTGCCGCCGAGGCTGGAGGCGAACCACACGTAGCCGGCCGAGCCGAGCCGGTCCTCGCGCACGAGGTCCATGATGTCGCCGCGGCCCGCGATGGCGCCGAGCGGACAGCCCCCGCCCAGCGCCTTGCCGAAGGTGGCCAGATCGGGCTGCACGCCGTAGTACGCCTGCGCGCCGCCGTAGGCGAGCCGAAAGCCCGTGACCGTCTCGTCGAAGATCAGCACGCTGCCGGTGGCGGCCGTGAGCGCGCGCAGCCCCGCGAGAAATCCCGACACGGGCGGCGTGCAGCGGTGCAGCGGCTCCACGATGATGGCGGCGACCTCGGCGGCGTGGGTGCGGACGATGGCCTCGGTGGCGGCGAGGTCGTTGTAGGGCGCCACGAGGACGTCGGCGACGGCGCCCGCGGACACCCCCGCGGAGGTGGGCTCGGCGGCGGGGAACGGCAGGCGGCCGCTGGGAAACAGGCTCATGACGCCGATCTCGTTGGCGCCGTGGTAGGCGCCCTCGAACTTCACGATCTTCGGACGGTCCGTGAAGGCGCGCGCCAGCCGCACCGCGTACGCCGCCGCCTCGGTGCCGGACGCGCAGAAGCGCACGCGCTCGGCGCACGCCACCGCGCGCGTCAGCTCCTCCGCCAGCTCCAGCGCGGGCGTGCTCACGTAGGCGAAGTTGGATCCGAGCGTCACCTGATGGCGCACCGCCTCCACGATCGCCGGATGGGCGTGGCCGAGGATCACCGAGCCCCAGCCCATCGTGAAGTCCGTGAAGCGGCGGCCGTCAGTGTCCCACACGGCGGCGCCCTCGCCGCGCGCGAGCACGACGCTCAGCGCGGGCGGCAGGTTGTACTCGCCCAGCGAGCCGCCGGGGAAGACGGCCAGCGAGCGGGCGGCGCCCGTCACGGCCACGGCAGCGAGTACGTCTTGACGTTGGTGAAGCTCTTCATCGCCTCCTGCACGCCCTCCTTGTAGCCGAGGCCGGAGTCCTTGATGCCGCCGAACGGTGACGATTCCAGCCGGTAGCCCGGGACTTCGCGGATGTTGACCGTCCCCACCTGCAGCTCGCTCACGAAGCGCGTGATCCAGTCCAAGCGGTTCGTGCACACGGCCGACGACAGGCCGTAGGCGGTGGAATTGGCGATGGCGATCGCCTCCTCGATGGTCTGGAAGCGGATCACGGGCGACACGGGGCCGAAGGTCTCCTGCGCCACCAGCGGCGCGTCCGCGGGCACGTGGTCGAGCACGGTGGGCGAGTAGAGGGCGCCGCGCCGCTCGTTGCCGTGGAGCAGCTTGGCGCCCCGGCCCACGGCGTCGTTGACGGCGGCCTCGAAGCGGATGGCGGCCGCCTCGTCGATCACCGTGCCCATGTCCATGGACGGGTCCATGGGGTCGCCGTAGCGCACGGCCCGCGTCCGGTCGACGAGCCGCTCCACGAAGGCGTCGGCCACGCGCTCCTGCACGAGCATCCGCTTCACCGCCGTGCAGCGCTGGCCGGAGTTCTTGTAGGAGCCGCTCACGGCCAGCGAGGAGGCCTCGTCGAGGTCGGCGTCCTCCATGACGATGAGGGGGTCGTTGCCGCCCAGCTCCAGCACGGCGCGGCGGTAGCCCATCTTCGAGGCGATGGACTTGCCGGCGGCCACGCCGCCCGTGAACGTGATCAGCTCGCTGTGCTCGTTGGTGACGAGCTCGTCGGCAATCTCGGCGGGATCGCCGGTCACGATCGACAGCATGGCGGGGGGCAGCCCCGCCTCGTAGAGGACGTCGGCGAGCAGCAGCGCCGACAGCGGCGTCTTCTCGGAGGGCTTGAGCACCATCGTGTTGTTGGTCGCGATGGACGGGGCCACCTTGTGCGCCACCTGGTTCAGCGGGTGGTTGAAGGGCGTGATGGCGCTGATGGCGCGCAGCGGCTCGCGCTGCGTGTAGATGCGGCGCGGCCGGCCCTGCGGGCTGATGTCGCACGAGAAGATCTGGCCGTCGTCCACGAGGGCGGCGTTCGCGGAGAACATCAGCACGTCGCAGGCCCGGCCCACCTCGTAGATCGTGTCCTTCTTGCACAGGCCGGACTCGGCGGTGATGAGGTCGGACACCTCGCCGAGGCGCGCGCGCAGCCGCTCCGCCGCGCGCGTGAGGATCGCCGAGCGCTCGTAGCGCGTGAGCCGCGCCTTGAAGTCGCGGGCGGCCGTGAAGGCGCGCCGCACGTCGGCCACCGTGGCCTTCGGCACGGTGCCCGCGAGGGAGCCGTCCCAGGGATTGCGCACCTCGATCCGGCGCGCGTTGTCCACGCGCTCGCCGGCGATCCGCATCGTCTCGTGCCGCGCCCGCGCGCCCGTGGCGGCCGTCATCGCGCGTTGAGGGCGACGTCGAAGATGTCGAAGTTCCGCAGCCGCGCGTCCGCGTCCACGCGCGCGGGCCGGTTGAGCATGAAGGGCACCCGCTGCTCCGAGATGCCGCCGTGCGAGCGCAGGGGCGCGTCGAGGCCCGACAGGTCGTGGCGACTGACGCTGGTGCCGAGCACCGTGTGCCGCCCGGAGACGATGACGATGTCGCCCATCCGGTCGGGCGGCAGCTCGAAGCGCGCGCACGCGGCGTCGCGCTCGAGGACGACCTCCATCCCCGGCATCGCCGCCAGCGTCGCCGTGATCGCGCGCGCATCCGCGTCGCGCGGCAGGTAGGCGGTGGCGAAGGAGCCGAGGGCGCCGTGATGGACGACGTACGGGTCGGTGATGGGCAGGATCACGCGGGCGCGGCCGGCGCCGATCCAGCCGTCGAGGACGTCTTGCAGGTAGATCACGTCCGGCGCGCCCGAGGCGTCCGTCTTGGCGTTCATGCCGTGATCGGCGGTGAGGGCCACGGTGGCGCCGAGCCCGCCCAGGGTGGCGAGGTAGCCGTCCATCATGTGGTAGAAGGCGTTGGCCTCCGGGGTGCCGGGCGCGTGCTTGTGCTGCACGTAGTCGGTGGTGGACAGGTACGTGATGTCCGGGCGCACCGACTCCATCAGCTTCACGCCCGCCGCGAAGACGAACTCGCTGAGGTCGGCGCTGTAGACGGACGGCAGCGGCCGCCCCACCAGCGTCATGGCGTCCGCGATCCCGTGCTCGGCCTCGGTGGTCTCGTCGGCCTTCTCGGACGAAAAGCAGATGCCGGTCATCCCGTGGCCCAGCATCCGCCGGAGCTTGTCCTTGGCCGTCACCACCGCCAGCCGCGCGCCGGCATCGGCAAAGGCGGCGAGCAGCGTGCCCGCGCGCAGGTACTTCGGATCGTTCATCATGACTTCCTGGCCCGCGTCGCGGTCGTAGAAGTAGTTGCCGCAGATGCCGTGCACGGCGGGCGGCACGCCCGTGACGATGGACAGGTTGTTGGGGTTCGTGAAGCTGGGCACCACGCACTCCGCGATCCGCGAGGTGCCGGTGGCCGCCATCTCCCCCAGATAGGGCGCCGCGCCCGCCGCCACCGCGCGCGTGATGTAGTCGGGCTCGCAGCCGTCCACGCACACGACCACGAGCGGGCGCGCCGGCCACTGGTAGGTCCTGCCGTTCACCGTCACCGGTCGTCCCTGGTCACTCACCGGCCGCCTCCATGGATGGGCAGTTCGTACGTGGCGCCGAGGATGCGCCCGTGCGCGACATTAGTCCAATGAAGTGATCGCATCAGCAACATAGTCTTACGTTATGATCACCGCGTGCCCGCCATGAACCTCAACCGCCTCGCCACCTTCGAGGCGGTGGCGCGCCTGCGCAGCTTCACCGCCGCCGCCCGCGAGCTCGCCCTCAGCCAGCCCGCCGTCAGCGTGCAGATCCGCGAGCTCGAGCACCACTTCGGCCTCTCGCTGCTCGACCGGCGCCGGCGCCGCGGCCTCGTGCTCACGAGCGACGGCGAGGTGCTCTACGGCTACGCGCGGCGCATGCTCGACACCGCGCGGCAGGCCGAGCAGGCCATCGCGGGCGCGCGCGAGCTGCAGTCCGGCAACCTGTCGCTCGTGGCCACGCCCACCGCCGCCTCCTACGCGCTGCCCGCCGTGCTCGGCGAGTTCAAGGGCCGCTATCCGGGCGTGCACGTGCGGCTGCTCGTGCTGAACTCCCAGGAGGCCCTCGCGCACCTGGGCGGCCTGCACGCCGACCTCGGCGTCATGACGGGCGCCATCCGCGACCGGCGGCTGCGCACGGTGCCGTTCTTCGAGGACGAGCTGGTGCTCGCGCTGCCGGTGGGCCACCGCCTCGCGGGCCGGCGCTCCGTGGACGTCACGCAGCTCGCGGGCGAGCGCATGATCGTGCGCGAGCGCGGGTCGGCCACGCGGGCGCTGATCGAGTCGGAGTTCCGGCGGGCCGGGGTGCGCTTCGAGACGACCATGGAGCTCGCGAGCAACGAGGCCACGCTGCAGGCGGTCGCCGTCGGCAACGGCTGCGCCATCGTCTCCGCGGAGATGGCGCGGCGGGACACGGAGGCCCGCCGCATCGCGGCCGTGCGCGTGCGCGGCGTCGCCCTCCGGCGGACGTTCCGGTTCGCGTTTCCGGCGGAGCGCGCCCACTATCCCACCATCCAGAAGTTCATCGAGACGGGCCGGCGGGCAATGCGGCGGCCGTAGCGGCCGCTCGCGGGCACGGCTCCTGCAGCGATCCCCCACATGCCGGCAGTGGTGGGCATCGCCAACACGAACGAGGACCTCATCGAGCTCCTCCGCATCGTGCTGGAACAGGAGGGGTCCGGGACGGCGGTCATCCGGGCCGACTTCAACGACTTCGTCGAGCGGCACGACCCCGCCGCCATCATCTTCGACGTCCCGCCGCCCTACGACGACCACTGGACCGTCGTGAGCACCCTGCGCCGGCTGCCGGTCATGCAGGATCGGGGCGCCGTCATCACCACCACGCACAAGGCGCACCGGGAGCGGCTGGTGGGTGAATCGACGGGCGCACTGGAGATCATCGGCAAGCCCAACGACATGCGCGACGTGCTCGAGGCCGTCAAGCGCGAGCTGCGCCGGATCGGCCGCCTGGGGGCCTGGGGGTCAGGTCGGGGGTCTTAATGAGTCTCGTGAAATACGGCGACACCGGGGGCCGGGCGGGCGGGCCGCGGGC
>JBBDXO010000191.1:7756-19177 GCA_040902295.1 Candidatus Rokuibacteriota bacterium | reverse complement strand
GGCGCGGCGCAGCACGGCAAGGAGCTGTTGCTGAAGGGATTCACGGTGGATCAGGTCGTCCACGACTATGGCGATCTCTGCCAGGCCGTCACGGAGATGGCCGTCGAGCAGGGCGCTCCGGTGACGGCCGACGAGTTCCGCACCCTCAACCGGTGCCTCGATGATGCCATCGCCGATGCGGTCACCGAGTTCGTCCGGCAACGGGACCAGTTCTTTTACGACGAAAGCAGCCGCGCGATGAACGAGCGGCTGGGGTTTTTCGCGCACGAGCTGCGGAATCTCGTGCATACGGCGATTCTGTCCATGGCGGCGATCAGGAAGGGCGACGTGGGAGTGGCGGGCGCGACAGGCGCGGTGCTCGATCGTAGCCTGGCGGGCCTGCGTGAGCTCATCGATCGTACTCTCGTCGAGGTGCGGCTGACCGCCGGCATCCCCGACCGCCGGGAACGGATCATGCTGGCGGAGTTCGTCGAGGAGATTCAGATCGCGGCCGGCCTCGACGCCGCCGCCCAGGGCTTCGAGCTGGTGGTCACTGCCGTGGACCGGTCACTCGCCATCGAGGCCGACCGTCAGATTCTTGCGGGCGCGGTGGCGAACCTCATGCAAAATGCGCTGAAGTTCACGCGCGCTCACGGGCGCATCGCCCTGCGCGCCCATGCGGCGGCAGGCCGCATCCTGATCGACATCGAGGACGAATGCGGCGGCCTCCCGGTGAGGGGCGCCGAGGCGATGTTTCGACCGTTCGAGCAATTGAACGTCAATGGAGCCGGCCTTGGACTCGGGCTCGCCATCAGCCGCCGCGGTGTCGAAGCCAACGGCGGCACCCTGACGGTGCGCGATCTTCCCGGCAAGGGCTGCGTGTTCACCGTCACGCTCCCGGCCGCCTCCGCCCCGTCTCCGACGGGCGCCAACGGAGACGACCGCTAGACCGAGCGACCAGGCGCCTGTCTGATCATTCGGGACATCCTGGAGTCGCAGGTCCCACATTCTTCACTGAAGCACGAGAGCACGCAGAGTGGTCGACTCGCCGGTGTGCACCGACTCCCACACGGCGAGCGCGCAATGCGTGAGCGGAGCGTCGCACCGCGACGTCGACGGCGCGTAACGTATGGAGGAGGCGGACGTCGTCGGTCCCCTGGGCTCCGCCGGCAACGGGCCACGCGTGGATCGAATGGGCCAAACGGCTTTCACGTCTGTCGCTCCAGTCGACGGCCCCCGCCTTGCACTACCTGAAGGCAGTTACTCTCCAGAGTGCTACCAACCCCCCCGGCGTCAGGTGCTGACGCCGCCCTGGACGGTCCGCCTCGGATCGCGACTGTTGGCGCAGAATCGGAGGACATGTGTTGTCGCTCGTAGAGGGATACATTTGACTGCTCGTCGCGGCGCGCCGCCGATCACCATCGTCCTCGCCGACGACCAGAACCTCGTCCGCCAGGGCATTCGGTGCCTGGTGGAGACGGACCATGACGTCAAAGTCGTCGGCGAGACCGCGGACGGATTGAAGGTCGTCGACCTCGTCGCGCGCCTCAAGCCGCGCATCCTCATCGTGTGCCTGGCGATGCCGGGGTTGAACGGTCTCGAGATCACCCGCCAGGTGCATCAGCAGTCGCCGGCGACGGCGGTGATCGTCCTCTCGATGTACTCGCAAGAGCAGTACGTCATCCAGGCGCTGAAAAACGGCGCCGCAGGCTACGTGCTCACGCATGCGAAGCCGGCCGAGCTCGGACGCGCGATCCGGAAGGTCGTGGCCGGGCACCGTTATCTGAGCGAGCCTCTGTCCCGGCGGTCCATGGAAAGCTGGCTGCACCGAGCGAAGAGCGCGGTGCGCGACGCCTACGAAACGCTGACTCGGCGAGAGCGTGAAGTGCTCCTGCTCGTGTCCGAGGGCTACAGCAGCATCCGCATCGCCGATCGCTTGTCGATCAGTCGCCGCACGGCGGAATCACACCGCGCACGGGTGATGCACAAGCTGCATTTCAGTAACCACGCGGACCTCATCCGGTACGTCCTCGCGCGGGCGACCCTGGTGCCGTTGACCTAGCCCTTCATCCGGGCGTCGGGGTTGCCCCCCGTGTGCCCGGCGCCCGCTTCTCGCACCGTCCGCCGGAGCCCTACGTAACTGTACGAATAGACGGGCGGCGCGCCGCGCGGTATTTCTTCCCAGGCGACCTCGTCCCGCGGGCGGCGCTGAACACCAGCCACTGGACGCAAGAAAGGGGGACCAGCGTGCGCGTCGAGTGGGTGTCTCCCCGCCCATGAGCGGGTCCCGAGCAATGATCACCATCGCGCTCGCCGATCACCACCACGTGATCCGCCAGGGTGTGCGGTGCCTCCTCGAGGCGGAGAAGGATTTTCAGGTCGTGGGTGAGGTCGCGGACGGCCTCGAGGTCGTCGGCCTCATCGAGCGCCACCGGCCGCGAGTCTTGATCATGGCGGTGGGGATGCCCGGGCTGAATAGTTTCGAGGTGACCCTCCGGGTTCGCCGGCGATCGCCGGAGACCGCGGTCATTCTGCTCTCGATGTACTCCGGGGAGCACTACGTCATCGAAGCGCTGAGGAGCGGCGCCTGTGGGTACGTGCTGACGCAGGCCCGGAGTAGCGAGCTGATTCGCGCGGTCCGCAAGGGTGCGGCCGGGCACCGCTACCTGAGCGCGCCCCTGTCGGAGCATCCCATCGAGGTGTGGCTACAACGCGCCAGGAGCCGGGCGCTCGACCCCTACGAGGCCCTCACCAGCCGTGAGCGCGAAGTGTTCAACCTCGTCAGTGAAGGCCACAGCAGCGCCGCCATTGCCCGCCGCCTGGCCATCAGCCGTCGCACGGCCGAATCGCACCGGGCCAACGTCATGCGCAAGCTGCGGCTCAAGAATCAAATCGACCTCATTCGATTTGCGATTACCCGCGGTATCCTCACGTTGCCGTCGGACCTCCTGGGCCTCCCGGACCGGGGGGCACCGCGGCCGTTGCGGGGCTGAGCGCGCCTTCGGGCCTGCTCCGGCTCCGTACAACTACGGATAGACGCGTCCGGCCAAACGCATCTATAAATAAGGGGTCCGGCCACGCAGCCAGGCCGAACGGTGCAAGAGTGGGGAGAATATCGCCGACATGAGGTATGCGACGCCACGGCTGCGTCAAACTGCGATGCGGCTGATCGCCCATCAAGCGGACGGGCAACCCGCCACGTCGGAGAGCCTTGCAGCGGCGTCGGGACGCGCGCTGGAGGGGCTGTCGCGGGGGCTGGCGCAGGTCATCGGCCTCTCCGGCGTCAAGGCGATCTTCCTGCGGGCCGTGAATCTGTGCAGACCCGAATTTCCCTTTCTCGACCTGCGCATCGTTTCGATGGAGCGGGGGGACGACATGGCGGAGCGCCTGCGCGCGTGCCTCCGGGAGCAGGCGCCTGAAGTCGTCCGAGAGGCCTCGGTGACCCTGCTCGCCACGTTCGCCGGCTTGTTGGCCGCCGTCATCGGCGATAGGCTCGCGTGGAGTCTGTTGCAGCAGGCCTGGCCCGACACTGAACTCTCCGAAGTTGACCTAGAGGAGACCGTGGAATGACGGATCGTGGAGCGAGAGTCTCGGTCCGAACACTTGCGACGGGGGTTTCAGGACTCGACGACGTGCTGGGCGGAGGCCTCCCCGAGCTGTCCTTCAACCTCATCGTGGGTGGCCCGGGCTCCGGCAAGACGACCCTCGCCCACCAGATCATGTTCGCCAACGCGACCCCCGACCGTCCGGCGATCTACTTCACGGTGGTGGGCGAGCCGGCCATCAAGATGCTCCGCTACCAGCAGCAATACACCTTCTTCGATTCTGAGAGGGTGAACGGCACCATCCGCTTCATCTCCCTCTCCGACGAGCTCGAGCAGGGCCTCGCCGCGGTCCTCGACAAGATCGTGGGACAGGTCGAAGCCGCCAACCCCGGGCTCGTGGTCGTCGACTCCTTCCGCTCCGTGATGCGGAGCGACACCGCAGCGGAGCCGCGCGTGCTCGAGCTGCAGGACTTCGTCCAGAGGCTGGCCCTGCACCTCACCGCCTGGGAGGCGACGACGTTCCTGATCGGCGAGTTCGTGGAGCCGGAAGGTCAGGACCACCCCGTCTTCACCGTCGCGGACAGCCTCATCGCGCTGAGCCAGAGGACGGAGCGAAACTCCGTCGTGCGCAAGCTCAGGGTTTTGAAGATGCGTGGGCAGAGCGATCTGCCGGGTCTCCACACCTTCCGCATCACGCGGGATGGGCTCAAGGTCTTCCCTCGCATCCCCAAGCCGGACGAGGATTCGGATCGACGGAGCGCCTCACCCGCCATCGCGCCCATCCAGGAGCGCGTGCGGACGGGCGTCGGCGGCCTCGACGAGATGCTGCACGGCGGCGTTCCGCGCGGCTATTCCGTGATGGTCGCCGGTCCTTCCGGCTCCGGCAAGACGGTGCTCGCCGGTCAGTTCATCGCCGAGGGCGTGAAGGCCGGCGAGCCCGGGGTGATCGCCATCTTCGAGAAGCGCCCGGTGGGGTACCTGCAGACCACCTCGCTCGGCCGTGACCTCGACCAGATGATCCGTGACGGCACGGTCGCCATCGTCTACCTTCGCCCCCTGGACCTGTCCGTCGACGAGGCGCTGTACGAGCTGCGCGAGTCGATCACGCGCATGCAGGCCAAGCGGGTCGTCATCGACTCGCTCTCCGGCTTCGAGATGGCGGTCTCGCCGGGGTTCCGCGAGGATTTTCGCGAGTCGCTCTACCGGCTGGTCGGTGTCGTCACCGGCCTCGGCGTTACCGTGATGATGACGCTGGAGATCGAGGACGCCTACACCGAGCTCCGGCTCGGCCCTCGGGAGAACGCGTTCCTCGCGGACGCGATCATCCTCCAGCGGTACGTCGAGCTGGAAGGTGTCCTCACGCGGGTGATGACGGTCATCAAGGTCCGGGGCAGCGATCACAGCAAGGACCTGCGACTGTACGAGGTGCACGCCAGGGGCATCACCGTCGGCGGCGCCGTCCCTCTGTATCATCACGGGCTCCTGACCGCCGATCCGTTGAAAGCCATCGCATCGCGCCCGCGGGGCCCGTCCCCGCGCGCCCGTCGGCGGCAGTCGTAGGGATGCCGATCGCGCCGGGGACGCCACCCGAGCCGCCGCCGGATGGGCAGTCGGTGCTGGAGCAGCTCCGGGACGCGAACGAGCAGCTCGTCGTCGGCTCCATACGGGCTCAGGCCCTGGCGGACGAGGCGGAGGCGGCACGGGCCGAGGCGGAGACCGCGAACCGGCTGAAGGACGAGTTCCTGGCGATCCTCTCCCATGAGCTGCGCACGCCCCTGAGCGCGATCCTCGGCTGGGCGGGCGTGCTCGTCGGCGGGCAGCTCGACCCGGCGCGGACGGCGAGCGCCATCCACACCATCGAGCGCAACGCCCGGATGCTGGCGCAGATCATCGACGACCTTCTCGATGTCTCGCGGATCATCGCGGGCAAGGTGTCCATCGACCCGGTGCCCGTCGACCTCGTCGCGGTCGTCCAGGGGGCGGTGGACGAGGTGCGGCTGGTGGCGGAGGCGAAGGCCGTGAACGTGATCTTCACGTGTCCCGCCGTGCCCGGTCCCGTCGGAGGCGACACGCTCCGTTTACAGCAGGTGGTGGCGAACCTTCTCTCGAACGCGGTCAAGTTCACGCCCTCGGGCGGGCGGATCGACGTCCGGCTCACCTCGACGGATTCCGAGGTGGAGGTCCACGTCGCCGATACGGGCGAGGGCATCGCTCCGGAGTTCCTGCCGCGGATCTTCGATCGGTTCAGCCAGGCGGACACCTCGGCCACGCCACGGCGGGGCGGGATCGGCCTCGGGCTCGCCATCGTCAAGGCGCTCGTCGAATTGCATGGCGGGACGGTGCGGGCCGACAGTCCCGGCCCGGGGCAGGGAGCCACCTTCACGGTACGGATTCCGGCCCTGGCTCGTCGTGAGGCCTGGGAGGTCAAGGACGCGGGTGTTCCGGACGCCGCGGTGGTCGCCGCCGCGCCGCCGCCGCGGCTCGACGGCATCAGCGTCCTTGTCGCGGAGGACGACGCTGACGTGCGGCATGTGCTCACCGTCATCCTCGAGCTTGCCGGCGCCAAGGTGATGGCCGTGAGCTCGGTGCGTGGAACCCTCCGCGCGCTCGCTGACGCCCGGCCGGACGTGCTGGTCACCGACATCGGGATGCCCGATGAGGACGGGTACGCGCTCATCCGTCACCTCCGAGCCCGTGAAGGGGGGGACGGGGGCGGCATCCCCGCCATCGCCCTCACGGGATACGTCACGGTCGAGGACCGCGCTCGCCTGCTCGCCGCGGGATTTCAGATCCACCTCCGAAAGCCCGCGGATCCCTCCGAGCTCGTGGCGGCGGTGGCGTCGCTGGCTACACGGCGAGCAGGCGGTGCTTGAGGGCGGCGTTGGCCTCGCGGTCGGCGGCGCGGGATTCGTGGACGATGCGGCCGTCGTCGATTGCAAAGCCCGGTCAAGCACGTTCCCGGCGGCCGTCGGGCCGCTCGGGTCACGACTGCGGTATCATGCAGACATGCACTACTACACCTTCGAGATCGTCATCGAGAAGGAACCCGAGGACGAGGGCTATCTCGCCTATAGCCCGACGTTGCCGGGGTGCTTCAGCAACGGCAAGACGGTCGAGGACGCCAAGCGGAACATTCGCGACGCCATTCAGCTGCACATCGCGTCTCTTGTGGCCCACGGTCAGCCCATTCCCCAGAACGAACGGCTCGTGCACGTCGAGGAGTTGACCGTCGGAGTTCCCTGATGCCGCGGATGCCGCAGGTGACGGCCCGGGAACTCATCCAGTTCCTCAAGGGCCAGTCGTTCATCGAGGATAGACAGTCCGGCAGCCACCTCACTCTCCGGCACACCGCTCGCGGTATCTCGATCACGGTCCCGGTCCATAGCGGCTCCGACCTCGGCCGCGGCCTCGCCGTGCGCATCCTGAAGGACGCCGGCTTTTCGATCGAGGACTTTCTGCGACTGCGTTGAACGGCTGCGCGCGCCGAGCCGCGAAAGCCGCGTGTTATACTCGGCGGCGCACTCGCGCCACATTGCACGGAACGCGTCACAGAGGGAGGCCCCGCCGTGAGCCTGTACGTCATGCTCAGCACGCTGTCCGAGTCCGGCCGCAAGGTGTTGCGCGAGCGGCCGGGCTGGATCCGCAAGGTCAACGCCGACGTCCAGGGCATGGGCGCGCGCGTGGTGGCGCAGTACGCCGTGCTCGGCCCCTACGACTTCGTCACCATCATCGACGCGCCGGACAACGCCACCATCTCGCGGGTCTCCGTGGAGCTGGGCGCGCGCGGCGGGATGAACGGCATGACGCTGGCCGCCATCCCGCTCGACGAGTTCGTGACCGGGCTCGAGCGGCCCGGGCGGCGGGGGAAGAAGAAAAAGTGAAAGTCCTCAAGATCACGCCCGAGCGCTGCACGGGCTGCCTGCGCTGCGAGCTGGCCTGCTCGTACATGCAGGTGGGGGAGTACCAGCCCGCGAAGTCGGTCATCCGCGTCTCCCCCTTCGAAGGCCACACCTCCTATGCGCCCTACACGTGCCCGCAGTGCGCGGAGGGCTGGTGCATGACGGCGTGCCCGGTGGGCGCCATCACCATCAACGCCGCCGGCGCCAAGGACGTGCTCGACGACACGTGCGTGGGCTGCAAGCTGTGCACGATCGCGTGCGGCTACGGCACGATGTTCTTCATGCCGGAGACGCGCAAGGCCTTCAAGTGCAACCTGTGCGGCGGCGACCCCGCCTGCGTGCACGCGTGCCCCACGGCGGCCATCGAGTACGAGGACGTCCCCACGCGCGACTGGCTGGGCGACTTCGCCGCCGAGCGCATCACCCACGTCTTGAAGGCGGAGGCCACCCGCTGATGCCGACACGTCATCTGATCATCGGCGGCGGCACGGCGGGCATGAACGCGATGCGGACCATCCGCGAGGAAGAGCGCGAGCGCTCGGAGATCACGCTCGTGAGCGCCGAGAAGCCGTACTCGCGCATGGTGCTGCCCTATTACCTCGACCGCTCCATCGCGGAGTCGCACGTGTTCACGGCCACCGCCGCGCAGCTCGCGCAGTGGGGCGTGAAGGCGCACCTCGGACGGCGCGCCACCGGGCTCGACGTCAAGAAGAACGTGTGCACGCTCGACGACGGCACCGCCATCGAGTACGACGACTGCATGATCGCCACCGGCTCCTCGGCCGTGCGCGCCCCCGTCCCCGGCGCCGACGGGCGCGCCGTGCACTCCTTCTGGACGCTGGCGGAGGCGCGCGGCGTCATCGCGGGCATCACCCCCGGCGCCTCGGTGGCGATGGTGGGCGCGGGCTTCATCTCCTTCACCATCCTGAATTCCATCCTGTCCCTGGGCGCCAAGCTCACGGTGGTGGAGCTGGCCCCGCGCATCCTGCCGCGCATGATCGACGACGTGGGCGCCCGCCTCGTCGAGGAGTGGCTGACGGCGCACGGGGTGACCGTCAAGACGGACGTCAAGCTCACCAGCATCGACGAGGTGAAGGGACGCAAGCGGCTGAAGTTCTCCAAGGGTCCCGACCTCGTGTGCGACCTCGTGATCATGGCCACCGGCATCAAGACGAACCTCGACTGGCTCAAGGGCTCGGGGGTCGCCATCAACCGCGGCGTGGTCGTGGACGACCACCTGCGCTCCAGCGTGCCCAACGTGTACGCGGCGGGCGACGTCGCGGAGGGCCGGGACCTCGTCTCCGGTGAGCCCGCCGTGCACGCCATCGAGCCCACCGCGCAGGAGCACGGCCGGGTGGTGGGCGCCAACATGGCCGGCAAGGACGTGGCCTACCGCGGCAGCCTCATCATCAACATCGTGGAGGTCTGCCACATGGACGCCGCCTCCTTCGGCGCCTGGGACGACACGAAGGCGGAGGCGGTGTCCGACCTGAAAAAGGAGCGCTTCGCGTATCGCAAGCTGCTCTTCACGGGCGACCGGCTCACGGGCGCCATCATCATCGGACCCTCCAAGGACATCTGGTCCAGCAACGACGTCGGCATGCTGAAGGGGCTCGTGCAGACGGGCGTGTCGCTGGCCCGGTTCAAGGACCACCTGCGCCGGTTCCCCTTCGACATCAAGCCGGCATACATCGCGACGAAAACGACCGCGACCCTCCTCCCCGAAACCGTTCTCGGACGCCCGTCGAAGGCGCCCGGCGACACCCCGGTGGCCGTATGACTCCAGCAAGCACGACTGCGCCCAGGAAGCTGACCACGTTGAAGAACGCCCAGCCCGGCGGCTTCGCCGGCACGCTGCTGCGCGTCGACCTCACGAAGCGCAAGACGTGGGCGGAGGCGTGGGGCCCCGACGACATGCGCGCCATGCTGGGCGGCATCGGCCTCGGCGCCATGGTCCTCTACCGCGAGACGGCCAAGGGCAAGGGCAACGTGGGCTGGGATCATCCCGACAACCGGCTCGTGCTCGCCACCGGCCCCCTCGCGGGGCTGCCCGTGTGGGGCACGGGCGGGCTCACGGTGGTCACGATCGGGGCGGGCACGAACGGGCCCACCTCCACGCAGGCCAACGGCTTCTTCGGCACGAATCTGAAATATTGCGGCTACGACGCCATCATCATCCAGGGCCAGTCGAAGGACTGGGTCTACCTGCACATCGACGACGATAAGGTCGAGCTGCGCGATGCCAAGGGGCTCATGGGCCTCGACACGTGGGACACGCAGGACGCGCTGAATCGCCAGCTCGGCACCTCCGGCCACCAGCTCTCCGTGTACTCCATCGGCCCCGCCGGCGAGAACCTCGTGCGTTTCGCCGCCATCCAGGGCGACTACGGCCACGTGGCCTCGAAGAACGGCGTGGGCGCGGTCATGGGCAAGAAGCGGCTGAAGGCGGTGGCGATGGTGAAGGGCACCAAGGCCCTGCACGTGGTCGACCCCCGCGGCGTGGTGCAGGCCGCCGACGACATCGCGCACGACCTCAAGACCGACCCCTCCGCGCGCTCGCTGTACGAGTACGGCACCCTGCCCGGGGTGTCGAACCTGTCGAAGCTGGGCGTGCTGCCCATCAAGAACTACACGACCAACGTCATCACGGGCGTGGACATGTCGGAGTGGGAGGCGCCGCGCCTGCGCGAGAACTTCGATCACCGCGGCCACCAGTGCAACGCGTGCGGCATGCACCACTGCCACATGGCGGTGATCAAGCGCGGCGACCACCAGGGCAAGATCGTCGACGAGCCGGAGTACGAGGGCTGGTCCGGCGCGGGCTGGACGATCGGCCTCACCGACCGCGACGAGATCGCGTGGCTCAACACCGAGCTGGACCGCGCGTGCGTGGACGTCAACGAGTTCGGCTGGATCTGCGGCTGGGTCATGGAGTGCCAGGAGAAGGGCTACATCACCCGGGAGCAGCTCGGGTTCGAATTGACGTGGGGTGACGCCAAGGGCGCCCGCACGCTGCTGGAGATGATCTCGCACCGGCAGGGCTTCGGCGCCGTGCTCGCCGAAGGTGTCAAGCGCGCGGCCGAGAAGCTGGGCGGCCCCGCCAAGGACTGCGCGGTCTACATCGAGAAGGGCGCCACCCCGCGCGGCCACGACCATCGCGGCCGCTGGGACGAGATGCTCGACACCGCCACCTCTGGCACCGCCACCATGGAGACGGGCAATCCCGTGCATCCGACCGAAGTGGGCCAGCCCGCGCGCATCAATCAGTTCGACGGCGAGGCCGTCGCCAAGAACGTGGCCGGGCTGCGCGGCCGCCGCAACTTCGAGGACTCGCTGGGCATCTGCATCTTCACCACCCGCACGCGGCTGGAGAACATCTGCCGCGCCCTCAGCGCCGCCACGGGCTGGGTGTACACGCTCGACGAGGCCATCCGCTTCGGCCGCCGCACGGCCGCCATCAACCGCGCCGTGTCGCTGCGGTGCGGGCACACGCCCGACATGGAGCGGCCGTCCACACGCTACGGCTCCACGCCGGTGGACGGCCCCGCCAAGGGGCAGTCCGTGATGGCGCAGTGGGACAAGATGGTGGAGACCTGGTACCGCGAAGTCGGCTACGACAGGAAGACGGGCAAGCCGCTGCCGCAGACGCTGAAGGATCTCGGTCTGGACTGGCTCTCGAAGGAGCTGTGGGGCAGGAAAGCGTAACGTCCTGATCCACCTCTTCGTCAACGCCACCGTGCTCACGATGGACCCGTCGATGCCGGTGGCGCAGGCGCTCGCCGTCAAGAACGGGCGCATCGTCGAGGTGGGCGGCTCCGACGAGATCCTCTGGCTGCGCGAGGACGACTACGAGGTCATCGACCTCGAGGGCCTCACCGTCACGCCCGGCTTCGTCGATCCCCACAATCACTTCTCCATCGGCGCCTTCGAGACGCTGTGGGCCGATTGTCGTGGCGCGGGTGACATCGAAGCGATCCAGTCCGCCATGGGCACGGCGG
>JBBDXO010000191.1:0-7746 GCA_040902295.1 Candidatus Rokuibacteriota bacterium | reverse complement strand
GAGAAGCGCCGCCGTCCGTGTGGGTGCGCGGGTTCGGCTACGATCATGCCGGCCTGCCCGCCCGCCGTCATCCCACGCGCCACGATCTCGACGCCGCCGTGCCCGACCGCCCCGCGCTCCTGATGCACTTCTCGCATCACCAGGCGGTCGTCAACTCGCGCGCGCTCGCGGCGGCCGGCATCACGCGCGCCACGCCCGATCCGCCCGGCGGCGAGATCGCGCGCGACCGCGCCGGGGAGCCCACGGGGCTGCTCTTCGAGCGCGCCCTGAGCCTGGTGGAGCCGCCCTCGCGCGAGGGATGGCAGGACGGGTTCACCGACGTCGCGCGCGCGGCCTGCGCGCGGTACGCGGCGCTCGGGATCACGTCGATCCAGGACGCCGCCGTGTCGCCCGCGATGTCGCGCCACTATGCGCGGGCGCGCGAGGCGGGCGCCCTCGGCATCGAGGTGAGCGAGATCATGGTGGGCTCGCAGGGATGGTTCGACCCGCCGCGCGACGCCGCCGCCGCGGGCCCGCTCAAGATCTTCGTCGACGGGGGCTACCGCTGCGCGATGCGGCTGGCGCGCGACGGCCGGGCGCACCGCACGGGCTTTTTGTTCTACGAGCGGGAGGCGCTGTGCGCGCTGCTCCTCGACACCTGGCGCTCGGGGCGCTCGGCCGTGTGTCACGCCATCGGCAACGCGGGCATCGAGACGGCGGTGGGGGCGATCGAGGACGCGCTCGCGCGCGAGCCCGCGGGCCGGCCGCGCGTGCGCGTGGACCACGCGATCTTCCTCACCGACGAGTTGATCGCCCGCCTCGCCGAGCTGCAGATCTGGGTGGTGGCGCAGCCGTCGTTCCTCTACGACAGCGGCGGGGTGTCGCCGTCGCCGGAGATCCGCCTGCGGCCGTTCGCCACCGCCGCGCGCGCGGGGGTGCGGCAGGCGTTCTCGTCGGACTTTCCGTGCGGCTGCAACGCGCCGCTGCTCGGGATGTCGGCCGCCGTCACGCGCCGGAGCCGGCGCGGCGACGTGTGCGACGGCGACGAGGCCGTCGCCGCCCACGCCGCGCTGCAGGCCTACACCCTCGACGCCGCGCGCGCGGCGGGCACCGATCGGGAATGCGGCAGCCTGGAGGCCGGCAAGCGCGCCGATCTCGTCGTGCTCTCTGCCAACCCGGTCGAATGTCAGACCGACGCGATCGCGTCGATCGAGGTGCGCCAGACGTGGGCGGGCGGCGTACGAATCTTCAATCGACCTTGACCCCTCCCGCGGCGATGTGTTACTTCTCGGCGGCGCGCAGGGCAGGCCGAACGGCCTTTTCTGAAGCGGGTTTCGCCTCGATCGTCACGTTCTAACCCGGGGGCTCTGATGGCTCAAACCGTTGGATTCATTGGTCTCGGCATCATGGGTCGCCCCATGGCCAAAAACCTGCTCAAGGCGGGGTACGCCCTCGTCGTCCACAGCCGCAGCCAGGGCCCGGTCGACGAGATCGTGAAGGCGGGCGCGAAGGCGGCCGGCTCCCCGCGCGAGGTCGCGGCCGCCTGCGACGTGCTCATCACCATGCTGCCGAACTCTCCGGACGTCGAGCAGGTGGCGCTGGGCAAGGACGGCATCATCGAGGGCGCGCGCAAAGGCCTGATCCTCGCCGACATGTCGACGATCTCGCCCATCGTGTCGAAGAAGGTCGGCCGGGCGCTCGCGGCCAAGGGCGTCGAGATGCTGGATGCCCCCGTGTCCGGCGGCGAGAAGGGCGCGGTGGACGGCGCGCTGTCGATCATGGTGGGCGGCGACAAGGCGGTCTTCGACAAGGTGCTGCCGATCTTCCAGGCCATGGGCAAGACGATCACGCTCCTCGGTCCGCTCGGCTTCGGGGGCTTCACCAAGCTCGCCAACCAGATCATCGTGGCGGTGAACCTGACCGCGCTCGCGGAGGCGCTCACGCTCGGCAAGAAGGCCGGCCTCGACCGCGAGCTGCTGCTCACCGCGCTCGCCGGCGGCCTCGCCAACTCCAAGTGCCTCGAGCAGAAGAAGGCCAACTACATCGCGGGCACCTATAATCCCGGCTTCAAGATCGACCTGCACTTCAAGGACCTCGGGCTCATCATGGAGTCCGCGCGCGAGCTCGGGGTGCCGCTGCCGGCGACGGCGGTGGTGCAGGAGCTCTTCAACGCCATGCGCGTGAAGGGCCGGGGCGGGCTCGACCACTCGGGCGTCATCACGCTGCTGGAAGACCTCGCGGGGGCCTCGTGAGAGCGACGGTCGACCGCGCCGGACTCGACCCGCAGGGGCGTCTGCCCAAGGTCCAGGTCCGGCGCATCCGCAAGGGCGATCTCTCGAAGGTGCGTGACGTCCTCGAGCAGACCTTCGGCGACTTCCTGGAGCGGCAGCTCGGCACGCGGCCGCGCCAGGCCTTCGGCGGCGCGCAGTACGTGCACCACCGCTGGCTCATGGAGCCGTGGGGCTGCTTCGTGGCGGAAGAGGACAACGCCAAGATCGTGGGCGCTGCCCTCGCCGCCACGTGGGGCTCGGTGGGCCAGCTCGGGCCCGTGGCCGTGCTCACGAACTACCACAACCAGACCATCGGCCAGCAGCTCATCCGCGCCGTGCAGGACTTCTTCGACGAGAACAAGACGACGCTGCACGGGGTGGTGACCTATCCCACCAGCCCCAAGCACCTGGCGCTCTATCACAAGCTCGGCTACCGGCCGAAGTCGCTCACGGCCATCATGAGCCGCACGCTCGACCGCGGCGGCGCGCGGGGCGTGACGAAGCCCGCGAAGGCGGGGCTGTCCGTGCGCCGCTTCTCGTCGCTCGAGGAGACGAAGAAGAAGGCCTCGCTCGTGCGCTTTCACAAGATCACCAACGCCGTCTGCCGCGGCATGGATCTCTCCAAGGAAGTGGAGATCGTGGACGGCCTCGCCCTCGGCGACACGCTGCTGCTCGAGAAGGGGCGCGATCTCGTCGGCTTCGCGATCTACCACACGCCCGGCGTGAGCGAGGCGCCCGCGGGGGCCCTCTACGTGAAATATCTCGGCGTCGACCCCGTCCACAAGCGGGTGGAGCACCTCGAGCAGTTCATCACCGCCATCGAGGATCTCGGCTACGAGCTGGGCGTGCAGCGCGTGATCCTGCCCGTGTACATGCGATACTGGCTGGCATACTCGACGCTGATCAAATGCGGCTACCAGATCGACTTCACCATGCTCCGGATGCAGAAGGGCAAGCAGGAGGATTACGAGGATCCGTCGCACCTCGTTCTCGACGACTGGCGGTGATCCGCCGCGCCCTGCCCGCCGCGGCCGCCGCCGTCCTCTTCGTCACCTCGCCCGGCCTCGCCCACTCCCTGCTGCTGGAGTCCTCCCCCGCCGCGGAGGCGACGCTCGCCGCCTCCCCCGCGCAGCTCAGGCTGCGCTTCAATAACCGGATCGAAAAGCGCCTGTCCCGGATCACGCTGCTCGACGAGCGCGGCACGCCGCAGGCGCTGACCATCGCCGTGGCCGACGGCGGCGCCGAGCGGCTCACCGCCGCCGTGCCGCCCCTGGCGCCCGGCGCGTATCGCGTGGAGTGGCACGTCCTCTCGAGCGACGGCCACGTCGTGAGCGGCAGCTTCGGATTCCGGCTGGCGCGCTGAGCGATGGCCGGCTTCGTCGACGTCCTTCTCAGGGGCCTGATTCTCGTCCTCAGCAGCGCCGTGCTCGGCGGCGTGGCGTGGACGCGCCTGATCCTCCAGGCCGCGCCCGACGCCAAGCCCCGACCCGCGACGGCGCTGGCGCTGCGCGTCGTCGCGGCCGCCGCCGGCCTTGCCGTGATCGCCCAGGGGGCGACGATGGCCGTCGCGCTCGGGGCGCTCGCCGGGTCGCACGGTCACTGGCCGGTCGCGCTGTACCTGGACACGACCGTCGCCCGCACCGCGCTCGCGCGCATGGCGATCGGTGTCGTCACGGCCGTCCTCGCGCTGAGGCTGGCGCAGCGGCCCGCAGGGCGCGTCGCCTGGCTGGCCCTCACGGTGGCGGCCTGCGCGCTCACCGCCTCCTCCGCCGCCCTCAGTCATGCGGTGGCGCGGGTGGACGATCGCGCGCTGCTCATGGCGCTCGATGCCACGCACCAGATCGCCGCCGCGCTGTGGGTGGGCGGACTCCTGCACCTGGTGGTGGCGGCGAGCACGGGCGTCATCACGCGCCCGGACAGCGAGGACGTCTCGGCGGTCGTGCGCCGGTTCTCGGCGCTGGCGTTGCCGTCCGTGGCCACCCTCGTCGTCGCCGGCGCCGCGCTCGCCTGGGTGTACGTGGGCGACCTCGGCGCGCTCGTGGGCACCGCGTACGGGATCATGATCCTCAGCAAGGTGGCGCTGCTCGCGGCCGCGCTGGCCCTGGCGTACGCGAACTTCCGGTTCGTGCGGCGGGCGGCGGCGGCGCCCGGCGTGCCGCTGTTCCGCTTCGTCGAGGTCGAGCTGGGGCTCGTCATCACGGTGCTCTTCGCAGCGGCCTCGCTCACCTCGCTGCCGCCCGGTGTCGACGTCACCACGGACCGGGCGACGGTGGCCGAAGTGGCCTCCCGCTTCACGCCCACCGTGCCGCGCCTGTCGAGCCCGCCCATCGACGAGCTGCTGGCAGCGGCGGATCCCCTCATGGCGCGCCAGGTCGAGCGCAAGCCCGTGGAGCGCGCGTGGTCGGAGTACAACCATCACTGGGCGGGGTTCTTCGTGCTCACCATGGGCGTGCTCGCCGCGCTGGAGCGGCTCGGCGTGCGGCGCGCGCGTCACTGGCCGCTCGTCTTCCTCGGCCTCGCCGCCTTCCTCTTCGTGCGCAACGACCCGCGCGCGTGGCCGCTGGGACCGGCGGGCTTCTGGGAGAGCCTCATGCTGCCCGACGTGCTGCAGCATCGCGGCTTCGTGGCGATCATCGTGGCCTTCGGCGTGTTCGAATGGATGGTGCGCACGGGCCGGCTGCCCGCGCGGCCGTGGGCCTTCGTCTTCCCCCTGCTGTGCGCGGTGGGCGGCGGGCTGCTCCTCACGCACTCGCACGCCATGTTCAACCTCAAGGAAGAATTCCTCACGGAAGTCACCCATGCGCCGCTGGGCATTCTCGGCGCCTTCGCGGGCTGGGGCCGCTGGCTCGAGCTGCGGCTGCCCGAGGCCGGCCGCGGCCCCGGCTGGTTCTGGATCGCCTGCCTGAGCGCCGTGGGCGCCCTCCTGCTCGTGTATCGGGAAGGGTGAGCGAGCAGATGATCGAGCGGCGCGTGACGGATTCAGCCCCATAATGGCGACGATGATCGACGGGCACGCCACGGCGGAGGGAACGGCACGGTATGCGGCGCGCTTCGAGGGGCGGCTGCCCGCCGGGCACTTCCGGCGGCTCGGCAAGGACCTCGTGATCTCGTCGCTCGGCATCGGAACCTACCTCGGCCGCGACGACGACGCCACGGATGCCCTGTATACGCGGGCGGTGGCGCGCGCGCTCGAGCAGGGACTCAACGTCGTCGACACGGCGGTGAACTACCGTCACCAGCGCAGCGAGCGCGCCGTCGGCGCCGCCCTCGCGGCGGCCATCGACGCGGGCGCCGTGCGGCGGGACGAGGTGCTCGTGGCCACGAAGGGCGGGTTCGTCGCCTTCGACGGCAGCGTGCCCCCGGATCCGGCCCGCTACGTGGCGGCGACGTACGTCGAGAGCGGCATCGTGCAGCCGAGCGAGCTGGTGGGCGGGCAGCACTGCATGTCCCCGCGCTTCCTCGACGACCAGATCGACCGCAGCCGCGCGAACCTCGGCCTCGCCACCATCGACCTGTACTACGTCCACAATCCGGAGAACCAGCTCGAGGGAATCGAGCGGGAGGCGTTCCTGCGCCGGATCCGCGTCGCCTTCTCCGCGCTCGAGAAGGCCGTCGGCAGCGGCCGCATCCGGATGTACGGCACCGCCACCTGGACCGGCTACCGGGTCGCGGCCACGGCGGCGGGCGCGCTGTCGCTGCCGGATCTGGTGGACGCTGCGCGCGACGTGGGCGGCTCCGATCACCACTTCCGCGTCATCCAGCTGCCCTATAACCTGGCCATGCCCGAGGCGTTCGTGGGTGCCAACCAGCGCGTGGACAACACGATGCTGTCGCCGCTCGCCGCCGCCGAGCGCCTGGGCGTGTACGTGATGGCCTCGGCCTCCATGCACCAGGGCGGGCTCTCCCGCAACCTGCCCGCGATGGTCGCCGAGGCCCTGCCCGGCCTCACCACCGACGCGCAGCGCGCCCTGCAGTTCGTTCGCTCCACGCCGGGCGTCGGCACCGCGCTCGTGGGCATGAAGTCGCCGGCCCACGTCGACGAGAACAGCAGCGTGGCCGCCACCGCCCCCGTGCCCTGGGAGCAATTCCAGCGGCTCTTCAGAACGGCCTAGTGTGGTGAGATGAAGGCCATGGCCGCGCAGGCGCCCCCCGGCATCACCCTGGAACCCGATGCGGGGCGGGCGCTCGGGATCCGGCCCACCGTGTCGGCGGTGATCTTCGACCGCCGGGGCTGCCTGCTGCTCCAGCAGCGCTCGGACGGCGGCCAGTGGGGCCTGCCCGGCGGCTCCATGGAGATCGGCGAATCGGCGGCGCAGGCCGTGGCGCGGGAGGTGCGGGAGGAGACGGGCCTCGACGTGAGGCCGCGGCGGCTCATCGGCGTGTACTCGGACCCCGCCCTGCAGGTGGTGCGCTATCCGGACGGTAACGTGTGGCACTACGTCAGCCTCTGCTTTCAGTGCACCGTGCGCGGCGGCACGCTCACCACCTGCGACGAGACCCTCGCGCTCGACTACTTCCCGCTGCGCCGGCTGCCCGCGACGCTGCTGGCCAACCACCGCGTGCGCATTCGCGACGCCCGGGCGCGCCGGCCGGTGGCATATGTCCGCTGAGGAGGCCCATAACGTGGTGCGACGGATTCATCACGTCGGTATCGTGGTGAAGCGTCTCGAGGAGGCGTATCGCTTCTATCGTGACGTGCTTGGCCTGCCGCTCCTCAAGGAAGCGGAGCTCGCCGACCAGGGCGTGCGCGCGGCCCTGCTGGCGGCGGGTGACACCGAGATCGAGCTGCTGGAGCCGCTCGGGGCCTCCACCGGCGTGGGCCGCTTTCTCGCCCGCCGCGGCGAGGGTCTGCATCACATGTGCCTCGAGACGCCCGACGTGGCAGGCGAGCTCCTCTCCCTGAAGGAGCGCAGCGTCGAGCTTCTCGACCCCGTGCCGCGGCCCGGCCTCGCCGGCCAGATCGCGTTCCTGCATCCCCGCGCGTGCGCGGGCGTGCTGGTGGAGCTGGCCACGCCGGGCGCGGGCGCCGCCGGCGGTCACGCGTCGCCCCTGCGTCTCAAGCGGCTCGTCATCGGCGCCGACGACGTGCACAAGACGGCGTCCACCTTCCAGGGCCTGTTCGGCTTCCAGGAGGTCGCGATCAACGGCGGTCCGCGCACGATGCTCGCCGTCGGTGGCGGCGCGCTGCTCGTCGTCCCCGCCGCCGAGGTGGGAGGCACGGCGGGGATGGTGGCCGTGTCGCTCGTGGCCGAGGATTTCTTCGCGCTCACGGCGGCGCTGCGCCGTGCGGGCACGCCCCGCCTGGACGGCACGGGCGAGGTCACGGTGGAGCCTGCGGGCAGCCACGGCGTGCACCTGCACATCAGCCGGTACGCGTTTCCATGAGCGTCTTCGGCGGCCAGACGATCGTGGTCGACGGCGGGCTCGTCGCGCTCGGCCCCGTCGCGGGCTCCTAACCTGGATTCTTCGTGAGGCGCGGGCGGGCGGGTGTCGGGGT
>JBBDXO010000190.1:0-2765 GCA_040902295.1 Candidatus Rokuibacteriota bacterium | reverse complement strand
ACAGGTTCACACGCTACGGCGACAGGCGGCCGAAGACGAAATTAATTCTGCGCGCTCGGGAATAATCCGCTCTAGCTGATCTCGCGGCGGCCTTCGAGCGCCTTCGACAGCGTGACCTGGTCGGCGTATTCCAGGTCGCCGCCCACGGGCAGGCCGCGCGCGATGCGCGTGATGCGCACGCCGAGGGGGCGCAGGAGGCGGGCGAGGTAGAGGGCGGTGGCCTCGCCCTCCACGTTGGGGTTGGTGGCGAGGATGATCTCGGTGGTACCGCCGCCCGCGTCGAGCCTCACCAGCAGCTCGCGCACCTTGAGGTCGTCGGGGCCGACGCCGTCCAGCGGCGACAGCGCGCCGAGCAGCACGTGGTAGCGTCCCTTGTACTCGCCCGTGCGCTCCATCGCGAGCAGGTCGTTGGGCTCTTCCACCACGCAGAGCAGGTTGTTGTCGCGGGTGGGGTCGGAGCAGAGGCGGCACGGGTCCTGGTCCGTCACGTTGAAGCAGGTCGAGCAGTAGCCGATCTGCTCCTTGACCGCCATCAGCGACGACGACAGCTCGCGCACTTCCTCGGCGGGGCGCTTGAGCAGAAAGAACGTCAGGCGCTGCGCCGTCTTGGGGCCGATGCCGGGCAGGCGCTGGAGGGCGTCGATGAGGCGCGCGACCGGCTCGGGGTAATACGCCAACCGCGCTCCCTACATTCCCAGGCCGGGGATCTTGAGCCCGCCTGTCAGCTTGCCCAGCTCCTGCTGGACGAGCTCGCGCGACTTGCGGAGCGCCTCGTTGCAGGCGGCGAGCACGAGATCCTCGAGCATCTGCGCGTCGTCCTTGTTGATGACTTCGGGATCGATCTTGATCGACAGCAGCTCCTGCTTGCCGTTGGCCTCCACCGTCACCATGCCGCCGCCAGCCGTGGCCTCGACCTTGCGCTTGCCGACTTCTTCCTGCAGCGCCGCCATCTGCGCCTGCAGCTTCTGCGCTTCCTTCATCATGTTGCCGAAGCCCTTCACTGGCCTTCTCCTTCCGGCAGACGCGGCCGCACCGCGACTACCTCGCCTTCGAATTGCGCGATGGCCGCCTTGACTGCCGGGTGCGCGCTCACGCCGCCGGCGCTGTCGTCGCCGGCGCTCACGATGAACCGCTCCACCCCCGCCACGTGCTTGCGGATGGCAGCCAGCAGCGTCTCGCGGTTGGCGGCATCTGCCAGCATCTCACGATGGAAGTGATTTCCGGTCAGGACGACGGTGAGCTCGCGGTCGGTGATCGCCCCCGGCCGCGTCTGCGCCAGGATCGCGCCCAGCGTGGGCTTGCGCTTGGTCACCTCGTCCATCACGCGCTGCCAGACCTCGGGCGCCTCCCCGAGGGGCGCGGGCGCCGCCTCGGGACGGGTGCGCTGGGACTGAATCGGCGCATCCGTCCGGCGATCCTCCGAAGGCGCCGGCCGCGGCGGGCCGGGCACGTCGGGGCGGCGCTCTTCCGACGCCATCCGCCGGGACTGCACGGGCACGTCGGGGCGGGCTTCCTCCACCGCCCGCGGCGGGGCGGGCGCACCCACGGCGGACTGGCGCAGGCGCTGCTCGGCCTCGTCCACGCGCCGGAGCACGTCCTCGAGCGCGTGCGGCACCGGCCGGCGCGTGGCGCGCACGGCCGCCATCTCGAGCTCCACGCGCGGATGCGGCGACTCGCGCATGGCGGCGTCGGCGTCGAGGAACGCGCGCAGGACATAGAGGATGTCGTCGAGGCCGGCCCCCTCCGCCAGCTTGCGCAGCTCGTTGCCTTCCGCGTGGCTGATGTCGCTCAGCTTGGCGGTGGGCGCCGCCTTCAGCACGAGGACGCGGCGCAGCAGCTCGATGGCGTCGCGCGCGAACGCCTGGAGATCCTCGCCCTCGCGCGCGGCGCGGTCGATCGCCTCCAGCGCGGGCGTGCTCTCGTGCGTGATGAGCGCGCCCGCGAAGGCGCGCACCTCGGCGGGGGTGGTGGTGCCGAGGAGCGCGGCCGTCGTGGCCGCCTCGAGACGGCCGTTGCCGTAGGCGATGGCGGTATCGAGCAGGGACAGTGCGTCGCGCAGGGAGCCTTCCGCGGCGCGCACCACGGAAGGCAGCGCCGCCGGCTCGAAAACGATCTTCTCCTCGGTGAGGATCCGCTCCAGCGTCTGCGCGAGCGCGTCGGGGGCGATGGGACGGAAGTCGAAGCGCTGCACGCGCGAGAGCACGGTGGCAGGGATCTCGCGGGGGTCGGTGGTGGCCAGGATGAAGACGATGTGCGCGGGCGGCTCTTCCAGCGTCTTGAGCAGCGCGTTGAAGGCCGCCTCCGTGAGCTGGTGCACCTCGTCGATGATGTAGACCTTGTAGCGGCCGCGCGCGGGTCCGTACTGCACGTTGTCCCGCAGGGTGCGGATCTCGTCGATGCCCCGGTTGGAGGCGCCGTCGATCTCGATGACGTCCACGCCGGCGCCCGCCTCCAGGCACACGACGCACTGGCCGCACGCCTCCGAGTCCTTGCGCGCCGGGCACAGCAGCGCGCGCGCGAGCAGCCGCGCGGTGGTCGTCTTGCCGATCCCGCGCGGCCCCGCGAACAGGTAGGCGTGCGCGATGCGCCCCGACGCCAGCGCGTTCTTCAGCGTGCGCGTGATGGCGTCCTGCCCCACGACCGTGTCGAACGTCTGCGGCCGCCACTTCCGCGCGAGCACCTGGTAGGTCACGACACCCCCATCACTATCACGTCACACCTCGCGAAAATCGGCTGTCCCGGAACTCCCGGGAGGCGTCGCGCCG
>JBBDXO010000189.1:0-2803 GCA_040902295.1 Candidatus Rokuibacteriota bacterium | reverse complement strand
CGCATGAATGCGAAAGGAGCCTCTCGATGAGCCGACGTCGTTCGGTCGCCGTGGTCGTCTTCGCCGTCGCCGCCGCGCTGGCGGGTGGCTCCGCGGTGCTCGCGCAGGGCGACATCCGCAGCCCGCTGCCGGCGCCGGTGAAGGTCAAGCAGGGCATGCTCAACGTGCCCGCGCTGTCGCCGCTGTGGCTGCTGCCCGAGTTCGTGGCCAAGTACAACGTGCAGATCGAGACGGTGATGTTCCAGCGCTTCGCGGATGCCCGCACCGCCCTCGCCTCCGGCGACATCGACCTCACCGCCTTCGGCCCCCAGGACATCTCGCTGGCGCTGGGACAGGGCGCGCGGTCCATGGTCGGCGTGGCCGGCGTCGGCTCCGGCAACGACTGCCTGATCGTCCGCAAGGGGGACGACATCAAGGACTGGAGCGCGCTGCGCGGCAAGGCGATCGGGGTGGGCGCGGGGTCGATCTCGTGGCTGAAGTTCGCGGCCTCCGTGAAGGAGAACGGTCTCGAGTACGGCGGCCTCAAGATCGTCAACATCATGGGCGGGGGCGGCAACTATCTGAAGGCGCTGCAGGCCAAGGAGATCGACATGGCCGTGGTCTGGCAACCCTTCTGCGCCCAGGGCATCGTCGACGGCTTCGCGCAGTATCCCACCCTCGATCACAATCGCTCGAAGACGGTGGGCGGGCTCATCTCCGTGCTCGCGGTGAACCGTGGCTTCATGGACAAGAATCGCGACGCCGTGCAGCGGCTGGTGGTGGCCTACCTCGACGTGCTGACGGTCGCCAAGGCCGATCAGCCGCGCTGGGCGAAGATCTACTCGGAGAAGGCGGGGCTGCCCCTGGCGGTGGCGGTGGAGTCGATCCGCATCACGAAGCTCGATCCCACGCTGCCGCTGGAGTCCATCAAGCGCATCTCGAAGTTCCTGTCGGACAACGGCGTCATCGCCCGCGACGTGTCGGGCGACATCGCGCAGTCGTACACGTTCGACTTCCTGAGCCGCGCCACCGGGAAATCGCCGGCCGAGCTGGGCCTGAACCAGTAGCGTCACCGTTCGGCCACGACGCGCATGACCGTCCGTCGCCTCGCGTGGGGGCTCGCGCTGCCGATCGCCCTCTTCGTCCTCTGGGACCTGGCCGTCCGGCAGCGCTGGGTGGTGGAAGGCATCATCCCGGCGCCGGCGCAGGTGGCGGCCGCCTGGTACACGTGGATCTTCGGGGCGGCGACGACATCGCTCTCGCCCTACTCGGGCACGTGGCTGGCGAACGTGGCGCACTCCACGCGGCGGGTGATCGAGGGCTTCCTGCTCGCGGCCGCGCTGGGGATCCCGCTCGGCATGTTCATCGGCTGGAACCGCGCGGTGGCGCGCGCGGTGGATCCGTCGATCCAGATGCTGCGCCCCGTCCCCATCACGGCGTGGCTGCCCTTCGCCATCGCCGTCTTCGGCATCTACGACGCGAGCGCGCGCTTCCTGATCGGGCTGGGGGCCTTCTACCCGATCGTGGTCAACACCACGCACGGGGTGCGGGACACCAATCTGCTGCTCCTCCGGGCGGCGCGCATGCTCGGCGCCGGCCCCGCCGCCGTGCTCTTCAAGGTCGTCTTCCGCTCCGCGCTGCCGTCGATCTTCACCGGCCTGCGCCTGGGGATCGGCGTGGCGTGGACGGCGGTGATCGTGGCCGAGATGATCGCGGTGAAGTCCGGCCTCGGCTACGTGCTGTGGGACGCCTACTACGTGGGACGGATGGACATCTGCGTGGCCACGATGTTCTCGGTGGGGTTGCTCGGCTTCCTCTCCGACCAGGTCATCCTGCTCGCCTCGCGGATGGCGCTGCGCTGGCGTGCCCTCGAGGCGCACGGCTGAGCCGATGGCGGCCGCCGTGGAGCTTCGAGGAGTCGCCAAGGAATTCGCCGCGCGCGGCCGCCACGTGGTGGCCGTGGAGTCGATCGATCTCGCCGTCGCGCACAACGAGTTTGCGGCCATCCTGGGGCCGAGCGGCTGCGGCAAGTCGACGCTGCTGAACATGGTGGCGGGCTTCGAGCGGCCCACGCGAGGGCAGGTGCTGGTGGAGGGAGAGTCCGTGCAGGGGCCCCATCCGGGGCGCGCCGTCGTCTTCCAGGAGGCGGCCCTGTTTCCGTGGTACACCGTGTTCGACAACATCGCCTTCGGTCCCCGCACGCGGGGGACGCCGGCGGCGCAGTACCGCCCGGGCATCGACACGCTGCTCGACGTCATGGGGCTGCGCGGGTTCGAGCGCCACTATCCGGCGGAGCTGTCGGGCGGCATGAAGCAGCGCGTGGGCCTCGCGCGCGTCCTCATCATGGAGCCCGAGGTGCTGCTGATGGACGAACCGTTCGGCAGCCTCGACGCCCAGACGCGCTCGGTCATGCAGGAGTTGCTGCTCACCGTGTGGGAGCGGCGGCAGCAGACCGTGCTGTTCATCACTCACGATATCGAGGAGGCCCTGCTCCTCGCCGACACCGTGAGCGTCATGACCGCACGCCCCGGGCGCATCAAGACGCGCATCACCGTCGACCTGCCGCGGCCGCGCTCGCTGGAGGTCACCACCTCCGAGCACTTCAACGACCTCAAGCGCCGGCTGCTGGCGCTCGTCCGCGAAGAAACCTTCAACCCCGGAGCCGACCAGGCCCCTTCGATGAAAGGGCACAGACCCCTTCGATAGGTCGTCAGGGTCCTGCCTCCCGTCGATCCGAGTGCGGCGCCTGCTCCATCACGTGCGGCCCCGGCGGCAAGCGGACCGGCCTGATGCTACACTCCCGGCGTTCACAGAAAGGACGGCC
>JBBDXO010000188.1:0-2810 GCA_040902295.1 Candidatus Rokuibacteriota bacterium | reverse complement strand
TAGATCTCCGCCGACTGGATCTTGCGGCCGAAGAAGCCGCGCGGCCGCACCACGATGAAGACGAGGAAGACCCCGAAGCTGATCGCGGACTGCCACTGCGAGGGGATCTGCCAGATGCCGAGGTTCTCGAGGAGGCCGAGGAAGACGCCGCCGATCATCGCGCCCGGAATGGAGCCGATGCCGCCCATGATGACGCCCACCGAGGCGAGCAGCACGAAGGTCGTGCCCCGGTAGGGCTCGGCGCCGACGTCCATGGCCACGATGATGCCGGCGGGCGCGGAGATGGCCGAGCCGATGGCATAGGTGAGGAGGTGGACGCGCCCGAGATCGATCCCCACCGTGCGCGCCATCTCCGGCGAGCTCGACACGGCGCGGATCGCCTGCCCCGCGCGCGAGCGCTTGAGGAACGCCATCAGCGCCAGGTACCCGACGATGGCGAGGGCGACGGCCACGACGTGCAGCCACGTGAGGAACACGGGCCCGAGCTGCACGGCGTTGTGGAGGACGCCGATGTCCATCCGGAGCGGATCCGGCGTGAAGACCATGGCCAGCACGTTCTCGACCACGATGAGCAGGCCGAGCGAGCTGATGAAGACCGTGGTGCGAATGGCGCCCCGCCGCTCGAGCTGCTGGTAGAGGAGGAGGTCGATGAGGAGCCCGGAGAGCGCGGAGAGCAGGATGGCGAGCAGGACGGCCAGGACGAGCGGCAGTCCGAGGAGCTGCTGGCCGGCCCAGGCGTAGTACGCGGCCAGCGAGAAGACCGCGCCGTGCGCGACGTGGAAGTGGAGCGTCGTGCCGTAGATCAGGCCCCACCCCAGCGCGCACAGCGCGTAGATGCTCCCGACCACGAGGCCCGTGGCCAGGAGCTGGAGGACGAGATCCACGGCTAGGGGTTCGCCTTGATGACCTTCTCGATCTCGACCTTGCCGTTCTTCAGCACGCCCACCTCGATGTCCATGACGGCGGCGTGGTTCGGCTGGAAGACGAGCTTGCCCGACGGGGTGTCGAACGCACGCACGCTCTCGATGGCGTCCTTCACGCCTTCACCGTCGAGGCGCCCGTTGTTCTTCTGCATGGCCGTCTCCGCGGCCTTCGCGAAGATCATCGTGGCGCTGTAGTACTGCACCGCGAAGAAGCCGGCGTCGACGTTGTACCTCTGCTTGAACTTGTTGGCGAAGGGCGAGTCGGGATTGAACGGCAGCCGCGTGGTGAGCATGCCGTCGGCGCCCTTGGACTTCAGCACCTCGGGCACCTGCACCCAGGAGGTGGCGGCCATGGGAATCGTGATCCCCAGCTCGCGCGCCTGGTCGGCCACGATCGCGACGTTGCGGCCGTACGAGGAGATGAAGAGCAGATCGCCGCCCCGCGCCTTCAGCTTGGCGAGCTGCGCGCGGAAGTCGGTGCCGTCCAGCGCGATCTGCTCCTCGGCGAGCACCTTGCCGCCCGCCGCCGTGAACTTCTCCCGGAACGACTTGGCCGCGTTGCGGCCGGCCTCGTCGTTGGCCACGATGAGCACCGCCGCCTTCAGCTTCTTCTCCTTGGCGAGCCAGTCGGCGATCACCCCGACCTCGTTCGAGACGACCGGGATGTTGTTGTACAGGTAGGGCTTGTTGGCGAGGTTGTCCGACTGTCCCCCGCCGTTCATCATGACCACCTTGTTCTGGGCGCCGATGGGCTGGATGGCCAGCGTGGGCGCCGAGTACGACGTCATCGTGAACGGGATCTTCTCGACCTCCACGAGCCGGCGCATGGCGTTGACGGCCTTCGAGGCGTCCGCCGCATGGTCTTCGTAGATCACTTCCAGCTTGCGGCCGCCGATGCCGCCGGCGGCGTTGATCTCCTCGGCGGCGATCTCGGCGCCGCCCTTCATCCAGACGCCGTACGAGGCGCCGGAGCCCGTGAGCGGCAGGATGGCGCCGATCTTGATGGGCCCGGTCTGGGCGGTGGCGGGCACGACGGCGGCGACGGCGAACAGGGCGGCGACAGCGGTCAAACGCTTCAGCATCGAGGAACTCCTCCTTGAGTGTCTGCGCGCAACTCGGCGACGACATCCGGCGGCACGCGGCGGGCCAAGGTTAGCCCGATGGGGGCGCCAGCGCAATCGGGGCGAGCCGGTCGACGCGCGCCTTGGTCTCGGCGAGCGCAGCGAACGGCTTGCCGGCCAGCGTCGCCGCGTACGCGTGCACGGCAGCAGCCAGGCCGCCGGCCGGCACGACGCGATGGACGAGGCCGAGGTCCCGCACCTCGTCCGCCGCGTAGCGACGCCCCTCCATGGCGATCTCCTTGGCGCGGGCGGGGCCCGCGAGGCGGACGAAGCGCGCCGTCATCTCCGCGGCGAGCGGGATGCCGAGGTCGACCTCCGGGATCCAGAAGCGCGCCTCTGCCGACGCGAAGCGGAAGTCGCAGGCCAGCGTCAACGCCCAGCCCCCGCCCACGGCGTGCCCGTTGATCATCGCGATCGTCGCCTGCGGGAGGCCTTCCAGCGCCTCGAGCACGCGGCAGAACAGCGGCAGGAAATTCGTCCGCGTGGCGGCAAATGCCTGCCGCTGCTCGTCGAGCGACATGGAGGCGCGCAGGCCGGCGTCGGCGCCGGCCGAGAAGACGGGCGGCGCGCCGGTCAGCACGACGACGTGGGTGCTGGCGTCCTCGCGCAGCTCGGCGCAGGCGCCGGCCAGGCGGTCGAGGAGGGCGTCGCTGAGGGCGTTGCGGCGTTGGGGGCGGTTCAGCGTGAGGGTGGCGACGGCGTCGTGACGGTCGAGCGTGAGGTCGGGCATGGCCGTCAGGGTACGCCACCGCCTTCGACGTCGGCG
>JBBDXO010000187.1:0-2832 GCA_040902295.1 Candidatus Rokuibacteriota bacterium | reverse complement strand
GCTCACGCTCGTCGCCGTCAGCCCGGCTCTCGCGGAGTATCCGGAGCGTCCCGTCACCCTGATCTGCCCGTTCCCGGCCGGCGGCGCCATGGACATCGTGAGCCGCGGCCTGAGCGAGGCGATGAAGAAGACGTTCCCCCAGCCGCTGGCCGTGGTGAACCGGGCCGGAGGGGCGGGCACCATCGGCAACTCGGAGGTCGTCCAGGCCCGGCCCGACGGCTACACGCTCGGCATCAGCGCGGTGGCGGTCCTCACGGTGCAGCCGCACCGGACGGCGCTGCCGTACAAGGGGCCCGACACGTACGCGCCCATCAACAAGCTCGTGAACCTGGCCATCGTGCTGGCCGTCAAGCAGGACGCGCCGTGGAAGACCGGCGCGGAGTTCCTGGCCGCCGCCAAGCAGGCGCCGGGGAAGATCCGCGTGTCCAGCCCCGGCATCGGCACCATCCTGCACCTCATCCTCGAGGACCTGAAGGGCCAGGCCACCGTCGACCTCACCCACGTGCCGTTCCGCGGCAACGGCGAGGCGATCCCCGCGCTGCTCGGCGGCCACGTCGAGGCGTCGATCGTGCACCCGGGCGAGATCGTGCCGCACGTGGAGGCGGGCAAGGCGCGCGTGCTGATGGTGTTCGAGCCCGCGCGTGATCCGCTCTTCCCCGACGTGCCGACCGCCAAGGAGCTCGGCCACGACATCACGCTGGGCGTCTACTACGTGCTCATCGCGCCCAAGGGCACGCCCGCGGCCGTGGTCGACAAGGTGAGCGCGGCGGCGCGGAAGGCGCTGGAGGATCCGGGCTTCGTGAGCATGGCGAAGGCGCGCGGCTTCCAGATCGACTACAAGGGCGCGGAGGATCTCACGAAGGAGCTGTGGGACTCCTACCGGCGCTTCGAGCCGCTGGTGAAGAAGCTCGGGCTGAAGTAGCGGCGCCGGCGCGGTGATGGGCGGGCGCGCGGCGGCGGTGGCGGCGCTCGTCGCCAGCGCGCTCTATCTCTGGCAGGCGCTGCAGTTCTCGCTGGGAACCATGAGCGCGCCCGGCGCCGGGCTGTACCCGGCCGGCGTGGGCGCGTTGCTCGTGCTCCTCTCCGGCGCCATCGTGCTGCACGGCGTGCTCGGGGGCCGGCGGCCGTCGGGTCGTGACGGCCGTCGCCTGCCTGCTGGGATTCTGCCTGCTGCTGCCGTGGCTCGGCTATCCCCTGCTCGCCTTCGTCTTCACCACGCTGCTCCTGCAGCGCCTCGGCGGCGGCCGCTGGGCGACGGCGGCGGCCGCCGGCGTGGTGACGGCGGCGCTGTCGCACTACCTCTTCGCGGTGCTCCTCGGCGTGCCGCTGCCGCGCGGCTTCCTCTACTAAATGGGCGCGGTCGAGGGCATCGCCTACGGCCTCGGCGTGGCCATGGCGCCGGCGAACCTCCTGGCCTGCTTCGTGGGCGTGCTCATCGGCACCATCGTCGGCGTGCTGCCGGGCATCGGGCCCATCGGCGCGATGGCGCTGCTGATCCCCTCCACGCTGGCCCTGTCGCCCACCACCGCGCTCATCATGCTGGCCGGCATCTACTACGGCTCCATGTACGGCGGCTCGACCACGTCGATCCTGGTGCGCGTGCCGGGCGAGGCGGCCTCCGTCGTCACGGCCATCGAAGGCTACGCGATGGCGCGGCGGGGCCGGGCCGGTGCGGCGCTGGCCGTCTCGGCCGTGGGCTCCTTCGTCGCCGGCACGCTCGGCATCTTCGGCATCGTCCTGCTGGCGGCATGGCTGGCCGACCAGGCGCTGCGGTTCGGCCCGCCGGAGTATTTCGCGCTGTCGCTGATGGGGCTGCTGGTGCTCTCGCGCCTGTCGGGCGGATCGGTGGTGACCTCCCTCTTCATGGTGGGCGCGGGGCTCGCCATCGGCACCGTCGGCATGGAGCCCATCTCCGGCGTCAGCCGCTTCACCTTCGGCTGGCTCACGCTGGCGCAGGGCATCGACCTCGTCCCCGTCATCATGGGCCTCTACGGCATCGCCGAGGTGCTGGTGCTCGCCGAGCAGGGCGTGCGCCGCGCGCGCATCGCCACCGTGCGGCTGCGCGAGTTGTTCCCCACCGCCGAGGAGTGGCGGCGCTCCGCGGCGCCCATCGCGCGCGGCTCGGCCGTGGGCTTCCTGGCGGGCCTGGTGCCGGGCCCCGCCGCGGTGCTCTCCACGTTCATCTCCTACGCGCTGGAGCGCCGGGTGTCGAAGACGCCCGAGCAGTTCGGCCACGGCGCCATCGAGGGCGTGGCGGGCCCCGAGGCGGCCAACAACGGCGCCACCGCCGGCGCCATGGTGCCGCTGCTGTCGCTCGGCATCCCGTTCGCGCCCGCCACCGCCATCCTGCTCTCGGCGCTCGTCATCCACGGCGTACAGCCGGGGCCGCTCCTCATGGCGCAGCGTCCGGACGTGTTCTGGGGAGTCGTGGCCAGCATGTACGTGGGCAACGCCTTCCTGCTGATCCTCAACCTGCCGCTGATCGGCGTCTTCGTGAGCATCCTGCGCCTGCCGCAGCACGTGCTGTCCACCCTGGTGCTCCTGCTCTGCCTGGTCGGCGCCTGGAGCCTCAACAACAGCCTGCTCGACCTCTGGGTGCTGGTGCTCTTCGGGCTGATCGGCTACGGCTTGCGCAAGCTCGCCGTCGATCCCGCGCCCCTCATCGTGGCCCTCGTGCTGGGCCCGTTCATGGAGAACACGCTGCGGCAGACGCTCTTCATGGCCCACGGCGAGTGGCGCCTGCTCGTCTTCCGCCCGCTCGCCGCCGCGCTGATCCTGGTCGGGCTCATCGCGCTGATCGCACCCCCGATCGTGGCGGCGCTGCGCCGCCGG
>JBBDXO010000186.1:0-2837 GCA_040902295.1 Candidatus Rokuibacteriota bacterium | reverse complement strand
GCCGCGGGCGGCGACGATGACGAGGTCGACCTCGACGAACTCGCGGCCTTTCTTGTCGAAGAGCGAGCGAACCTTGCCGAGGGTGGACAGCGTGTCGCCCATGCGCGCCGGCCCGAGGTGGCGGATGACGCTGCCCACGTGGATCCACGGGCCCATCTTCACGTTGCGGTCGATGGCGCGGTTGGCCTGGTGGAGATAGAAGCCGGGGTGGACCCAGCCGTCGGCGCCGCGGTAGAGCGGCAGCGGGTCGTCGATGCCGGCGAGGTGTTCGGCGGCGCGCGCTTGGTCGTAGAGCGTCACCGGCGTGCCGAGCACCGACACCGACTGCAGATGCTCACGCGTGGCGGCGGGCCGCGGCTCGGGCAGCGGGGCCCGGCTGTAGAGGTTGAGGTTCACGGGCGTGGGCCGGCCCGCGGGCACGGTGGCCGTCATGGTCGCGCACTCGGGGGTGGAGGCGGTGAGCGCGGTGAGCGTGAGGCCCACGCCGCCGGCGTCGCGCGCGGTGATGGCGCCCGTCGTGATCATCTCTTCGCCTTCGAGCACGGGCTTGAGGAAGCGCACGGTGACGGTGCCGCGCTCGAGCCAGGCGGTGCCGAAGTCGCGCACCAGCGGGTGGGTCATGTAGCCGTACACGGTGACGCCGGGCACGAGACCGCCGCCAAAGCCGTACTGCTTTGCGACGGCGTCGTCGTGAATGGCGTTCTCGCCGTGGGCGGAGGTGTTGCGTGCCTTGACGCGGTACTCGGCGATCGGGGTGGGCGGCATGGCCGCGAGTCTACCCGGGCCGCGCGGAAGGCGTCAAACGGCCGTCTGTTATCATTCAGGTGATGAAAGCCGCGCTCGTCGTCCTCCTCGTGCTCGCCGTCGTCGTCGGCGGCATCTTCGTGTGGGGCGTCGGTATCAACAACCAGCTCGTCGGTCTCGAGCAGAACGTCAACGCCTCGTGGGCCCAGGTGCAGAACGTCTACCAGCGGCGCGCCGACCTCATCCCCAACCTGGTGGAGACGGTGAAGGGCTTCGCGGCCCAGGAGCGGGAGGTGCTCGAGAGCGTGACGCGCGCGCGGGCGAGCGCGAGCAGCGTGCAGCTGACGCCGGAGGCGCTCAACGATCCGAAGGCGATGGAGCGGTTCCAGGCCGCGCAGAGCCAGCTCAGCGGCGCCCTCAGCCGGCTCCTCGTCACCGTCGAGCGGTATCCCGAGCTCCGGTCGAACCAGAACTTCCTCGCACTGCAGACGGAGCTTGCCGGCACCGAGAACCGGATCGCCGTGGAGCGGCGGCGCTACAACGACGCCGTGCGCGAGTACAACACGCGGCTGCGCCTGTTCCCCGCCAGCCTCGTGGCCGGCTTCAGAGGCTTCCAGCCCAAGGCGTTCTTCGAGGCCGCCCCCGACGCGGCCACGCCGCCGAAGGTCACGTTCTAGCGGTCAGGCGGCGGCAGTGCTGATCGCCGGCCTCCTCGCGCTCGCGCTCGTCGTCCCTGCCGCGCCGGCGGCGCGCGTGAACGACTACGCGGGGGCGCTCACGTCCGACGAGCGCGCCCGCCTGGAGACGCAGCTTGCCGAGCGCGAGCAGGCGACGGGCGCGCAGATGGTCATCGCGATCTTCGCGTCGCTCGAGGGCGAGAGCCTCGAGGACTACTCGATCCGCCTGGCGCAGCAGTGGCGCGTCGGCCAGAAGGGCCTCGACAACGGCGTCATCCTCCTCGTCTTCCTGCAGGACCGGGCGATGCGGATGGAAGTCGGCTACGGCCTCGAGCCGGTCATCCCGGACGCCGTGGCGGGGCGGATCATCCGCGACGTCATCGGTCCGCGCTTTCGTGAGCAGCGCTACGCCCAGGGGTTGGAGGAGGCGGTGCAGGCGGTGTTCGCGCGCGTGGAGCCCGGCGGCGCTGCACAGGCCCCGCCCCCGCCGCGCCCCCGCTCCTCGCCCTTCTCCCCGGCCGTGCTGTTCATCTTTGCGGTCATCGTGCTGCTCGTCCTGCACGAGCTCCGGGGGCCGGGCCGCCGTGCCTCCCGCAATGCCTACACCGCGGGGCGACGCGGCTGGTACGCGCCCGCGGTGATGTTCCCCTGGTTCGGCTCGGGCCGGTCGCGCGGTGGCGGGTGGGGCGGCGGGGGCGGCGGCGGCGGTTTTTCAGGCGGCGGCGGCAGCTTCGGCGGCGGCGGCGCGAGCGGGAGCTGGTAGGCAATGGGCAAGCACCCGAAGTGGGCGGCCGTGCTCTTCACGCCGGAGGATCTCGACGCCATCGGCCGCGCGGTGGGCGTGGTGGAAGCGGCCACGTCCGCGGAGCTCCGCGTGCATCTCGAGCGCCACGCGCCCGCGGGCGCGGAGGTCATGGCGCGGGCGCTCGACGTGTTCGCCGCCCTCGGCATGCACCGCACCGCGGGGCGGAACGCGGTGCTGATCTACCTCGCGGTCGAGGACCACACGCTCGCCGTCGTCGGCGACGAGGGCATCCACGCGAAGGTCGGGCCGCAGTACTGGGAGCACGTGCGCGATCTCATGCTGGAGCGCCTGCGCTCCGGCGCGGCGCGCGACGCGGTGCTGGCGGCGGTGGGGGACGTGGGGGCCGTGCTGCGGCAGCACTTCCCGCAGCAGCCGGACGACACGAACGAGCTCAGCAACGAGGTCAGCCTGCAGTAACCCCGTCCGTGGCTCCGGCTTCGGCGCCCGCCGCCGCCTCCATGCAGACGCGGTGGTAGCAGGCGCCGTCGTCGCACACCGGGTCACCCTCCGACGTCAGCGGCTCACCGCAGATCACACACCTGGGCGCCATCATCATCGACGACGTTTCTGCAACCGCTGTGCCTGTAAAGATGGGGGGCCGCGCCCGGGGG
>JBBDXO010000185.1:0-2851 GCA_040902295.1 Candidatus Rokuibacteriota bacterium | reverse complement strand
TTCGGCTCGACGCACGGACGGCCTGCCCGGGTTGGCTGGGTGAGCGCCTCGACGTCGGTTGGGCGATCGACGTCCTGCATCCGCTGGCCGTGGGGTCGTCGCCGTCCCAGATGGCAGACTATCCTGACGATTCGGACGAGTTCCCTGCCCAGGATGAACAACGGGACATGGGAGTGTTGACGTAGTGCCGAAGATCAGTCGGTTCTTCGGTATCATCATCAACCATGAACTATAGCGATCACGCGCCGCCGCATTCCCGGGGGAGCGCGCCGCTGAACCGTATCGCGCCGCTGGAATCGGAGCACACATGCTGAACGACGTGGTCAAGGTCGAGCCGCGTGGTGGATACCGGCTCTGGTTGCAGTTCCACGATGGGGAGGTTTCGGGGAGTGTTCGCCCCGCTTCGTGACCCGGCTTACTTCGCCCGCGTGGCCGTATACCCGGAGATCGGGACGATCAATTGGCCGAACGACGCGGACTGGGGGCAGCACGCGCGCCGGTGAGCGGCCGGTCGTTCGCGGACCTCCTCGAGCAGTCGCTGCGCCGGTACCAGAACCGCGCCATCGAGACGGCCAAGGTCATCGAAGAGCTGATCCAGCTCGCGAAGGACCTGCGTCAGGCGAGCGCGCGCGGCGAGGCGCTCGGGCTCACCGACGACGAGGTGGCCTTCTACGACGCGCTCGAGACCAACGACAGCGCGGTCAAGGTGCTCGGCGACGACGCCCTGCGCACGATCGCGCGTGAGCTGGTCGTTACCGTGCGCGCCAACGTGACGATCGACTGGACCGTCCGGGAGAACGTCCGCGCGCAACTGCGGGTGCTGGTGAAACGTATCCTTCGCAAGTACGGCTACCCACCCGACAAGCAGGAGAGAGCGACGCAGACAGTGCTGGAGCAGGCAGAGGTGCTGTCCGAACAGTGGGCGGCGGCCTGAGTACGCCGCGCGGAGTGAGAGGCGTCTGACGCATTGCGCGCGCGGTGGCACGCGCCTACTCTCACTTCATGGATGTGCAGGAACGGAAGTGGACCCGCCTGGAGTACGAGCGGCTGGTGGACGCGGAGATCCTGGGCCCGGACGATCGCGTCGAGCTGCTCGCCGGCGCGGTGACCTGCAAAGAGCCGCAGCACAGTCTCCACGCGACCAGCATCCAGCTGGTCCAGCGCGCTCTCACCGCGGCCTTCGGGCCGGGCTGGGACGTCCGATCGCAGATGCCGGTGGCGCTCGACGACGAATCCGAGCCGGAGCCCGACGTCGCCGTCGTGGCCGGCGATCCCCGCCACCATCGTGATGCCCACCCGGCGCGTCCGGTGCTCGTGGTGGAGGTCGCGCTCTCGCGTCTCGGATTCGACCGCGACCACAAGGGCAGCCTCTACGCCCGCGCCCGCCTGGCCGACTACTGGATCGTGAACCTGCCCGATCGACGGCTCGAGGTGTACCGGCGGCCGGTGCCGGACCGTGCGGCCGCGTTCGGCTGGCGCTACGGCACCACGCTTGCCCTCGGCCCCGAGGAGCGGGTGGCGCCGCTGGCGGCGCCGGAGGCGAGCGTCACCGTCGCCGACCTGCTGCCGTAAGAGGCGCCGTCAGTGCGTTTCAGCGCGCGCCGGTTTCAGGGCCTGCCGCCGAGCAGCTCCCGGCTCACCATCGCGTGGATGCCCTTGTTGCCGTCCACGAGCTGCGTGACGTGCAGGTCGCACGCGAGGCTGCAGAAGACGTAGGCCTCCTCGGGTGTCCAGGCCTTGAGCTGCACGAGCCAGGCGATCATGTCGCGCAGCGCCTGGCGGGCGGCGTCGTCGAGGTCGGGGTCGAAGCCCATCGCGATGTAGTGCGTCGGCGTCACCGCGCGCGGGAACGTCAGGCCCATGCCCTTGTGGAGGACCAGCTCGAACGTTCCGCGCAGGCAGGTCTCGAGCGCGGTCAGGCACACTTCCCCGTCGCCCTGCACGGCGTGGCCGTCGCCGGCGGAGAAGTTCGCGCCCGGCACGAAGACGGGCAGGAAGAGCGAGGTGCCGGGGACGAATTCCTTGTTGTCGATGTTGCCGCCGAACTCGCGCGGCTCGACGCTGGAGCAGAGGCCGTACTCCGGGCGCGGGGCGGTGGCCATGATGCCGAAGAACGGACGCAGCGGGAGGGTGGGCCCCCACGGCAGCGTGGCCGTCATCTTCCTGCGATCGAGCGCAATGATGGTGCGGCGCATGCGCGGGAAGTCTTCGGGGAGCGTGCCGCGCAGCGGGCGGATGATGTTCCAGCCCCAGTCCACCGTCAGCTCGATGGACTGGATGCGCACCTCCAGCGTGTCGCCGGGCTCGGCGCCGCGCACGGCGATGGGGCCGGTGAGGATGTGCGGGCCGGGGCCCTGCATGACCTTCTCGGCGATCTCGCGGTGCACGGGGCCCAGGCGCGAGAGATCATCGCCCAGCTCTCGGCGGCCGCCGGACACCGTGTCGACGACGACGGTATCGCCCGAGTCGACGGTGAGCTTCGGCGGGATGGCGGCGTCGAAGTAGCCCCAGTGCACGGTCTCGGGCGAAGGGTCGAGCGTGTGCTGCTTGGGCATCACGGACCTCCTTTTCCGGCGACGCCGAGGTGCTGGTCCAGCACCGCGGTCGCCGCCGCCAGCTCGCGGGGCGTGCCGCCGAAGACGAAGCGCCCCGCGGAAACGACGTGGATGTGGTCGGCGACGGCCATGGCGAGCGCGAAGTTCTGCTCGACGAGCAGGACGGCGTGGCCGTGGTCTCGCATGCGCTTCATGATCGACTCGATCTGCTGCACCAGCCGTGGCGCCAGCCCTTCCGACGGCTCGTCCATCAGGATGAGATCGGGATTGGCCATGAGGGCGCGGCCGACGGCCAG
>JBBDXO010000184.1:0-2960 GCA_040902295.1 Candidatus Rokuibacteriota bacterium | reverse complement strand
CGCTCGAACGGCGACCACGGCTCGCCATGACGGCGCGCCCGCGACCCGCCCGCCCAACCCCCGCCGTCACCGCCTTCCACGAGAGTCATTAGCTCAGCGGGATGGACTGCCCGGCCTTGACCCACAGGTCCTCGTAGATCCAGAGGCCGAGGAGGGCGAAGAGCGCGCCGAGAACCGCGGGACCGGGCCCCCACGCCACGAGCGCCAGCGGTACCAGGATGCCGAGCACGATCACGCCGCCCCAGAAGCGGCCGCTCCACGGCCCGCGCGTGATGAGGCGCGCCGCGCGGGCGACGTCCACGCTGGCGTGCGAGCCGAAGAGCTCGGCGAAGAGGACCAGCGCCTGCGCGAGCAGCGCGAGCAGCAGCAGCATGGCGAGTCCGCCGATCGCGCGGGGGTCGGCGGCGGGCACCGAGCCCGCGATCAGCAGCGAGGCCGCGCCCGCCGCGAGCGCCGCGACCAGCAGCTGGGGCAGCAGCAGCGGGCTCTGCCAGAAATCGCGGCCTTCCGCCTGGCCGAACAGGAACGCGCTGTAGCCGGCGGCGCCCGCGCCGAGCGCCAGCGCGGGCAGCGCGAGGGCGCGGAGGAGCGGCTCGTTGGCGGTGAGCCCGCCCACGAGCCAGGCGGCGGCGACCCCGCCGTAGGCGATGAGGATCCACGCCCCCCACACGAGCCACGAGGTGCGGTTGCCCTTGAACAGGATGTAGTGGAAGCGGTCGGGCCGCTTGAGATCGGCCACGAGCAGCCCGGTGGTGATGGCCAGGAACAGCAGCGCGATGAGCGGCGCCGCCACGCCCACGAGGAAGTCGCCGGCAGGCACGCCGAGGAGCGTGCCGAGGGCGGCCACCATGAGTGCCCCCGCGGAGATCGACTTCGTCCACAGGTACGCCGACACCTTCGCCCCCCACGGCAGCGGCGCGTGGGGCGCGTCGTACACGGTGCGGCTGAGGGCGCCGTCGCCGTTGCCTTCCTTCGCCTGCATGGCGGCCACCATGCGGATGAGATCGGTCTCGGCGGGGGGGCGCTGTCCCCACATGTGCGTGGGCGTCGCGCGCTGCATCTGCGGCGTGAGCGACGACGATTCCGCGCCCACGTAGTAGACCTTGGGCCGCGTCCCCTGCTCCGCCTTGCGCACCTCCACCTGCTCGCGGGCGACGAGGCGCGCGATCCTCGAGGCGGGATCGTCGAGATCGCCCGCGATGATGGCCGTCTCCGGACACACGATCACGCACGCGGGCTCGAGGCCGACCTCGATGCGATGCGCGCAGTAGTTGCACTTGGCGGCCGTCTGCGTGTTCGGATCGATGTAGAGGGCGTCGTACGGGCAGCCCTGCATGCACGACTTGCAGCCGATGCAGCGGTCGCCGTCGAAGTCCACGATGCCGTCGTCGCGCCGGTAGAGCGCCACCGTGGGACAGATGGTGACGCAGGGCGCGTCGTCGCAATGGTTGCAGCGCAGCACCGAGAAGTAGCGCCGCGTCTCCGGGAACACGCCCTTCTCGACGTACTTCACCCACGTGCGGAAGGCGCCGAGGGGCACCTGGTTCTCTTGCTTGCACGCCACCGTGCACGCGTGACAGCCGATGCACAGCCGCTGGTCGATCACGAACCCGTAGCGCACGCCGGCCCCTTCACGTGGACATCGTCAATGGAAGAGCACGTCCCACCACACGCGGACACCGGTGATCAGGATTATCACGAACAGTAGCAGTTTCAAGGCGGGGCCGCTCATCCGCCGGCTGAGGGCGGCGCCCAGGCTCGCGCCCGGCAGGGCGCCCAGCGCCACCACCAGCGCGAGCAGGAGCGGGATCTGGCCCGTGACGAACTTGCCCACCACGCCCGCCGCCGCCGCCATCGCCGTGATCGCCAGCGAGCTGCCGATGGTCACCCGGATGGGCATGCCCACCACCACGAGCAGCAGCGGCACGAGCAGGAAGGCGCCCCCCGCGCCCACGAGGCCGGCGCCGACGCCCACGACGAGGGCCACCAGCGCCGTCAGCAAGCGGCTGAAGGGGCGCTCCTGCCCGGGCGTGAGCACGTCGACCTGCGGCGTGGGCATGAACATGAACCCGGCCGCCACCGTCACCATGACCGCGAACACGACGAGCAGCGCCGCGTCGGACACGTACCTGGAGCCCAGCGCCCCTGCCAGCGACCCCGCCGACATCGTCACGCCGCCCACGAACGCCAGCCGCGCGTTCACCGCGCGGTGCCGGCGATGGGCGAGCATGCCGGACACGGCGGCCACGAACACCTGCACCATCGTGATGGCCGACACCGTGCGGATGTCGAGCTGGCCCACCCCCAGCAGGGGCGGGCCATAGAGCAGGAGCGGGATCATGACGATGGCGCCCCCGACGCCGAGAAGTCCGGAGACCACCGCGCCGGCGAGGCTGAGGACCGGGAGGACGGCCAGGAGGCCGAGGGTCACTACCTGCCGCGGCTCGAGTAATACGCGGCCAGATCGGCCAGCGTGGCGTCGGGGATCTGCTTCAGCACCGCCTTCATCTTCGTGAGCGCCTCGTCCCCCGGGCTGCGGCGATCGGCCTTGAAGAGCAGGAGCTGGTTTCTCAGATAGCCGACGGGCTGCCCGCTGATGTCCGGAATCGCTTTCGCGGCGTCACCCTTGCCCGCCTCGCCGTGGCACGTCACGCACGGCGTGGCGGCGGCGCGCCCGCGCGCGACGGCGGCGCGGTCGACCCGGCCCGCCGGCGGCTCGCGGCGCTGGGCCGCGAAGTACGCCGCCACCGCATCCACGCCCAGCTCACGTACCATCTTGGAGTACGGCTCCATCTCCGGCGACGGCCGCCGGCCCGATGCGTAATCCTCGATGGCCTTCTTGAAGTACGCGGGCGCCATGCCGGCCAGGATGGGCATCGAGTCCGTGCGGCTGTTACCCGCGGCTCCGTGGCACGCGCTGCACGAAAACGCCTTGTCGTAGCCGGGCGTGTCGAGCGGCC
>JBBDXO010000183.1:0-2982 GCA_040902295.1 Candidatus Rokuibacteriota bacterium | reverse complement strand
CCGGCGGGTGTCGTTCATCAATAGTCCTGGCTAGGAAATTCCCCGGCCTCGGCGCCCACCGACACCATCGACCAGCTCGCTGGCACGTGGCTTGCGGCTCTGTCATCGAGACCTATCTCTGAGGGAGGATCCCATGGGACTCGATCCAGTGTGCGGCATGGAAGTGAACCCGTCGTCGGCCGCGGCCTCGTCCGAGCACGGCGGCCAGACGTTCTATTTCTGCTCGGTGGAGTGCAAGGCGAAGTTCGACCGCAACCCGCAGCAATACCTCGACGACACCGACCGCGCCCAGGCACGTGCGCACCGGGAGAACCCCGCGGCGTAGGCGCTACACGCGCAGGGGGTCGATGCGGCCCGCGAGGCCGAGCAGGCTCTCGAAGAGGTAGTAGCTGCCCACGATGAACTCGCAGCGGTGGGCCCGGTCGTGGGCGCGCGCGTCCGGTCGCTTGTTGAAGCATGCCTCCGTGAGCATGCCGGGCACCCGCCGGTCTCCGGCATGGGTGGGGGTCAGGTAGCGCTCGACGAGGGCGCGCGCGGTGGCCTCCGCCGCCGCGCGATAGCGCGTGCGTCCGTCCGCGGTGGGCGCCACCAGGCTCAGCTTGAGCAGCGCCGCCGTCGCGATGGCGGTGGCCGCGGTATCCCGCTCCGTGTTCGGGATCGCCGGGTCGTCGAAATCCCAGTAGGCCACGCGGTCGGCGGGCGCATGCGCCAGCCACCAGTCGGCGCCCCGCACGGCGGCGCCGATCCACGCCTCGCGCTTGCGATCGGCCAGATAGCTCATCGTGGAAAAGAGCGTGCCCCACGCCTGCGCGCGCCCCCACGTGCTCGTATCGCTGAACCCCTTGTGCGTGTAGTGCCGCACCAGCCGGCCCGTGGCGCCGTCCAGCGAGCTGGACTGGATGAAGGAGCCGTCGTCCCGCAGGTGCAGGGGGATGATCGTGGCGGCGTGATTCGTCGCCACCTCGCGAAGCCCGGCGTCCCCGGTGACGCCCGCCGCCCAGAACAGAAACGGCGCCGCCTGCAGGCTGTCGATGCTCGTCTCGGTGGCGCCGATGTGCGCGCCTTCCTCCGCCTGCGGGCCGAGCGGCACCAGCTTGAGCGCGGGCTCGTAGAGCCGCGCGAGGCTGCGGGCGGTGGCGAGGCCGATGTCCCGCGGCCCGGCCGCGTCGTGCAGGATGGCGCCGAGGCTCAAGCCGTAGTACGCGGGAAACGACTTGAAGACGGTCTGCGCGTCGATGCGCGAGCGCAGGCGCCCGGCGAACGCCTCCGCCCACGCGCGGTAGCGGGCGTCACCCGTCGCCGCGGCGGCGAGCCAGAGCTGGCCGATCCAGCAGCCGCCCGTCCAATCGCCGTCGGGCGTGGTGGTCCACTGCCCCGTCTCGGGATCCGCCCAGTGCGGAAAGCCATCCTTCACGCGCGCCGCGGTGTCCTGGATGCGGCTCAGCATGCGGTCGATCGCGTCCGTCCATGGCTCTGCCATCATCACGTCTCCCGTGTCTGCCGCTGGTGAATGAGCCTGAACAGCCGGTCGGGCGTCATCGGCAGCTCGGTGATGTCGATGCCGAGCGGCGCCAGCGCGTCCGCGATGGCGTTGGCGATGGCGGCCGGCGCGCCGATGGTGCCGCCCTCGCCCACGCCCTTGAAGCCGCCGAGCGTCGCGGGCGACGGGCGGTCGAGATGGAGCACCTCGACGAGCGGCATCTCGCTGGCCGTCGGCACGAGGTAATCCATGAGCGTGCCCGTGAGGAGCTGGCCGTCCTCGCTGTAGACGATCTCTTCGAGGAGGGCGGCGCCGATGCCCTGGGCGACGCCGCCGATGGCCTGCCCCTCGACGATCATGGGGTTGATCATCCGGCCGCAGTCCTCGACGAGGACGAAGCGGCGGATCGCCACCGCGCACGTCTCCACGTCGACCTCCACCACCGCCACGTGGGCGGCGTTGGAGGCGCTGCCGAAGTACGGGTCGTAGAAGCGCGTGGCCTCGAGGCCGGGCTCCATGCCCTTCGGCAGCCGGCGCGCGCCCGCATACGCGGCGGACGCGATCTCGCGCAGCGTGACGCTGCGACCGGCCGAACCGCGCACGGAGGCGCGCCCGTCCTGCAGGACGACGTCGTCCACGCCCGCCTCGAGCTGGTGGGCGGCGATGAGCACGGCCTTGTCCTTCACGGCGCGCGCGGCGAGGATGGCGGCCCCACCCGCGATGACGGCGGTGCGGCTGGCATACGTGCCGGTGCCCGCCGGCGAGGCCGCCGTGTCGCCCTCGACGACGCGGACGTCGTCGAAGGCGGCGCCCAGCTCCTGGGCGACGATCTGCGCCAGCGACGTCTCGTGGCCCTGGCCATGGCTGGCCACGCCGAAGATCGCCGTCACCGTCCCCCCCGGGTCCACGCGCACGGTGGCGCCCTCCGTGCCCGTGTTGATGGCGGCGCCCGGGGAGGCCGGAATGGCCGAGCCCACGCCCGTCAATTCGACGTAGGAGGCCACGCCGATGCCGAGGCGGCGGCCCGACGGCCGCGCGCGGCGCTGCTCGTCGCGCACCTGCGCGTAGCCCGCGAGGTCGCGGGCGCGCTCGAGCGTCTCCACGAAGGCGCCGTGGTCCCACACCACGCCCGACGGCGAGCGATACGGAAACTCCTCGGTGCGGACCAGGTTCTGCAGGCGCAGCGCGATGGGATCCATCCCCAGCCGCCGCGCGGCGCGGTCGATGAGCGATTCCGTCACGAACGTCGACACGGGCCGGCCCACGCCGCGATACGGCCCCATGGGCGCCTTGTTGGTGGCCACGCCCCACGCCTCGCCGCGGTAGTGCGGCACGCGATAGGGGCCGGGCAGGAAGCTGATCACCTGGATGACCTCGATGGACGCCGTCCACGGGTGGATGGAGTAGGCCCCGATGTCGCCGAGGACGCGCGCGCGCATCCCGCGGATGGCGCCGCCCGCGTCCACCCCCAGCTCGCACTCGATCACCTCGTCCCACGCCTG
>JBBDXO010000182.1:0-3066 GCA_040902295.1 Candidatus Rokuibacteriota bacterium | reverse complement strand
TCATGAAGTCCGGATGCGCGACGTTGGCGAAGCGGGCGATGCCGAAGGTGAGCGACAGGCCCACCGCCCCCAGCGCGAGCAGGCTCGCGACGAGAAGCCCGGTGACGGTGAGGTGGACGAGCTCGCCGATCAGGTCGTCTTCAGCTCCGCGAACTTGATCACGCGGGAGAGCGCCCACTTGCCCTTCGTGATGCGGTACACGCCGAAGTCGGTCTGCACGTCGCCGTTGTCGTCGAAGTCGCACGCGCTGGAGGCGCCCTCGTAGTTCACCTTGTCGCCCGCCTTGACGGCGGCGGCGGCGTCCGCCCAGCTCCCCACCACCTTGCCGGGGGAGTTCGTGACCTTCCGGAGGTTGGCCTTGATGGAGTCGCCGCTCGTGTTGCCGTTGCCCGCGAGGACCGCGAGCGCCACCACCATGAGATGGTCGTACGCCATGGAGGCGAAGAAGTCCGCCTCCTGGTTGTGGGCGGCGCGAAAGAGCTTGTTCGCGTTCTTGTAGGCGGAGGACTGAAGATTGGGCGCGCCTTCCACGACGACGATGCCCTCGGCCGCATGCATCCCGATGGACTGGATGAATTTCTGGTCGAGGGCGAAGCCCGGGCCCATCCACGTGCCGCCGAGGCCGAGCTGGTACCACTCCTTGAAGACCTGGATGCCGTCCGGCGTGTAACCGCCGAAGAGCACGACGTCGGGCTTGTTCGCGAGCGCCTGCTGGATCTCCGAGCGGTAGCTCGACTGGCCCGGGTTGTAGATGACCTTGCCCGTCACCGTGCCGCCCAGCTTGGCGAAGCGGTCGGGGAAGCTGTCGCCGAGGCCGATGCCGTAGGGGTTGTTCAGGATGAGCATGGCGGCCGTCTTGAAGCCGAGCCGCTGCGCGGTGGTCGCGTACACGGTGCTGATGACCGCCTGCGAGTAGGCCGTGCGGTACAGGAAATCGTCGTCCTTGAAGGTGGAGATGGCGGGCGAGCTGGACACGCAGAAGTGCGGGATGCGCGCCTGCACGGCGATGGGCGCCACCGCCAGCGTGACCGCGCTCGACCAGGTGCCGAGGAGGGCGTGCACGCGGTTGACGTCCACGAGCTTGCGCGCGCCGCGCACGCCGGCGTCGGGGTTGGTCTGCGCGTCCTCCGTGAAGAGCTGGATCGGCTTGCCGCCCACGCCGCCCGCCTTGTTGATCTCGTCGGCGACGAGCGTGTACATGCGCGACATGGTGGTGCCGTACACGGCGCCGCCGCCGGTGAGGGGCGTGAGGACGCCGATGCGGAGCGCCTCCTGCTGGGCGTGGGCGCGGCGGCCGGCGAGGACGGCGGCGCCGGCGAGACCGGTGGCAAGGAACTGACGTCGATCCAGCGTCATCGTCGACCTCCTGGGGGATTCACGGCGGGATTGCACCACAGTTAGCCGCCGAGGTAAAGGCGGGCCACCTCCGGGTCCTCGAGGAGGGCGGGGCCGGCGCCCTCGAGCCGCACCTGGCCGCCCGCGAGGACGTAGCCGCGGTGCGAGCGTCGCAGCGCCTCGCGCGCGCTCTGCTCCACGAGCAGGATGGCCACGCCGCCACGGTTGATCGACTCGATCTTCTCGAACACGGTGTCGACGAGGACGGGCGACAGCCCCGCCGACGGCTCGTCGAGCAGCAGCAGGCGGGGGTCGAGCATGAGCGCGCGGCACATCGCGACCATCTGGCGCTCGCCGCCCGACAGCCCGCCCGCCTTCAGGCGGCGCTTGGGCCGCAGGCTGGGAAACAGGGCCAGCACCTGGTCCAGGCGCGCGCGGATGTCGTCCGTGCGGACGACCGCCCCCATCTCGAGGTTCTCCTCGACGGTGAGCGACGGGAAGACGTTGTCGACCTGGGGCACGTACGACAGCCCGCGGCGCACGAGAAGGCTCGGCGCCAGGCCGGTGATGTCCTCGCCGTCGAGCTGGATCGAGCCCCGGCGCGGCCGCAGCAGGCCGAACACGGTCTTCATGAGCGTCGACTTGCCGGCGCCGTTGGGCCCGATGAGCGTGACGATCTCGCCCGCGCGCACCTCGATCGACACGTCGTGCAGGATCTCCATCTGCTCGTAGCCGGCGCTGACCCCGCGCACGCGGAGCAGGCTCATGGCGCGTGCGCGTGGCGCGCGCCCAGGTACGCGGCGAGCACGCGCGGGTCGCGGCGCACGGCGTCGGGCGGTCCTTCCGCGAGCGGCCGCCCCTCGCTCATCACGATCACCGGATCGCAGACCGCCATCACCAGGTCCATGTCGTGCTCGATGAGGAGGATGGTGATCGACCGCTCCGCGGCCAGCCGCCGGATGTAGCGGGTCAGCTCCTTGAGCTGGGTGGGGTTCACGCCGGCGCCGGGCTCGTCCAGCATGAGCAGGGTGGGGTCGGCCATCAGCACGCGCCCGAGCTCCAGCAGCTTCTTCTGCCCGCCGGAGAGCGTCCACGCCGGCTCCTCCGCCAGCGGCGCCAGGCCCACGTGCTCCAAAACGCGTGCGGCCTCGTCGCGCAGGCGCGCCTCCTCACGGCGGATGCGGCCCGGCCGCAGCCACGGCGCCCACAGCCGCTCGCCCGTCTGGTCGGGCGGCACCACGAGGAGGTTCTCGAGCACGGTGAGGTCCTTGAACTCGCGCGGGATCTGAAAGGTGCGGCAGATGCCGCGCCGGAAGATCCGGTGCGCGGGCAGGCCCGTGATGTTTTCGCCCCGAAAAGTCACCCGCCCGCCGTCGGGCCGGTGAAAGCCCGTGAGCAGGTTGAAGAGCGTGGTCTTGCCGGCGCCGTTCGGTCCGATGAGGCCGGTGATCGTGCCTTCGCGCACGGCCAGCGAGCAGCGGTCGACCGCCCGCACGCCGCCGAATGACTTCGTGAGGTCGTGCACCTCGAGGAAGGGGGCCATGCCGCCGCAGCATACGCCAGCGCCCTGTCGCTGGCATACGACTTGTACTGGAACGGCGCATGGGAGCCGCCCTCATCGCCGGCATTGCCTTCTTTTCCCTCGCCGGGTACATCGTGCGGCTCGCGTTCCGGGGTTCCGCCGGCAGAGACCCGCTCGCCGAGCGCCAGCGCCCGCTTCGCCACCGCGCG
>JBBDXO010000181.1:0-3127 GCA_040902295.1 Candidatus Rokuibacteriota bacterium | reverse complement strand
CCTCGATCCCTGACGCGTCGGCCCGCGTGCGCGCGTCGCGGTCGAGCATCAACAGCCACCGCGTCGCCCGCGGATGATCCTTCGCCGCCGCGGTCAGGGCCCGCAGCTCACGCGCGCGTGTCTCGGGGGGCGACAGGTCCGCGCACACCTGGATCAGCTCCTCTCCGGCGGCCGGCCGGCGCGCGAGGAAGTCCACCTCCAGCCCGCCGCCCGTCTTGACGTAACCGACCTCGGCGCCGCGCCTCTCCAGCTCGTTCAGCACGGCGGTCTCGAGCGCGTGGCCGAGGTTCGAGCGGCCGCTGGCGTCGAAGGCCTTGATGAGGCCCGGATCGTTGGGATAGAGCTTGCGCGGGTTCGAGTTGCGCTGGCGCTCCGAGTCGGTGGCCAGCGGCACGGCGCTGAGCAGGAAGGCATCCAGGAGATGGCCGAGCATTGCGTGCACGGCATCCTTCGCCACGCCGTGTCCCTGGGCCTTCAGATCCTGGTGCAGCCGGTGAGCGCTGAAGCTTCCGGCCGGGTTGCGCAGGCATTGCCGCACGAGCCAGCGGAGCGCGGCCACCTGCGAGACTCCGTGACGCTCGACCACGTCGCGGAAGAGCACCGTGTCCACGTAGCCTTGCAAGAGTTCGATCCTCGGCGCCGCCGGCACGCCCTGTGCTTCGGGGAACCCGCCCTCGACGAGGTACTCACGAAAGCGCTTCTCGATCAGCGACCGCTCGGCCGGCGTCCAGCGCCGGGGCTCATTCCTGGGCTCCTCGCCCCGGTGGCGCAGGAACTCGCGGAAGCTGAAGGGCCGGATGACGGTCGCCATCCCGCGACCGCGCAACGAGGTATGGACCTCGCGCGAGAGCATCCGCGCCGAGGAGCCGGAGACGGTGATCTCGGCCTTCTCGGAGTCCAGCACCCGCCGCACGAAGCGCTCCCAGCCGGGCACGAGCTGGATCTCGTCGAGAAACCAGGACACCGTCTCGCGCCCGCGCAGCGCGGGGTGACGCCGGTAGTACTCCTCGAGCAGGAAGCCGAGCTGCTCCAGCTCCAGGTCGGCCAACCGGTCGTCGTCGAAGCTGAGATAGACCGCCCGCTCGGCAGGCCCCGCCGCCCGGCGCTCGCCCAGCAACTGCCGCAGGAAGGTGGTCTTCCCCGCGCGGCGCATCCCGATCACCGCGTGCGCCTTGCCGGGCACCGCGGGAAGCCGGGCGTCGCGCCGGGTGAACGCAACCGGCGCTGCCTCGGCCAGGGCAGCGCTCAGCTTCTCGGCCAGGACCGGGTGCAGGCCCATGCCGCCACCCTAGAATGCAGGCGTCCTTATGTCAAGGACACATTGTATGTAATCTGGGTCTGACACAGGGCCACAATGGATGCCCCGCAAACGTCCATCCCGACACCGAGAGGTGGCCCCGGGTCTCGCGGATCGCGTTGTGGCCGAGGCGGACGAAGTGTCGGACGTTGCCGCTCACGAAGCACCGGCCTTCGTGCGCAGCGAAGGCCAGTTGCCGGGCTGCCAGGTGATCGAGAGTGCGGTGCGTCAGACCCGGCGGTCGCGCCCCGCCCAGTACGGCTCGCGCAGCTCGCGCTTGAGGATCTTGCCGTAGGCGTTCTTCGGCAGCGCGGCGACGAAATCGACGGTCGCTGGCTTCTTGTATGACCCGAGATTCCGGCGGCAGTGCTCGATGATCTCCGGCTCGGTGGCGTGCGCGCCCGGCCGCAGCACCACCACGGCCTTGACGGACTCGCCCCACTGCTCGTCCGGCACGCCGATGACGGTCACCTCGTGCACGGCCGGGTGCGTGCAGATGACCTCCTCCAGCTCGCGCGGGTAGATGTTGGCGCCCCCGGAGATGATCATGTCCTTCTTGCGGTCGGTGATGAAGAGGTAGCCGTCGGCGTCGAGGTAGCCGACATCGCCGGTGTGGTGCCAGCCGCCGCGCAGCGCCTCGGCGGTGGCGTCGGGATGGTTCCAGTATCCCGTCATCACGAGGTCGCCCCGCGCGACGATCTCGCCCGGCGTGCTGGGCGGGGCGTCCCGGTCGTGCTCGTCGACGACGCGTACCTGCACGCCGGTCGTCTCGCGGCCGGCCGAGGCGAGGCGGCGCTGCGCGACGGGATCGGCGCCGGCCAGGTGCTCGGCCTTGGAGAGCGTGGTGAGCAGCATCGGCGCCTCGCCCTGGCCGAAGAGCTGGCAGAAGATGGGGCCGAAGGTGCGGACGGCCGCCTGCTGCTGCTCGACGTACATGGGGCCGCCTCCGTAGAAGATCGTGTGCAGGCTCGACAGATCGTAGTCGCCGTGGGCGCCGCTCGTCGTCAGCATGTGCACCATGGTGGGCGCCAGGAACATCGTCGTGACCCGGTAACGCTGGATCGCCTCGAAGATCTTCCGCGGCTCGAAGGAGCGCGTGGCGGGGAAGGCGTTGGCGGCGCCGCGCGCGATGTGGTGGAACATCGAGACCCCGGAGCCATGCGTGATCGCCGCCGCGTGCAGGATCACGTCGGTCTCCCGCACGGGGTTCAGGTCGATCAGGAAGAGCTGGACCATCGCGATCAGCGCCCGGTGGCTGAGCATCGCGCCCTTCGGGCGCCCGGTCGTGCCCGAGGTGTAGAAGAGCCAGGCGAGGTCGTCGGGATCGATCGCGACGTCGGGCGGCGTGGCCGGCTGGCCGTCCTGTACCGCCTCGAAGCCGACGTCGCCGGGCCCGCCCCCGCCGATGCACACGGCGCGCTCGACGGTGGTGAGGTCGGCGCGGATCGAGGCCACGTGGTCGCGGAACTGCTCGTGGTAGACGAGGATCCGCGCCCCGGAGTCGTTCAGCAGGTACGCGTGCTCGGCCGGGTGAAGGCGGACGTTCATCGGCACCACCGCGAGGCCGGCCTTCATGGGAGCCAGGATGGTCTCGAGCCCCTGGCAACAGTTCGGAACCAGCATGCCGACGCGGTCGCCCCGGCGGGCGCCGAGCGCGATCAGCGCGTGGGCGAGGCGATTCACGCGGGCCTCCGCGTCCCGAAAGGTCACGACGGCATCGCCGTCGAGCCAGGCGTGGCGCTGCGGCCAGCGCTGGGCGGCGCGGCTGAGAAAGTGGCCCACGTGCATGGTCAGCGTCCCGACCTCATCGTCCTTCGAATGTCGGTTCGC
>JBBDXO010000180.1:0-3132 GCA_040902295.1 Candidatus Rokuibacteriota bacterium | reverse complement strand
ACCATCCACGTGGTCTCCGCACCCCGACACCCGCCCGCCCGCGCCTCACGAATAAGCCGGCCGGCGGGGGCTGGTCAGCGGAAGCGGGCGAGGGCCTGGGTGGCGCCGGGGTGATTCGGCGCGACGTCCAGGATGGCGCGGTATTCGTGGTAGGCGGCGGAGCGTTCGCCGATCTTTTCGTAGGCGCGGGCCAGTGACATGCGGCTCTCGACGTCGGTGGGCGCCAGGCTCTTCACGGCACGCCATTCGTTGATGGCCTGGAAGTACTGCTCGCTGTCCCAGAGGCGGCGCGCGAGGCGGGCGCGATACCGGGGCACGCGGGGCTGCAGCGCGACGGCGGCGCGCAGGTGCTCGAGGGCGGTGTCGCCGGCGCCGGCGCCTTCGAAGGCGATCCCGAGACCGTAGCGGGCTTCGGCGTCCTTCGGGGCCTCGCGCGCCACCGTCTGCCACTCGACGATCGCCTGCTCCCAGAGCCTGCGGTCGATCAGGTAGCGGGCGAGCGAGCGGCGGTAGGACGTCGCACGCGTGAGATCGTCGCCGGCCTCGCGCTGGGCCCACGCCGCCACGCGCGGCTCGCCCAGGTCGAAGGGGCCGCGCTCCACCGCCCCCGCGTGCCGCTCCATGGCGGCCACGGCCAGCCGCAGGTGGTCGAGGGCGGCGGGATCGCCGCGGCGCGCGAGAGCGAGGCCGAGCGTGCGATGCAGCTCGGCGTTGCCGGGGTCCTCTGCCAGCGCCGCCCGCACCACCGCGATCGCTTCCTCGTCGTGGCCCTGGCGCCCGAGCGCGCGCGCCAGCCCCCACCGGTACACGCGCGCCTGGGGCGCGGGCGCCACCTCCAGCGCGGCGCGATACGCGGCGAGCGCCGCCGGCCACAGGCGGCGCGATTCGAGGACGGCGCCCAGCTCGAGGCGATCGATCGCCGTGTCGGGCGCCATGCTGAGCCACTCCGCCTCCGACAGGCTCAGCGGGCGGTACGTATCGACCAGCGAGGCGAGCAGGTGTGGCTGGCGGCGCACGGCCTCGCGCGCCGCGCGCAGGCCGAGGTCGGGCAGCGAGTACGCCAGACGTGCCATGGTGGCATACATCGTGGCGTTGTCGGGCGCCAGCGTGATCGCGCGCGCGGCGGAGGCGACGGTGCGTGCGAGCCCCTCGGGCCCGCGACGATCGTGGACGACGGCGTCCACGGCCTCCACCCACGCAAGATCCTCGTGCAGGAAGGGATTCGTCGGCGACACGCGCAGGGCGGCGGCGAGATCGTCGCGCGCCAGGCCGAGGAGCGCCGCGGCATCCGTCCGGCGATCGCGCCCCGGCAGGATGGGCCCGAGCCACGCCGCCCGCGCGGCGTCGTAACGCGCGCGGGCGCGCGCCTTGAGGCCGGCCACACTTGCGGCATCGATGGCCAGCACCGCCTCCGCGGCGGCGAGCCGGGGCCCGGACTGCGTGTGGGCGGCCAGACGATCCTCGGCCACACGGACGGCGGCGAGGCGCACCCAGTACATCGACCACGCGGCGAGCAGGACGACGGCGACGATGGCAACGGGCGCCGTCCACGCGCCCCGGCGGCCGCTCAGCTCGACGACCCGAACGCCGGTGAGGAGCTGCTCGCGCCCGGAGGCCAGGCGCGTGTGCAGCGCCACCGAGGCCAGACCGAGCAACGCGGCCACCAGAAAGCCATTGGCGGCGATGCGGACGCTGAAATCGAGCGCGCTGTGCACGATGAGCGCGGCGGCGCCGGCGAGGGCGCCGATGGCGATCCCGATGCTGTAGCGGTCGTTGCGGCGCGCCTCCTCGCCGGCGCCGCCGTCGACCGGGCAGGCGCCCCTGCCGAGCAGGTGCGCCCCCACCAGGTCGGCGATCAGCCGCACGCCGAGGAACAGGCACACGCCGAGGCCCACGAGGCCCAGCTCGACGGCGAGCTGCAGGAGGTCGTTGTGCGCATATGGGTAAAAGGTGTCGTGGGGCTGGTGCACCAGCGGCTGGTATCGCGCGTAGATGTCGCGGTAGGCGCCGAGGCCCACGCCGAGCAGCGGAAAGTCCTTGAGCATGGGCAGCGATGCCAGGTACTGCACCGCGCGGTCCGCCATCCCGCCGCCCGTCCGCGAAAGACGCTCGAGCAATGGCCCGAACCCGATCCAGCTCCCGTACACCCCGACGCCGACGAGCAGCGCGCCGGTGAGCACCAGGCTGCCGCGGGTCCGGCCGGTGGCGCGGAGGAGGACGAGGAAGACGAGCAGACCCGCGCCGAAGGCGAGGACGCCGCCGCGGCTGAGGGTGAAGATGAGCGCGAGCGCCATGACGAGCACGCCCAGCAGCGGCACGTAACGGCGGAGGAGCTGCTCGCGCGCCTGCGACACTGCCAGCAGCGCGCGCCACGAGATCGCCCGGCCGTCACCGCCGCGCGCGGCGATCCAGCCGAGCCCGAGCGGGATCAGCATCGCCAGCCACGTCGCGAAGTGGTCGGGATTGACGAACGTGCCGGAGAGCCGGCCCGCGTACGGATGATCGCGCCATGACAGCAGCCACGTGTCGCCCGTCAGATGGTCGATGAGCCCCAGGAACGCCATGAGCCCGCCCACGCCGAGGAGCAGGCGCACGAGGCGGCCGATGTCCGACCGCGTGCGGACCACGTTGACGACCAGGTAGTAGACCGCCACGTAGCCGAGGAAGATCAGCGCCGAGTCGAGCGTCTGACGCGGCGTCACCGTGCCCACGAGCCATGCCGGGACCGGGAAGGCCACGGTGAGATCCGGCGGCAGCGGCGGCGGCGCCAGCGCCCACGACACGAGCGGGCGGTTGCCGAGGAGGAGCTGGAACAGCAGCACGGCGGCCAGCAGGCCGAGCGGCAGGTCGAGCGGCGTGCGCCGCCACTCGAGCCGCCGGGCCACCAGCATCGCGGCCAGCCAGGCGGCGACGGCGATGGCGACGACGAGCAGCGCGACGGCGAGCGGCCAGCTTCGGTAGGCGCCGGAGGCGACGGGCGCCCAGATGAGCAGCGCCATGAGGGCGGCGCGGCTGACCGGCAACAGTGACGGCGTCGTGGTGGCCCTCTTAGCCCGGATGATTCGTGAGGCGCGGGCGGGCGGGTGTCGGGGTGCGAGGACCCTGTACGTGCGGACCCACGTCGGCGGATCG
>JBBDXO010000179.1:18142-21898 GCA_040902295.1 Candidatus Rokuibacteriota bacterium | reverse complement strand
GTCTCCTCGCCGATGATCTTGATGGAGTTCTTGTTGGCGCCCACGGTGCCGTCGGCGCCCAGCCCGTAGAAGACCGCGCGCACCGTCTCCGGCGCTTCCGTCGAGAACGCCGGATCCCAGGGCAGGCTGGTGGCCGTCACGTCGTCCACGATGCCGACCGTGAAGTGGTTCCTCGGCGCCGCCGCGGCCATCTCCCGGAAGACCCCGGCGATCATCGCGGGCGTGAACTCCTTCGAGGACAGCCCGTAGCGGCCGCCGATGACGCGCGGGGCGGCGGCGAAGGCAGGCGCGGGCGCCGCCATCGACTCCGTCACCGCCGCCACCACGTCGAGATAGAGGGGCTCGCCCAGGCTGCCGGGCTCTTTCGTGCGGTCCAGCACGGCGATCGTCGTCACCGTCGGCGGCAGCGCGGCGAGGAAGGCGTCCATGGCGAAGGGGCGGTAGAGGCGCACCTTCAGCACGCCGACCTTCTCGCCGCGCGCGACGAGGTGATCCACCGTCTCGTGCGCGGCCTCGGCCCCCGAGCCCATGAGGACGAGCACCCGCTCGGCATCCGGCGCCCCCGCGTAGTCGAAGAGACGGTAGGCGCGGCCCGTGAGGGTGGCGAAGCGGTCCATCGCCTCCTGGACGAGTCCCGGGCACGCGGCGTAATAGCGGTTGGACGCCTCGCGCGCCTGGAAGTAGACGTCCGGATTCTGCGCCGTGCCCCGGATGACCGGGTGCTCGGGCGACAGCGCGCGGCCGCGATGCGCGCGCACCAGGTCGGGATCGATCATGGCGCGCAGCACGTCGTCGCCGAGCGGCTCCACCTTGGCCACCTCGTGGGAGGTGCGAAAGCCGTCGAAGAAGTGCATGAAGGGCACGCGGCAGGCGAGGGTGGCGGCGTGCGCGACGAGGGCGAGGTCGCCCGCCTCCTGGACGGAGCCCGAGGCGAGCATGGCGAGCCCCGTGGCGCGTGCCGCCATCACGTCGCTGTGGTCGCCGAAGATCGACAGCGCCTGCGTGGCCAGCGAGCGCGCCGCCACGTGGATCACCGCCGGCGTCAGCTCGCCCGCGATCTTGTAGAAGTTCGGGATCATCAGCAGCAGGCCCTGCGAGGCGGTGAAGGTCGTCGCGAGCGCGCCCGTCTGCAGGGCGCCGTGCAGCGCCCCGGCCGCGCCGCCCTCGCTCTGCATCTCGATCACCGAGGGGACGGTGCGCCAGAGATTCGGGCGCTGGTGCGCCGCCCACTGATCGGCCCACTCGCCCATCCCGGACGACGGCGTGATCGGGTAGATGGCGATGACGTCGCTGAGGCGGTAGGCGACATCGGCGACGCTTTCGTTGGCGTCGAGCGTCACGGAGCGTGGCACGGCTTGCGTCTCGCTCACGCCATGGCAGCGGTGCAAGATCATCTCCATGGTGACGGCGTGGGCGACGGCAGGGCGATCGCGCCGTGACGGCGGCGTGTTGCGCGCCGCCGCGGGCGTGGCGGGCGGCGACGGCGGCCGCAGCGCAGCGGGGCACGGATGCCGCACCGGGGCCGGCGCGCCACACGTCGCGGGGCGGTGACCCACGACGATCACGGATAACCCTGTGATATTCCGCGGTCCGCGCGTGGCATACCCGATGCACCTCGGGGGCGGCGAGAGCCCCGAGGAGGGTCAGATGAAGATCGATGACGTGATGACGCGCACGGTGGCCACCATCGCCCCCACGGCGACGATCGAGCAGGCGGCGAGGCTGATGGTCGAACGCGGCGTGAGCGGTCTGCCGGTCGTGGATGCGGCGGGCGCCGTGCTCGGCATCGTGAGCGAAGGTGACCTCATCGTCCGCCAGCGGCCGGCGGAGCGGCTGTCGTGGTGGCGGCTGTTCTTCGACGATGGCGAGGCGCTGGCGCGCGACTACCGCAAGCGCATCGGCACCGTGGTCTCCGACGTCATGACCGCTCCGGTGATCTCCGTCGGCCCTGGCACCGACGTGTCGGTGGCCGCGGAGCTGCTGCACGCGCGCAACATCCGCCGGCTGCCCGTCACGGCGGACGGCACGCTGGTCGGCATCGTCAGCCGCGGCGATCTCGTCAAGCTGCTCGCCACGCCGCCCCCGCCGGCAGCCGCGCGCACGGGCCCGGCGCTCGCGGACGAGCTGCGCCGGCGGCTGCGCGAGCAGCCGTGGATGACGGATCGCGCGCTCGTGGTGTCGGCCGTCGACGGCATCGTCGAGCTGTGGGGCATCGTCGACAGCGCCGAGGAGCGCGCGGCCATCGAGATCACGGCGCGCTCGATCGAAGGCTGCCGGGGCGTGAAGAGCCACCTCATCGTGAAATCCCCGTTTGCGTGCAACTATGGCGTGTGACAGCGGAAAGGACATCGACATGCGCATCGTGCTCCCGTGGCCAGGGTCCGTACGGACCGTGAAGGCGTGTCGGTGATGGCGCCGCGCTCGCGCCGGCGGAAGGGGCGCCGCGTCACGCCCATCCTCGAGGGCGCCGTGGAGGAGATCACGGCGGACCCGGTGGAGCATGCGGACGCGCGGCTCACCGGGGGCGACGTGGACGCGGACTGGCGCACGGCGGAGGCGGGCGGCGAGGAAGCGGTGGGCGGCAGCGTGTCGACGCCGGACCAGGACGTCGTGGACGAGCTGGGCGAGGCGCTCGGCGTGCCGCAGGAGCCGGACGCCGAGGTGCGGACGGCGGGGGAGATCCTCGCCGAGCGCGACCGCCACCGCTGGCGTCAGGAAGACGGGGGCGACCCGCGGCTGGCGCGCAAGCGCCGCTGATCAGCGGCAGCGCGCGCCCGCCGCGGCGTCAGCCGGTGCGCCGCATGCGGTCCGGCGTCCAGGGGGGATCGAACACCAGCTCGACGTCGGCGCGCTCGAGGCCCGGCACCGTCATCGCCGCCGCCCGCACGCCGGTCACCATCACCTCGTGGAGCGGGCACCCCTGCGCCGTGAGCGTCATCCTGATCCGTGCGGTGGCGCCGTCGACGTCGATGCCGTAGATCATCCCGAGCGCGACGACCGACAGGCCCAGCTCCGGGTCGAGCACGCCCTCGAGCGCCCGCTCCACGGCGGCCGGGCTCACCGGCGGCGGCGCGCCGATCGCCAGCCCTCGCGCACCGTGTCCGCACCCGCATCCGGTGCCGCATCCATCCGCCATCGACGTGTCCTCCCGTTCATCACGATAGTGATCCGGGTGACGGCACGGTATGACCCGCGTCATACGACGGTGGGGGGCTATTCCGCCTCGCCACCCGCGAGGTCGCGCAGCGCATCCGTGGACGGCACCACGAGGTGGTGACCGCGCTCGCGCACGAGCCCGTCCTTGAGCCAGCGGCCGAGCACGCGGATGGTCGTCTCCACCGTGGTGCCCGTCATGTCCGCCAGGCTTTGCCGCGTGAGGTGAAAGGGCAGCGTCAGGCCGTGGGCGTCGCGCGTGCCCTCGCGCTCGGCCAGCCGCAGCAGCGTGGCGGCCAGCCGCGCTTCCACCGGATCGGAGGCGAGGGATTTCACGGAATCGTGGGCGGTGCGCAGGCGGCGGCCGATCATCAGCGCCATCTCGCGGATGATCGACGGATGGCGCTCGCTGAGCGTGATGACCGGATCGGCGGGGATCTTCACGACGGTGGCGGGCTCCGTTGCCTGCGCGGAGGCGGGATACGGGCGGCGCTCGATCACGGCGACGCCGCCGAACGGCTCGCCGGGCCCGAGCAGCTCGAGCACGACGTCCTTGCCCGCGCGCGACTGCCGGAAGATCTTGACGTGGCCCGACCGCACGAC
>JBBDXO010000179.1:0-18042 GCA_040902295.1 Candidatus Rokuibacteriota bacterium | reverse complement strand
GCCGAATCAGGGGGTTGGCCGCTCCCAGGGCATGGCCTCGCTCTTGCGTCTCGTTCGCTCGGATAGACGGTGCTTTGCAGTTGAAAGGAGACTGACCATGAGCAGACACGTGGCGTATGTGATGGCGAGCGCGGTGTTGCTGGCGACGGTGGCCTTCGCCGACGCGCAGCAGTCTGGGGCGGCGCCCGGTGCTCAGACTCCGGGCCAGATGGAGATGTGCCGCCAGATGATGGGGCAGCACGGCGGAACGGGGCACCACGGCGGGATGATGGGCCAGGGCGCGATGGGCGGCGGCATGGGATCCGGGATGATGGGCGGCGGCATGATGGGCACGATGCCGATGATGGGCGGCGATCCCGCGCAGCAGGCGGAGATGATGGCGATGCGTGGGGAGATGATGAAGGCGATGGGCGACATCATGATGAAGTACGCCCAGCGCATGCAGCCTCCGAAGTGACGCCCGCCCGGTGGGGCGCCATCGCCGCACCCGCCGGCCTCGTTGTGATCCAACCCGTTGTTTTCACAGAGCGTGTGCTTTGGTACTCGGGTTGCGTCACAGCCCTGGTCGGGAGAACGAATGACTATTGAGAGACCGGTGGCTGAGCGTGCGAGCGGGGAGACCGGGCTGGCGGAGGCGAGGTTCCGCGCGCTGGTGGAGCAGCTTCCCGCCATCGTGTGGACGTTGACGCTGGACGCCCAGAATACGTACGTCAGCCCGCAGGTCGAGCGCATCTTCGGCACCTCCGTGGATGAGTGGAAGCGTGACCCCGGGATGTGGAAGCGCCGGCTGCATCCCGAGGACCGTGAGCGCGTCCTCGCCGTGATGGCGGAGACGCGCGCGGCCGGCACCGGGTACCGCTGCGAGTACCGGGTGGTGCGCGACGACGGCCGCGTCGTGTGGCTGCACGACGAGGCCGTGGTCGTCCGCGATGGTGAGGGGCGCCCGCTCGCACTGCAGGGCGTCGCGCTGGACATCACGGAACGCAAGCGCGCGGAGGCGGAGGTGGCGCTTCGCGCTCGCGAGCGCGACACGATGCATCGCATCTCCCACATCGCGCTGAGCAGCGGTCCGCTCGACGAGACCTACCGCGGCATCATCGCCGAGGTCATTGCGGCCACCGGGTTCCCGCTCGCCGCCATCGTCCTGTATGACGAAGGCCGGGGCCTGCTGTGCAGCCGGGGGTCGCACCGCCCCGGCGGCGACCTGGAGATCGGCCTCGGCGAAGGACTGTCGGGGGTCGTGGTGCAGACGGGCAAGCCCTTCGTGTGGACGCAGGGCGAGCCGCTGCCCATCCGGCTGCACACCGACCTCGCCGCTCTGCACATGCGGACGTTTCTCGGCGTGCCCATGATGGCCGGCGGCCGCGTCGCGGGCGCGCTCGTCATCGCCGACACGGCCGTGCGCGCGGTCGACGAGCGGCTCGTCGAGTTCCTCGGCCCCATCGCCAACCACGTCGCCATGCTGATCGAGCGCGCGCAAGCGCAGGCGGCCCGGGAGACCAGCGAGCGGCACTTTCTGGCGGTTTTCGACGGCGCCATCGACGCCATGATCGTGCTCGATGACACCGGCCGCTTCGTCGAGGTGAACAAGGCGGCGGCGCTGCTGTTCGGGGTGCCCGCGGCGGAGCTGCTCACGCGGTCCTTCGGTGATCTCGCCGCGCCCGGCACCGACGTGCCGGAGTGGGAGGCGCTGCGCGCGGGGCGCCTGCGCACGGCGCAGTGGCAGCTGCGGCGGCCGGACGGCAGCGTCCGGGACGCGGAGTCATCGATCACCGCGCACTTCCTGCCCGGCCGCCACCTCGTCGTGGTCCGGGACGTCACGGAGCGCACGGGCGCGGATGCCGAGCGGCGCGTTCGCTCCGCTGCCCTCACCGCCGCCGCCAACGGCATCCTCATCACGGACGCGGACGGACGGGTGGAGTGGGTCAATCCGGAGTTCACTCGCATGACGGGCTATGCCCTCGACGAGATTCGCGGCCAGATGCCGCGCCTGCTCAAGTCGGGCGAGCAGGACGACGCGTTCTACGAACGCGTGTGGTCGACGATCCGCGCCGGACACGTCTGGCGCGGGGAGCTGGTGAACCGCCGCAAGGACGGCTCCGTGTACCTCGAGGAGCAGAGCATCACGCCGGTGCGGGCCGGGGGCCGGTCGTCCGGCGTCATCACCCACTTCGTGGCCGTGAAGCAGGACATCAGCGAGCGCAAGCGGGCCGAGGAGACGCTGCGCCGGAGCGAGGAGTACCACCGCGCGCTCATCGAGAACGGCCTGGACATCATCATCGTCCTCGACGCCGACGGGGTGATCCGCTACGCGAGCCCCTCGGTGGAGCGGGTGCTGGGCGAGCGGCCCGGGGACCTCGTCGGTACCAACGCGCTGTCGCGGCTGCACCCCGACGACCTGCCCGCCATGGGTGCCCTGTTCTTCGGCGGCCAGGCCACGGCAGGCTTCACCGCCTCCGCCGAGTACCGCTTCCGCCATCGCGACGGCTCGTGGCGCCAGATGGAAGGCGTGGGACGGAACCTGCTCGATCACCCCGGGATCGCCGGCATCATCGTCAACGCCCGTGACATCACCGACCGCAAGCAGGACGAGGCCAACCAGGCGCGCCTGCGCGCCCACCTGCGCCAGTCCGAGAAGCTCGCGGCCATGAGCGAGCTGCTCGCCGGCGTCGCGCACGAGCTGAACAACCCGCTCTCGGTCGTCATCGGCCACACCACCCTGCTCGGCGCCGCCACCGAGCCCGCCGTGAAGGCGCGCGCCGAGAAGATCGGCCGGGCGGCCGAGCGCTGCGGGCGCATCGTGAAGAACTTCCTCGCCCTCGCCCGGCAATACCCGCCCGAGCGCACGGCGGTGAACCTCAACCAGATCGTCGTGGACGCGCTCGAGGTGGTGGCGTATCCGTTGCGGGTGGACGACGTCGAGGTCGTCACCGAGCTCGCCGCCGATCTGCCCCCGCTGGCGGCCGATCCCCACCAGCTGCAGCAGGTGCTGGTGAACCTCGTGACGAACGCGCACCAGGCGATGCGCAGCGTCACCGGGACCCGCCGTCTCACCGTGCGCACCGGCTGCAGCGACGGAGGCCCCGCGTGGCTCGCGGTGGGGGACACGGGCCCCGGCATCCCGGCCGAGGTGGAGGCGCGGCTGTTCGAGCCGTTCTTCACGACGAAGCCCGTCGGCCAGGGCACCGGCCTCGGCCTGTCGATCTGCAAGGGGATCGTCGAGGGCCATGGCGGCAGCCTCACCGTCGAGGCGGGGCCGGGAAGCGGCGCCGTCTTCCGGGTCACCCTCCCCCTCGGCGCGCCCGCGCCGGCGGCCGCCGCGCCGGACGAGGGCGTGCGCGGGCCGGCGCGGCGCGTGCTCGTCGTGGACGACGAGATCGAGGTCACGCGCATCGTGTCCGAGATGCTCGGCAGGGACGGCCACGAGGTCGAGAGCTGCCTCAACGGCGTGGAGGCGCTCGCGTCCATGCAGACGCGCTCCTACGATGTCGTGTTCTGCGACATCCGGATGCCGCGGCTCGACGGCCCCGGCCTGTACGCCGCCGTCAAGCAGACCGACCCGGCGCTGGCGGAGCGCTTCGTGTTCCTGACCGGCGACACGCTCAGCCACGTCACCGCGGAGTTCCTGGAGCGCACCGGCGTGCCGAACATGAGAAAGCCGTTCACCGTGCGCGACCTCCGCAACGCCCTCGCGCGGGTGGCGCCGGCTACGCCGCGCGAAGCCTCCGCACGGGGCCGGTGACGCGGTTGGCCAGCGCGCGCGTGACGGGACCTTCCACCCCGCAGCGCGAGCAGGTCCACCGGTCCCTGAGGTAGCCGCCGGAGGCGCCGAGGACGACCGCGGCCGCCGTCACCCGTGGGGTGGGCAGGCCCAGGCGGCCGGCCAGGCACGGATCGCAGAAGTCTTCGCTGTGCCTGAAGATCAGGAACCCGCCCACCGTGTCGACCGCTTCCATCGTGGCCCTCCTCGAGATCGGCTGGACTTTCGCGGTTGCAAGGCTCGTTCCGAGCCGAAATGCCTGTAAATCGACGGCCCGAGCGGGCCGGGGGCGGGTAAATTCTTCCCGGCGGTTACAACGCGGCGGCGGTCAGCCGGCCAGACGGCGCCGCGTGTCGGCGAAGCTGCGGGTGATCGCCTCCGGCAGCCGCCGGCCGAACTGCGCGTTGAACTGCTCGAGGTCGGTGAGCGACTCCGTCCACTCCGCGGCGTCGACGCGGAGGGCTTCACGCAAGGCGGCGTCCGTGATGTCGAGGCCGGCGCGATCGAGCGCCTCCGGCGTGGGCACGAAGCCGATGGGGGTTTCCTCGGCGGCCGCCGTGCCGCGGATGCGCTCGACCATCCACTTCAGCACGCGGACGTTGTCGCCGTAGCCGGGCCACAGGAAGCGGCCGTCGTCGCCCCGCCTGAACCAGTTCACCCGGAAGATCCTGGGCGGCTTCGCCAGCCGCGGGCCCGTGGCCAGCCAGTGCGCGAAATAGTCGGCCATGTTGTAGCCGCAGAAGGGGAGCATCGCCATCGGATCGCTGCGCACCACGCCCACCTTGCCGGTGATGGCGGCGGTGGTCTCCGTCGTCATCGAAGCGCCGAGGAAGACGCCGTGCTCCCAGTTGAACGCCTCGAACACGAGCGGCACCACGTGCGAGCGCCGTGAGCCGAAGATGATCCCCGAGATCGGCACCCCCGCCGGGTCCTCCCAGTTGGGCGCGATGGACGGGCACTGCTGGGCGAGGACGGTGAAGCGCGAGTTCGCCTGCGCGGCGGCCGTGCCCGGCGTCCACGGATGGCCCTGCCAGTCGATGAGCCCTTCGGGGGGCTGCGGGGTCAGCCCTTCCCACCACGGCTCGCCCGACGGCGTGAGGGCGACGTTGGTGAAGATGGTGTTGGAGCGCACCATGGCGGTGGCGTTCGGGTTCGTCTTCGGGCTCGTCATGGGGGCCACGCCGAAGAAGCCGCGCTCGGGATTGATCGCGCGGAGCTGGCCCGTGGCGTCGACGTGCATCCACGCGATGTCGTCGCCCACCGTCCACACGCGCCAGCCGGGGATGGGCGACACCACCATGGACAGGTTCGTCTTGCCGGAGGCGCTCGGCATGGCGGCGGCGAGATAGGTGACCTGGCCCTGGGGATCCTCGACGCCCAGGATCAGCATGTGCTCGGCGAGCCAGCCTTCCTGGCGCGCCTGCGCGGAGCCGATGCGCAGGGCGTGACACTTCTTGCCGAGCAGCGCGTTGCCGCCATAGCCGGAGCCGACGCTCCAGATGAGCTTCTCCTCGGGGAAATGCAGGATGAGGCGGCGCTCGGGCGACAGGTCGCCGATGGAGTGCAGGCCGGCCACGAAGTCGTCATCGCTGCGCATGTGGTCGAAGGCGACCTGCCCCACGCGCGTCATCAGGTGCATGCTCGCCACGACGTACGCGCTGTCGGTGACCATCAGCCCCACGCGGCTCATGGTGGAGCCGGCCGGTCCCATGAGGTACGGGATGACGTACATGGTGCGGCCGCGCATGGCGCCCTTGAGGTACTCGCCCGCCTTCGCCTTGCCCTCGGCCGGGGACATCCAGTTGTTGTTGGGCCCCGCATCGTCGCGGTTCGGCGTGCAGATGAACGTGAGCTGCTCGGTGCGGGCGACGTCCTGAGGATGGCTGCGGTGCAGGTAGCAGTTGGGATAGCTCCTGGGATTGAGCGGGATCAGGGTGCCGTCACGGAGCATCTCGTCGATCAGCGAATCGTATTCAGCCTTCGAGCCGTCGCACCACACGATGCGGGCGGGCCCGGTCAGCCGGGCGGCATCGGCGACCCACTTCTCGGCCACGCTCGATCGGCTCATGGACGGCATCCTCGCGGCGCCGGGCGCGCAGGTGTCGGCTGATGACTCTGCTGAATTGTCCCTGTGGTCGCAAGCCCTGTCAAACAAACGCCGCCCGGCGCCCCCGTAACGCGGCGCGCCACGTGCTAGCATCCCGGCGTGTCGAGCTTGCGCCTGGCTGTCCGGTACCTGACCATCCTGCCGCTGCCGGGCCGCCGCCACGCCGACGTTGGTGACCTCGGGCGGGCCGCCGCGTGGTTTCCCGTGGTGGGGCTCGGCATCGGCGTCATTGTCGTCGCGGTCGAGTGGCTGGCCTCACGCGTCTTTCCGCCCCTGCTGGCCGCGCTGCTCACGGTGACCGCCTGGAAGCTGCTGACGGGCGGCCTGCACCTCGACGGCCTGGCGGATTGCCTGGACGGTCTCGGCGGCCGCGATCCCGAGCACCGGCTGGCCATCATGCACGACAGCCGCATCGGCGCCCTGGGGGCCGTCGGCCTCATCCTCTTCCTCCTCCTCGAGATCACGGCCATCGCCGAGCTGCCGCCGTCGGTGCGTCCGTACGTCCTCGTCGCGGCCCCGGCGCTCGCGCGCGCGATGCCCGCGCTGCTCGGTCGCGTGCTGGCGCCCGCCCGTGGCCAGGGTCTGGGCGCGAACTTCCAGGCCACGCTGCCCGCGCGCGCCGCCCCGCTCGCGATGGCGGCGGCGCTGGTGATCACGGCCGCGGCTCTCGGCGGCGCCGGCGTGCTGGCGCTGGCGCTGGCAGCCGTCGTCTCCCTGCTGATCGGCCGCTTCTTTGCGGCACGCCTGGGCGGAATCACCGGCGACGTCTTCGGGGCGGCGATCGAGGCGGCGGAGCTGGCGGCGGTCCTCACGGTGTCGGCGTGGGCGCACGCGCGACTGTGATCTACCTGCTGCGCCACGGCGAGGTGATGCACGCCGCCACCCGGCGCTTCATCGGCCACCTCGACGTGCCGCTGTCCCCGCACGGTGAGCGGCAGTGTGCGGCGCAGGCCGAGCGGCTGCGCGGCCTGCCGCTCACCGCCGTGTACTCCAGCGACCTCACGCGCGCCCGCCGCAGCGGCGAGATCATCGGCGCCCCACACGGCCTGGCGCCCATCGTGGTGCCCGCGCTGCGCGAGATGGCGATGGGGCGGTGGGATGGTCTCACCGCCGCCGAGATCCAGGCGCGCGAGCCGGCGGCCTTCGCGGAGTGGATGGCCGGCGTGGGCCACTTCGCGTTTCCGGAAGGGGAGAGCGTGCCCGATCTCGTGGCGCGCGCGTGGCCCGCCTTCGACGCCCTCGCCGCCGACCGCGCCGGCGCCTCGATCGCGGTGGTGGCCCACGGGGGCACCAACCGCGTCCTGCTCTGTCGCGCGCTGGGGCTGCCGCTCGGCCGCCTGCTCGCCTTCGGACAGGACTACGGCGCGCTGTCGGTGCTGGAGCGTGATGGCGAGGGCTGGGCGCTGCGCCGGGTGAACGAGCGGCCCGTGCTATGATCCGCGGCGCCGTGACGTCTCCCGGCCCCGATGTCCTCGTGCAGATGTACGCCGGCATGCTGCGCGTGCGGCTGTTCGAGGAGCGCGCGCGCGAGCTGTTCGCCAACGGGCGCATCCCCGGCTTCCTGCACGTCTCCATCGGCCAGGAGGCGGTGGCGGTGGGGGTGAGCGCCGCCCTCCGGCCGGACGACTACATGCTCTCCACGCACCGCGGCCACGGCCATCTCATCGCCAAGGGCGGCGCCCTGCGCGGGCTGATGGCCGAGCTGTACGGCAAGGCCACCGGCATCTGCCACGGCAAGGGCGGCACCATGCACATCGCGGACGTCTCGGTGGGGTATCTCGGCGCCAACGGGGTGCTGGCCTCCGGCTGCGTGGTGGCGCCCGGCGTCGGCCTGTCCATCCGCCACCGCAAGTCGTCGCAGGTGGTGGTCACCTTCTTCGGCGACGGCGCCGCCAACCGCGGCCCCTTCCACGAGGGCGTCAACCTCGCGGCGCTGTGGACGCTGCCCGTCATCTTCGTGTGCGAGAACAACCGCTGGGCGTCGTCCACCGCGCACAGCCTGTCCACCGCGGGCGGCTCCATCGCCGCGCGCGCGGCGGGCTACGGCATCCCGGGCGAGAGCATCGACGGCAACGACGTGCTCGCCGTCCACGACGCCGTCGCGCGCGCGGTGGCGCGCGGCCGGCGCGGGGAGGGCCCCTCGCTCATCGAGGCGCACACCATCCGCTGGGTCGGCCACTTCGAAGGCGACGGGCAGGCCTATCGCGGCAAGGAGGAGGTGGCGGAGGGGCGGCGCACCGATCCCATCGCGCGGCTGGAGCGCCACCTCACGGAACGGCGCCTGCTCGACGGAGCGCACGCCGCGCGCATCCGCGAGGGCGTGAAGGCGGAGGTCGACGACGCGGTGGCGTACGCGGAGGCGAGCCCGCTCCCCGAGCCCGCGGACGCGCTCACCGACCTCTACGCGCACTGGCCATGGCGACAATAGATTTCGGCGACGCGCTCAACCTCGCCCTGCGCGAGGAGATGCGGCGCGATGCGCGCGTGTACTGCATCGGCGAGGACATCGTGCTCGGCCTGCCCTTCGGCGTCACCAAAGGCCTGGTGGACGAGTTCGGCGCCGACCGCGTGCTGAACGCGCCCATCTCGGAGGCCGCCATCGTCGGCTCGTCGTTCGGCGCGGCCGTGACGGGCTTGGTGCCCGTGGTCGACATGCACTTCGCCGACTTCGTCACCTGCGCGATGGACGAGGTCGCCAACCAGATCGCCAAGTCGCGCTACATGTTCGGCGGCCAGATGGACTGCCCGCTCACGCTGCGCATGCCGTACGGCATCGGCAAGTCGGGCGGCGGCCACCACTCCAGCTCCGTGGAAGCGTGGTTCGTGAACATCCCCGGCCTCAAGGTGTGCATCCCGTCCACGCCCGCGGACGCGCGCGGCCTGCTCAAGAGCGCCATCCGCGATCCCGACCCCGTGCTGGTCTTCGAACACCGCGGACTGTACCGCATCGCGGGCGAAGTGGATGACGCGGAGACGCTGGTGGAGCTTGGCCGCGCCGACGTCAAGCGGCGCGGCGCCGACGTCACCGTCATCGCCACCGCGCGCATGGTGCACGAGAGCCTGCAGGCGGCGCGCCGGCTCGCGGAGGAGGGGATCGACGTCGAGGTCGTCGATCCGCGCAGCCTGGTGCCGCTCGACCGCGACACGCTGGCGGCCTCGGTGGCGCGCACCCACCGGGTGGTCATCGCCGAGGAGGGGCCGATGCGCGGCTCCGCGGGCGCCTGGCTGGCGTGGGTGGTGATGGAGGATTCCTTCGACGAGCTGGATGCGCCCATCGTGCGGGTGGCGGGGCCCAACGTGCCCATTCCGTTCAGCCCGCCCCTGGAGGCGTTTGCCACGCCGGGGGCGGCGGACGTCATCGCCGCCGTCCGGCAGGTGCTAAAGTAGCCGCCACGTCTCGCGCCGCATCCGAAAGGAGTCTCACCATGAAGGTTCTCGTGCTCTTGGCCCTCCTGCTCATGCCCGTCGTGGCCTCCGCCCAGGGGGCGCCGAAGATGGGCGGCGTCTTCAAGGCGGCCATGATCGGCGAGCCGCCCTCGCTCGACCTGCACTCGACCACCGCCGTCATCGTGCAGCAGATCACCTGGCACATCTACGAAGGGCTCTTCACCTACGACAAGAGCTACAACGCGGTGCCGCTGCTGGTGGACACGCATGCGGTGAGCGAGCAGGGCCGCACCTACGCGTTCAAGCTCCGGCGCGGCGTGAAGTTTCACAACGGCAAGGAGCTGACTGCCGCCGACGTGGTGGCCTCGCTCAAGCGCTGGGGGAAGATCTCCACCCCCGGCAAGCAGGTGTTCAAGAACGTCGAGGGCGTCGAGGCCAAGGACCCGTCCACGGTGAACGTGTACCTGAAGGAGCCGTCGGGCGCGCTCCTCATGGGCCTGGCGCGGCCGAACTCCGGCGCCGTCGTGTATCCGACGGAAGTGATCGAGGCGGCCGGTGAGGCGCAGATCAAGCAGTTCATCGGCACCGGGCCCTACCGCTTCGTCGAGCACAAGCCCGACCGCCACATCAAGCTGGCGCGCTTCAAGGACTACGTGGCGCGCACGGACGCCGCCGACGGCGGCTTCGGGGGCAAGCGGGTGGCGTATTTCGACGAGATCCTCTTCATCCCGGTGCCGGACGTCGCGGTGCGGCTGGCGGGCGTGGAGACGGGCGAGTACCACTATGGCCAGCAGATCCAGCAGGACCAGTTCGACCGCGTGAAGACCATGCGCGACGTGGTGCCGGGAGTCATCAAGCCCGCGGGGTGGGCGACGGCGGTGCTGAACCACAAGCAGGGCCTCATGACGGACAAGCGCATCCGGCAGGCCTTCCAGGCCGCGCTCGACATGGAGCCGATCATGGCGGCCGGCTTCGGCCACAAGGCCTTCTACCGGCTCGATCCCGGCCTGCACTTCCTGGAGCAGCCGCAGTGGCACAGCAAGATCGGCGGCGAGCACTACAACCAGAAGGACAAGGCGAAGACGCAGAAGCTGCTGAAGGAGGCGGGGTACACGGGCCAGCCCGTGCGCTGGATCACCACCAAGGAATACCAGTGGATGTACAAGAACGCGCTCGTGGCCCGGCAACAGCTCGAGGAGGCCGGCTTCAAGATCGATCTTCAGGTGGTGGACTGGGCCACGCTGGTGCAGCGCCGCAACAAGCCCGAGCTCTTCGACGTCTTCTCCACCGGCATCACGTTCAACCCCGAGCCCGCCTACAACACCGGCGTGGCCTGCGGCTGGCCCGGCTGGTGGTGCCAGGAGGACAAGGAGCGATGGCTGGAATCGCTGGCGCGCGAGAGCGATCCGCGCAAGCGCAAGGCGATGTGGGACAAGGTGCAGGCGATCTTCTACGAGGACGTGGGGCGGATCAAGTTCGGCGACTACTTCTCGCTCGAGGTCGTCCGCAAGGACGTGCAGGGCTTCCGGCACACGCCGGAGCTGAGCCTCTGGAACGCATGGCTTAAGTAGGTGAAGACGTACGTCGCCCGGCGGCTGCTGGCGCTCATCCCGGTCGCGCTGGTCGTCGCCACGGTGGCGTTCGTCCTCATCCATCTCGCTCCCGGCGACCCCGCCTCCGTCATCGCGGGCCCGGATGCCAACGCCGACGACGTGCAGCGCATCGAGCGCCAGCTCGGGCTCGATGCGCCCTTTCACGTGCAGCTCCTGCGCTGGTACGGGCGGCTGCTGCAGGGCGACCTCGGCGAGTCCATCTTCCTGCGCAAGCCGGTGACGGAGGCCATCGTCGACCGCGTGGAGCCCACGCTGCTGCTCACGCTGTTCGCCATGGCGGTGGCCGTCGTCATCGGCGTTCCCGCCGGCGTCCTCTCCGCGCGCTTTCACAACTCCGCCACCGACCAGGCCCTCATGGTCTTCGCCCTCGTGGGCGTGTCCATCCCGAACTTCCTGCTCGGCCTGCTGTTCATCCTCTGTTTTTCCGTCTGGCTCGGCTGGTTCCCGGTGGCGGGCTACTCGCCGCTGGAGTACGGGTGGATGCTCACGCTGCGCTCGCTGGTGCTGCCGGCCTTCGCCCTCGGTCTCGTGCAGTCGGCCCTCATCGCCCGCATCGCGCGCTCGTCGATGCTCGACGTGCTGCGCGAGCAGTACATCACGGCCGGACGCGCCAAGGGCCTCGGCGAGCGCGCGGTGGTCTACAAGCACGCTTTCCGCAACGCCATGATCCCCACCATCACCATCATCGGGATCAGCTTCGCCATCCTGATCTCGGGGGCGGTGGTGGTGGAGACGGTCTTCAACATCCCCGGCCTCGGCCGCCTCATCATCTCCGCCGTCCTGCGCCGCGATTACCCCGTCATCCAGGGCGTCGTGCTCTGCGTGGCCGGCGTGTACATGCTGATCAACCTGGCGGTGGACCTGTCATATCTCGTCATCGATCCCCGGGTGAAGTACCAGTGAGCGTGCTCGCGCTGCCGCAGCCCGCCGCCGCCCCGCGCCGCCTGCCCCGCTGGGTGTCGGTGTTCGCCCGACGCAAGATCGCGGTGGCGGGCGCCGTCCTCATGGCCCTCGTCGTCGCCGTCGGCCTGCTCGCGCCCGTGATCTCGCGCAGCCCCACCTACATGGACGTCGCCGCGCGCCTGAGCGCGCCCGGCTCGATGTACTGGTTCGGCACCGACGATGTCGGGCGCGACGTGTTCAGCCGCGTCGTGTACGGGGCGCGCCTGTCGCTGCTGGTGGGGAGCGCCGTCGTCCTCTTCTCCTTCGTGGTGGGCATCTCGTGCGGCATGGTGGCCGGCTACTACCGCCGGCTCGACAACGCCGTGATGCGCGTGATGGACGGCCTCATGGCCTTCCCCGCCATCGTGCTCGCCATCGCGCTCATGGCCTCGCTCGGGCCCAGCGTGCTGAACGTGATCATCGCCATCGGCGTCGTGTACTCGCCGCGGGTGGCGCGCGTGGTGCGCGGCTCCGTGCTCGTCATCCGCGAGACCGCCTACGTGGAGGCGGCGCGGGCGCTGGGCGCCTCGGATGTCTCCCTCATCGCGCGCCACATCCTGCCCAACTGCCTGTCGCCCGTCATCGTGCAGGGCAGCTTCGTGTTCGCGGCCGCCGTGCTCACGGAGGCGGCGCTGTCGTTCCTCGGGGTGGGGGTGCCGCCCTACGTGCCGTCGTGGGGCAACATCCTCGCCGACGGCCGGCTCTACATCCAGCAGGCGCCCTGGCTCGTGCTCTTCCCGGGGGCCGCCATCATGCTCACCATTCTCGGTCTCAACCTGTTCGGCGACGGCCTGCGTGACCTGCTGGATCCCAAGATCCGCGGGCTGCACACCGAGCGCCAGCGCGCCGCGTAAGGAGGGTTTGCCCATGCCACCCCATCGTCTCGCCTACCGGCCCACCGTCATGGGCCGCCGCGGCGTCGTCACCTCCGCCCACCCGCTCGCCTCGATGGCCGGCATCGAGATGCTCGTGGCGGGCGGCAACGCGATGGACGCCGCCATCGCGGTGGCCGCCACCCTCAACGTGGTGGAGCCCTTCATGTCGGGGGCGGCCGGCATCGGCCTCATGCTCGTGTCGCGGGGCGGCGAGCGGCACGTGCTGGACTTCATCGGACGCTCGCCGAAGGGCGCCGACATCGCGGCCTGCACGGACGACGAGCTGGTGGGCGGGCCGAAGTCGTGCGCGACGCCGGGCAACCTCGGCGGGTGGATGGCGGCGCTGGAGCGCTTCGGCTCCATGGACCGCGGGCGGGTGCTGGCGCCGGCCATCGGCCACGCCGAGCGCGGGGTGCCGCTGACCTTCAAGAACGTCGACTTCTTCGACACGGCGCGCGCCACGCTCGGCCGCTCGCGCGAGGCGGAGCGGCTGTACCTGGGCCACGGCGGGCCGCGCGCGGGCGCGGTGGTGACGTACGAGGACCTCGCGGCCACGCTGCGGCAGGTGGCGGAGGGCGGCGCGGAGGCGTTCTACCGCGGGCCCACCGGCACCGCCATCGCGCGCGCCGTGCAGCAGGCGGGCGGCTGGCTGTCGGAGGACGACCTCGCGGCGTTCGCGCCCGAGTGGCGGGCGCCCGTGTCGATCGTCTATCGCGGCCGGGACGTGTACTCGGTGCCGCCGCCGTTCTCGGCCTTCCAGTCCCTGCAGACGCTCAACATCCTGGAAGGCTTCGCCGTGCGCGCGTGGGGCCACAACTCGCCCGAGTACCTGCATCACCTCATCGAGGCCGTCAAGCTCGCCTCCGCGGACCGGCTCGCCTATGCGTACGGCCCGGAGGTGCCCATCGCGGGGCTATTGTCGAAGGCGTACGCGGCGAGCCAGCGCGCGCGCATCGATCCCCGGCGCGCCGCCGTGAGCGAAGGCGAGCGGCATCATCGCGACACGCTGCCGGGCCAGCTCGCGGAGGGGCATCCCGCGAAGTTCGCCGACGAGCACACCACGCACTTCGCCTGCGCCGACGCCACGGGCATGGTGGTGTCGGTGACGCAGACGCTCGGCGTGCCCTTCGGCTCCGGCTTCGCCGTCCCCGGCACGGGCCTCGTCCTCAACAACATCCTCAAGTGGATGGACCGGGATCCCGGCTCGCCGAATGCGCTGCGGCCGGGGCGCAAGGCCGGCACCATGATGTCGCCCACCCAGGTCTTCGAGCAGGGCGTCTTCCGCCTCTCGGTGGGCACGCCCGGCTCCTACGGAATATTACAAACCACGCCGCAGATGCTGCTCAACGTGCTCGAGTTCGGCATGAACGTGCAGGAGGCGATCGAGGCGCCGCGCATCCGCATCTACCGCGACCGCCTCGTGGACGCGGAGTCGCGGCTCGACGGCGCCACCCGCGCCGCGCTCGCGGAGCGCGGCCACGAGGTCAACGTGATCGACGACTGGTCCTGGATCGTGGGCGGCGGGCAGGGGCTCGCGCGCGATCCGGAATCGGGCGCGCTCATGGCGGGCGCCGACCCCCGCCGCGACGGCTACGCGCTGGCGGTGTAGCGCGGATGCTCGCACCCCGAAGCCGATCCCCGCTCGTGAATTATCCGGGCTGGAAGAACGCCTCCAGCGCGTCGGCGGTTTCGGCGGGGGCTTCCTCGGGGAGGAAGTGGCCGCAGGGCAGGCCGTGGCCGCGGACGTTGGAAGCCCACGGCGACCAGGTGTCGAGCACGTCGTAGCCGTGACGGTTCTTGCGGCCCTGTCCCCAGAGCGCGAGCATCGGACAGCGGATGGGCTGCGCGCCGCGGTCCGCGGCGTCGAGCGCGGCGTCGATGGTGGCGCCGGCGCGGTAGTCCTCGCAGGTGGCGTGAATGGCGGCAGGATCGCGGAAGCAGCGCACGTACTCGGCGAGCGCGTCCCTGTCGAAGACGGCGAGGCCGGCGCCCGACCAGCGCGCCAGCATGGTCGTCAGGTAGTACTCCGGATCGCCGCCGATCAGCCGCTCGGGCAGGTCGTAGGGCTGGGCGAGGAAGAACCAGTGCCACGTCCCCATCGCCATCGCGGCGTTCACGGCGTCGAAGGTGGCGGAGGTGGGCACGATGTCGAGCGTGGCCAGCTTCGTCACGCGCTCGGGATGGTCGATGGCCATCCGGTAGGCCACGCGACCGCCGCGGTCGTGGCCGGCCACGGCGAAGCGCTCGTAGCCGAGGTCGCGCATGAGCATGACCTGCTCGGCCGCCATCACCCGCTTGGAGTACGTCGAGTGGTCGGGGGCGCTCGCGGGCTTGGCGCTGTCGCCGTAGCCCCTCAGATCGGGCGCCACCACCGTGAAGCGTTCGGCCAGGTGCGGCGCCACGCGGTGCCAGATGGCGTGCGTCTGCGGGTAGCCGTGGAGCAGGAGGAGGGGCGGTCCCGAGCCGCCCCGCACGTAGTGGAGGCCCTGGCCGTCGACGTCGCGGGTGGCGCGCTCGAACCCCTCGAACACGTCAGCGCGTCGGGGTCACGGCTTCTTGAAGAGGATGGGGCCCGCGAGCCACTCCGCCACGGAGGCGGTGTCGTTGGAGTCGATGGCGATCGACACCGCGCCGGGGTTGTCGGGCTCCTCGCCATAGATCTTCCGGAAGTCCTCGGCCACGTTGCGGCGCTCGGTGATCCACTTCCCGAGCTCGGCAGGGCCGGAGCGGATGACCACGTAGGTCACGGTGGACGTCTTCTCGCTCTTGATGATGGTGCCGACCGGCGCCGTGGTGTCCCACACGTAGCCGATGATGCGCGAGCGCACCGCTTCCGGAAAGCGCGGCCACGCCACGTAGACCTGTCCGGCCTGATCGTCCGTCGCCTTCCGGCGGGAGTCGCCGCCCTTCGGCAGGACGACGACTTTCCACGACCACTCGAGCACGGGGGTCGCCTTGAGGTCGACCTTGCCCTTGATCTCCCTGGACACCGTGGAGCCCTCGTTGTGGCTCTTGAGGTGCAGCACCTTGCGCCCGTCCTCCTGCACGACGGTGAGGTCGTACTTCGGGCTGCCCCAGCTCTGCCCCTTCCAGCCGGGCGGCACGCCCCGGGCGCCGGCCGGCGCCTGCGACCAGTCCTCGACGACGACCTGCTCGGCGGCCCAGGCGGCGGTGGCGGCACACAGCACCAGCAGGACATACAGCACGTGACGGCGCATCGGATGACGTCTCTCGCAGGTCATGCGCCATGATACCGTCGGCGGCAATGCCGGAGTCAGGGGATTGCATCCGCGTCGACAAGTGGTTGTGGGCGGCGCGCGTCTTCAAGACACGCAGCCTCGCCTCCGACGCCTGCGACGGCGGCAAGGTGGACGTCAACGAGCAGTCCGTCAAGCCGTCGAAGAACGTGCGGCCGGGCGACCATATAAAGGTCACGCTGGACCGGGGCCGCCGGCGCATCCTCAAGGTCGTGGCGCTCTCCGACCGCCGGGGCGGCGCCCCGGTGGCGCGCACGCTGTACGACGACCTCACGCCGCCCGAGCCTCCGCGCGTGCGGCTGGCGCCGCCGCCCTTCCGGCCGCCGGGGGCGGGTCGGCCCACGAAGCGCGAGCGGCGCACGATGGACCGGCTGCGGGAGTGGTGAGGCGGGATGGCTGAGGCGCTCGCGCCCGTCGTCCTTCAGGGTTTCCACGTCCGGCTCGAGCCGCTCGCGCTCGCGCACGTCCCCGCGCTGTGCCGTGCCGCCGCCGGGCCCCGCGACACGTACGCCTTCACCGTCGTGCCCGTGACGGAGGCGGCGATGCGCGCGTATGTCGAGACGGCGCTTGCCGAGCAGGCCGCGCGGCGGGCGATGCCCTTCGCGACCGTCGACACCGCGGGCACGGTGGTGGGCTCGACCCGGTTCGGCAACATCGAGTTCTGGGCGTGGCCGCCCGGCAATCCGCACCAGTGCGGGGCGGAGGCGCCGGACGCGGTGGAGATCGGCTGGACGTGGCTGGCGGCGAGCGCCCAGCGCACGGCCGTGAACACGGAGGCGAAGCTGCTCATGCTCTCGCATGCGTTCGAGACGTGGCGGGTGCACCGGGTGGCCCTCATGACGGACGCGCGCAACACGCGCTCGCGGGCGGCCATCGCCCGCCTCGGCGCGCACGCCGACGGCGTGCTGCGGGCGCAGCGGCCCGCGACGGACGGCGGCATCAGGGACACCGCGGCATACTCGATCCTCGAAGCGGAATGGCCGGCCGTGAAGGCGCGATTGCGCGCCCGGCTCAAGGAGCAGAGATGACATCCGAACATTACGACTGGAACGGGATCGTCGAGGGGCTCAACCGGTACCTGCGGCTGCGCACCATCCCCATCGGCATGAAGCTGTTCGAGACGGTGGAGGAGATGGAGGCGATCCCGAAGATCCGCCGGCCCACGAGCAAGCACACGACGGACCAGATCGTGGCGCAGGCGCGCCAGCTCGGCTGGACGGTCGGCATCACGATGAGCGACCTCGTGGGCGCCCAGTGCGGCGCCGTCATCGGCCTGCATCCGCAAGATGCGGAGTGGCTGTCGGGCTCGCGGATGGCCGGCGTGTGGTTCAAGACGCAGGAGGATGCCAGCCTGCACCAGCACGCGATGGACTGCGTGCCCTACGGGCGCTATCGCGCGATGGCGGTGTCGCCGCTCACCTCCGGGCGCCTGGAGCCGCCCGACATCTGCCTGATCTACGGCACCCCCGGCCAGATGATCTTCTTCATCAACGGCCTGCAGTGGACCGGGTACAGGAAGCTGTCGTTCACCTCGGTGGGGGAGTCCGCGTGCGCGGACTCGTGGGGCCGGGCGCTCAAGAGCGGGGAGCCCGCGCTCACCATCCCGTGCTACGCCGAGCGCCGCTACGGCGGCGTGGCCGACGACGAGCTGCTGATGGCGATCCCGCCGCGCTTCCTGCCCGGCGTCCTGCAGGGGCTGGCGGCGCTGAGCAAGAACGGGCTGCGCTATCCGATCCCGCCCTTCGGCATCCAGTCCGACGCCGCCGCCGGCCTCGCCGTGAGCTACTCGGACAAGGCAAAAACGACAACGCCTTCCTGATCTCCCTGGCACCCGCCTTGCGCGTCTGCGTACGCCGACAGCAGCCTCGCGCAAGGGAGGACCGGTCATGGCAGAGCCCGGCGTGCAGCGAGACGACGGATTGATCGATGACGACGGGGACGTGCTGGAGGACATCGCCCGTCTGCGGCTGCCCTACATCGTCGATCACGAGCCCGAGGAGGGGATCGAGCAGCCGGGCTCCTAGTTCGGATAATTCACGAGGCGCAGGCGGGCGGGTGTCGGGGTGCGAGGACCACGTGGATGGTGGCCGAATCGGTCCGG
>JBBDXO010000178.1:0-3201 GCA_040902295.1 Candidatus Rokuibacteriota bacterium | reverse complement strand
GTCAGAGAACGCCGCGGTGTGAAGGCGGCGAGGGGAGGACGCGGATGGCGAGGCGGTCGAAGGGCTCACGCACGGAGACGAACGCTTCCCGGCGGCAGTTCCTCGGCACCATCGGACTCGCCGCGGCGGCGGGGACGGCGGTGGCGGCGGCGGTCGTCGATCCCGCGCCCGCGGCGGCGGCGCCGGCGGGCGCCCGGCCGCCGCTGCCGCGCATGCCGGAGGACGGGCCCCCGAATCTCCTGTTGAGAATGCAGGGCGACGTGCAGCGCGCCATGGCCAAGCCCATGGCCGAGCGCCGCTGGGCGATGGGCATCGACCTGCGCCGGTGCATCGGCTGCTCGGCGTGCACGATCGCCTGCGTGGCGGAGAACAAGCTGCCGCCCGGCGTCGTCTACCGGCCCGTGCTCGAGGAAGAGGTGGGCGAGTATCCCCACGTCAGCCGCAAGTTCGTGCCGCGCCCGTGCATGCAGTGCGAGAACCCGCCCTGCGTGCCCGTGTGCCCCGTGAAGGCGACGTACGCGCGTCCCGACGGCATCGTCGAGATCGATTACGACGCGTGCATCGGCTGCCGCTACTGCATCACCGCGTGCCCGTACGGCGCCCGCACGGCGGACTTCGGCGAGTTCTACACGGACGGCACCCCCCGGCGCCAGGCCTACGAGACGGAGCCTTCGCACGAGTACGGCCGCTCGCGCACGCGCGACGGCAAGGCCTCGCCGTCGGGCAATGCGCGTAAATGCCACTTCTGCGTGCACCGGCTGGAGGCGGGGATGCTGCCCGCGTGCGTGACCACGTGCGTCGGCTACGCGACGTTCTTCGGCGACATGAACGACCCGGAGAGCCTCGTGCACGAGCTCGCGGGCAAGCCGAACGTGATGCGACTCAAGGAAGAGCTGGGGACCAAGCCCCGGGTCTTCTACCTGACGTAGGGGAGACCACCATGCTGCTGGCTTCCAAGCTTCTCATCCCCGTGCTCCTCATCGCCACCGGCGTGGGCGCCATCGGCGTCTGGGACCGGCTGGTGTTCGGCAAGGCGAACCTGGCGTTCGGCAGCTACGTGCCGTGGGGGCTGTGGGTCGGCCTCTACATCTACCTGGTGGGCGTGTCGGCGGGCGCCTTCGTCATCGCGTTTCTCCATCACGGCCTGCGCATCGAGGTGCTGCGGCGTCCCGCGCGGTATGCGGTGCCCGCCGCCCTGCTGAGCCTGGGCGCGGGGCTGACGCTCGTGCTGCTGGATCTCGGGCACATGAGCCGGTTCTGGATGCTGTACGCGCGCACGAACCCGACCTCGCTACTGGGCTGGATGGTGTGGGTGTACACCGCCTACTCGCTCATGCTGGTCGCCATGCTCGCCGCCATGTGGCTCGACAAGCCGCGGGCGTTGCGGTGGCTGGCGTGGGCCGGCCTCGTCCTCGTGGTGACCTTCGGCGGCGGGGAAGGCGCGCTCTTCGGTGTGCTGGGCTCCAAGCCCTTCTGGAACTCCGGCATCCTGCCCGTGCGCTTCCTGTTCTCGGCCTTCCTGTCGGGGGTGGCCGTGCTCACCTTCGCCATGGTGGCGTTTCGCCGCTGGCCGGCGGACGCCGAGGCGGAGGGCTCCATCCGCTTCCTGCGCCAGGCGCTGCTCGCGCTGCTGGCGCTCAACATCGTGGTGGAGTTCGCCGAGGTGTCCGTGACGCTGTACACCGGGCTGCCGGCCGTCGTGGAGGCGTACCGCCTGCTGCTGTTCGGGCCCTACTGGTGGCTGTTCTGGGTCGTGCAGCTCGCGATCGGGCTCGTCATCCCGATCGTGCTGCTCGCGGCGCCCATCGGCGGCCGTCCCGCCATCGCCGGCCTCGCCGGCTTCCTGATCGCGGTGGGCTACGCGGCCAGCAAGCAGAACCTGGTGCTGCCGGGCCTCGCCATTCCGGAGTTCCGGGCGCTGCCCGAGGCGTTCGTGCATGCCCGGCTCAGCGTGGAGTACTTCCCGAGCGCCACGGAGTGGCTGGTGGCCGTGTGCGTGGTCGCCGGCGCCGCGCTGGCGTTCGTCGTGGCCATCGAAGTGCTGCCGTTCCTGAAAAATCACGAAGAGTGGGGCGTGCGCAAGACGCGCGCGCCCCGGCTCGCCGCCTGAGGAGAGGATCATGATCAAGAGCCTGCAAGGCCGTCGGACGTTTCTGAAGAGCGCCGCCCTGCTCGGCGGATCCGCCGCGGCGGCGAGCCAGGTCCCCGGTCTCGCGGCGCGCATGGCCACGGCGGGGGCGGCCGGCGCGCCGGGCCCCCTCGAGGACTATCCGCTCGCGAAGCCGGAGAACATCCTCTACTCCGTCTGCCAGCAGTGCAACACGCAGTGCGGGATCAAGGTGAAGATCGAGAACGGGGTGATCGCCAAGATCGACGGCAACCCGTACTCGCCGTGGAACATGATGCCGCACCTGCCCTACGCCACGCCCGTCACGCAGGTGGCGGCGGTGGACGGCATCCTCTGCCCGAAGGGGCAGGCGGCCATCCAGACCGCGTACGACCCCTACCGCCTCGTGAAGGTGCTCAAGCGCGCGGGCACGCGCGGCGCGGGCACGTGGGCGACGATTCCCTTCGAGCAGGCGGTGACCGAGATCGTCGAGGGCGGCCGGCTGTTCGCGGACGTGGCGGGCGAGGAGAGCCGCAACGTCGAGGGACTGCGGGCGCTGTACGCGCTGCGGGATGCGGACGTCATGAAGGCGCTCGCCGCGGACGCGAAGAAGGTCGGCAAGAAGGAGATGCCGCTCGCCGAGTTCAAGACGAAGCACGCCGCCTCGCTCAAGCACCTCATCGATCCCGATCACCCCGACCTCGGACCGAAGAACAACCAGTTCACGTTCATGTGGGGACGGCTCAAGGGCGGGCGCGGCGAGCTCATCCGCCGCTTCACGGAGACGGGCTTCGGCTCCACGAACGCGCACGGCCACACCACGGTGTGCCAGGGCTCGCTCTATTTCACGGGCAAGGCCATGAGCGAGCAGTACGTCTACGACGACGCCGACCGGAAGATGAAGTGGACGAAGGGCGCCAAGTTCTACTGGCAGGGCGACCAGCAGTCGGCGGAGTTCATCCTCTTCGTGGGCGCCTCGCCGCTCGAGGGTAACTACGGCCCCACCAACCGCGGCAGCCGCATCGCGCAGCGGGTGGCCGACGGCGATCTCAGGATCGCCGTTGTCGACCCGCGCGCCTCCAAGACGGCCGCCA
>JBBDXO010000177.1:0-3226 GCA_040902295.1 Candidatus Rokuibacteriota bacterium | reverse complement strand
GTGAGAGGGAAACGGGTCCTCGCACCCCGACACCCGCCCACCCGCGCCTCACGAATAATCCAGGTCAGGGCGCCCGGCCCAGCACGTGGGAGGCGTGGTGGTGGACCAGGAGCCAGCGCTCGCCGTCGCGCTCGTAGATGTTGGTGGCGAGCACGGAGGTCACCGAGACCCGGCCGTGGACTTCGGCGAGGATGTTCTCCGTGCAGGTGACCCAGCCGCACTCTCCGGCGCGGAGCGCGCGCACGGTGGAGAGGGTAAAGCTCATCTCCGCCGTGTTGTTGAAGATCGTCTGCCACGAGGCGCGCACGGCGTCCCATCCGACGAGCAGCGGCCAGCCGGGATGCACGCACGCCACGTGCGGCGCGTGTGCCCACACGCCGTCCATCTCGACGATGTCGAGGGTCTCGAAGGCGCGGTAGAAGCGGGTGTTGGCCTCTTCGAGGTCGCTCACGGACAGCCGATCACGAGCGCGTCGCCCTCGCGGCGCAGCGGCAGCCGGGTGAGCGCGTCGCCCGCGCAGGGGCCGGCGAGGCAGGCCCCCGTGAGCGACTCGAAGCGCGCGCCGTGCGTGGAGCACACGAGCGTGCGGCCGTCCTCGGCGAGGAAGTCGTTGGGCCAGAGGTCGAGCGGCGTGCCCACGTGCGGGCACCGGTTCAGATAGGCGTGGTGCTCGCCGTCGCAGTTCACCACGAACCCCTCGACGGTGCGGTCGTGGCAGCGCACCGTGAACTTCGCGGTCCGCCCCGGCGCCACCGAGGCCGCCGGACAGCGCCACTCGGGGGAGGGCGTCATGCGCCGCATGTTACCATCGAAGAACATGCTCGCCATCGACGCGCGTGACGTCGTGAAGACCTTCCGTTCCGGATGGTGGCGTCGCCGGCCGACGCCCGCGCTGCGCGGCGTCTCGCTCGCCGTCGCACGCGGCGCCATCTTCGGCCTCCTCGGTCCCAACGGCGCCGGCAAGACCACGCTGCTGTCCATTCTCGCCACGCTGCTCACGCCGGATCGCGGCCACGTGACCGTGCTCGGCCTCGACGTCGTGCGCGACGCGGCGGCCCTGCGGCATCGCCTGAACATGGCGAGCGGCCGGCCGTCCTTTCTGTGGAGCCTGCGCGTGGTGGAGATCCTCGAGTTCTACGGGCGGCTGTACGGGCTGTCGGGCGCCGTGCTGCGGCGGCGCGTGGACCGGCTCCTCGAGCTGTGCGAGCTGTCCGCGCACCGGCGCATCTCCTACAACGAGCTCTCCACCGGCCTCAAGCAGCGCGTCGCCCTCGCGAAATCGCTCGTGAACGATCCGGAGCTGCTCTTCCTCGACGAGCCCACGCTCGGGCTCGATCCCGACATTGCCGTGCGCGTGCGCGAGCACGTGGCCCGGCTGCGCCGCGAGCAGGGAATGACCATCGTCCTCACCACGCACTACATGCGCGAGGCGGACGAGCTCTGCGACGAGATCGCCTTCATCAAGGGCGGCCTCATCCTCGAGCGGGGGACGGCGGCGGAGCTCAAGCGCGCCATCAAGATCGAGGACGTCATCGCCTTCCGCCTCGATCCCGTCTCGGTGCCGTGGCTGGCGGAGGCGGCCGGGGTGCTGCGGGTGCGCGAGGCCGCGGACGGGTGGGTGGAGTGCACGGTGGACGGCGCCGAGAAGCGGCTGCCCGATCTGCTGCGCCAGCTCCACCACGACGGCGTGGTCGTGCGCAACGTGCAGGTGCGCGAGCCGCAGCTCGAGGAGGTCTTCGTTGAGCTGGCGCGGTGAGCGGCTGGCGGTGTGGGCGGTGGTCGTCCGCAACACGCTGATGGCCTCGCGCAACGTCTTCTTCTTCTTCGAGCTGCTCTTCTGGCCCATCGTGGGCGTGCTCTCCATCGGGCTCATGACGCGCTTTCTGGGGCTCACGACCGCCCAGACCTCCTTCGTGCTGGTGGGCACCATCGCGCTCTCGGTGGTGCAGGTGTGCCAGCTCGAGGTGGCCTACGCGGTGCTGCTCGACGTGTGGTCGAAATCGATGAAGCACCAGTTCCTCGCTCCCATCGGGGTGCGGCACCTCACGGTGGGCTCGTGGCTGGTGGGGATGGTGCGCGGCCTGGCCATCTTCGTGGTGCTGGCCACCCTCGCCTGGCAGGCATTCGGCTTCAACGTCCTCGCGGCGGGGGTGCTGCCGCTCGCCGCCTTCCTGCTCGGCTGCTTCCTCAACGCGTGGATCGTGGGCGTGGGTGTGTGCGCGCTCGTCACGGTGTTCGGCAACCGCGCGGAGGCTTTCGCGTGGGCGAGCGTCAACCTGGTCCTGGTGCTCGCCGGCATCTACTACCCGGTGTCGGTGCTGCCGGAGCCGGTGGCGGCGGTGGCGCGCGCCATCCCCCTCACATACTTCCTCGACGCCTATCGCTCGCACTTCGGCTTCGTCTCCGACTTCGCCCACCCGGTGACGACGGGGATCGTGCTGTCCCTGGCGTACGTGGCCCTCGCGCACTGGGCCTTCCTGGCCTCCATCCAGAGCGCCCGGCGCTCGGGGCAGCTCCTCAAAATGTCGGAGTGATCATGGACATCAGCCGCTTTGCCAAATTGAGCCCGGTCACCTTCGGGGACGTGCTCCCGCGCGACCGCTTCATGGACATCGGCGTGCGCCCGCTGTGGGAGCCCATCCCGCGCATCGCGGGTCCCGCCTACACGGTGGCGTGCCCGCCCGGCGACAACCTCATGCTGCACGCGGCCATCCATCGCGCGCCCGCGGGCGCCGTCATCGTGGTGCAGGGGGGCGACCGCGACTACGCGCTCGCGGGGGGCAACGTGTGCGCGACCGCGCAGAAGCGCGGGATCGCCGGCTTCGTGCTCGACGGCGTCATCCGCGACATCGCGGAGACGCGCGACAACCGCTTTCCCGTCTTCGGCCGCGGCGTGATCCCGATCCCCGGCGACAAGATGGGGCCGGGCACGCTGGAAGAGCCGGTGACGTGCGGCGGCGTGCGCGTGGCGCCGGGGGACATCGTGGTGGCCGACGAGGAAGGCATCGTGGTCATCGAGGCGGCGAAGGCGGACAGCGTGCTGGCGGCGGCGGAGGCGAAGGCGGCCCGGGACGCCACGGAGACGCTCGACGGCTGGATGCGCAGCCACAAGGCGAAGATCGACGAAGCCATGAAGAAGCTCGGGCGGTAGTGGATCCGCTCGCGTCCGCGGTGACGCTCGGCTTCGTGCTCGGCGTGCAGCACGCGACCGATCCCGATCACCTGG
>JBBDXO010000176.1:4114-22329 GCA_040902295.1 Candidatus Rokuibacteriota bacterium | reverse complement strand
ATGGCGCGGCCCCTTTCGTGGGGCAAATCTACACCCCGTTTTCGGAGCCACCTGGACGGCGCCAGAACCGGCGATCGGCGAGGTGGAGCGAACTTTTTCCGGTTCGGTCACGTTCGGCGCTCCTCGCGGATCGCTGGCCCGCTGAGCGACATTTACGCGGCGCCGCCGACACGGAGCCATTGCCGTTGGACGAGGCTGTCAAGCGGAAATCGCCACCGATAGCACGGTGCGGCTACAGCTTCGCGCGAACCTCCTGCGCGAAACGGTCGATCGTCGCCGTCATCGTGGCAAGGTTGCGGACGGCGGGCTCGACGATGACGTGGTGCACGCCGATGCGTCGCAGGGCGTGGATCTCCTCGATCAGCTCGGCCGCCGGGCGCTTGGCCGACAGTCCCATCCTGGCGCTGACCGTGAGGGTGCCGGGATCGCGGTGGACGCGCGCGCATTCTTCGTTCAAGAGCGTCATGCCGTCGGCCATCGCCTCCGGCGTCGGGAAGGCGGCGTGCCAGCCGTCCGCGAGAGCGACGACGCGGCGGAGCGCCCGCTCCGTGTGGCCGCCGATCCAGATGGGGATGGTGCCGTGCGCGGGCCGGGGACGGCACGCGACGTCGTCGATGGTGAAGAATTCGCCCTTGAAGCGCACGTGCTCCTGCGTCCAGCACGCGCGCATGATCTGGATGGCCTCGTCGCTCCAGGCGCCGCGCCGTCCGTAGGGCACGCCGAAGAGCTCGATCTCCTCGCGCATCCAGCCCACGCCGGCGCCGAGGATGACGCGGCCGGGCGCGAGATGGTCGAGGGTGGCGAGCATCTTGGCGGCGAGCACGGGATGGCGGTGGGGCAGCACCATCACGCTGGTGCCGAGCGCCACGCGCTCGGTGACGGCGGCCACCAGCGAGAGCGCGGTGAGCGGCTCCAGGAAGTCGGTGGCGGGGGGCAGGGGAAAGTCGCCGCTGGCGTTGTAGGGATAGCGCGAGTCGATGCGCCAGGGCAGCACCACGTGGTCGCTCACCCACAGCGAGTCGTAGTCGAGCGCCTCCGCCCGCCGCGCGAGCTCCAGCAGTGTCGCCCGCGTGGCGGCGGCGCCGTACACCGGCAGGTGGACGCCGAATTTAATGGCCGGCGCCGGAGACGACCCGGTCCTTGAGCTCGCCCGCCTCGATCATCTGCGCCAGCCGCGAGCGCTGGATCTTGCCGCTGGACGTCTTCGGAATGGTGGACGCGCGGACGAGCAGCACCCGGGCCGGCCGATGGCCGCGCGCCGTGTGCACGCGGCCCACGATGTCCTTCGAGATCCGGCGCAGCACGTCCGCGGGCGCGCTCTCGTCCCGCAGCTCCGCCACCACGTAAAGGCGCTGGCTGCCGGTGCGGTCGCTGTCGAGGCCGACGGCGGCGGAGTAGCGCACGCCAGGCACGTGGTCGGCCACCTCTTCCACGTCGGCGGGCAGCACGTTCTCCCCGGCCAGGATGATGACGTCCTTGAGCCGGCCCGTGATGAACAGGTAGCCCTCGTCGTCGACGAAGCCGAGGTCGCCCGTGCGCAGCCAGCCGTCGCGGCCGAGGACCTTCGCCGTCGCCTCCGGGTCGTTGTAGTAGCCCTTCATCACGCCCGGGCTCTTCACGCACACCTCACCCTCGACGCCGGCCGCCAGCACCACGGCGCCGTCCGTCCCCGCGTCGTCGCGTGGCTCGCAGATGCGCACGGACACGTTGCGGCAGGGCTGGCCCACGGACAGGAAGCGGCCGCTCGTGTCGGCGCGCAGCGGCACGCCGCGCGGCCAGATGGCGACGGCAAGCGTCGCCTCGGCGAGGCCGTAGCAGGGGTTGATGACGCGCTTGAGCCCGAAGTGCGACTCGAAGGCGTCGATGGTGGATGCGCGCACGGGCTCGGCCCCGGAGAGCGCCGACTTCAGCGTGCTGAGGTCAAACTCGGAGGTGTCGCGCACGTTGCGCACGCAGTTGCGGTAGCCGAAGTCCGGCGACACGGTGAAGGTGGCGCGCACCTGGGTGATCAGCGACAGCCATTCCCGCGGGTTGCGCAGGTCGGGCGGCAGCAGCCAGATGGGGGTGGCGGTGAGCGGCGGCGTGAACGAGCATCCGATGAGACCCATGTCGTGATACAGCGGCAGCCACGACACCACGCGGTCGGCGGCGGTGATCCGGGCGCCCTCCGCCATGAAATGGATGGTCTGCACGACGTTGCGGTGCGTGAGCATGACGCCGCGCGGGTCGCCCGTGCTGCCGGAGGTGTACTGGATGAACGCAAGGTCGTCGGCGTGGGGCTCCACGTCGTCGGGGGCGAGGCCGTCGGCATCCAGGTCATTGGGCTCGACGACGGCACGCACGTCGGGGGCGAGGGCCACGCTGTCGTCCACGCCCTTGCGGAACCAGCCGATGGTCGCCACCGCGCGCGCCCCCGAGTTGCGGAAGATGTGCGCCGTCGCCTCCACCCCGAGGGTGGGATAGAGCGGCACGGGCACGGCGCCGAGGCGCATGATGCCGAAGAAGGTGTAGAAGAACTCGGCGCACGTCGGGTAGATGAGGCAGACCTTGTCGCCCGCGCTCACGCCCGCCCTGGCGAGGCCGGCGGCGTAGCGGGCGCTCTGCTCCCACAGCCGCCCGTACGTCACCGTCTCGCCGAAGAGGGCGAAGTACTGCAGCTCGGGCGTCAGCGCGGCGCGGCGCCGCATCATGTCGGTGAGCGTGGTGGCTCCCTTCGGGTCCATGGCGTCGCTCGTCATTCCGTCGTACTCCTCTCCAGCGTGGCGGAGGTGGTCGTTTCCCGGCCGTCCCGCAGGTAGACGACCTCCACGGTGTCGCCGGGCCGCTTCGTGCCCAGCACCGTGCGCAGCTCCTCGAGACTGCCGACGGCGGCGTCGTCGAAGCGCACGATGACGTCGCCGTCGCGGAGGCCCGCGCGCTCGGCGGCGCTGCCGGGCACCACCTGCGACAGCCGCAGCGCGTCCCACGTGCTGCGGCCGTCGGCGCCGATGCCGAAGAAGACCGGCGCGCCGCTGCGGCGTGAGGTCCTTGGCGGCGGCACGGGCAGCCGCACGTACATGGGAGGCGTGCCCCGCTCCAGCCGCGCCACCACGCCCGCCGCCACCGCGGCCGCGCGCGCCATGCCGGCGGTGTTGATCCTGTCGGCCGTATCGCCCGGCGCGTGATAGTCGGGATGGGTGCCCGTGAAGAAGAACAGCACGGGCGTGCCCGCCGTGTAGAACCGCGTGTGGTCGGAGGGCGAGTACGGCGAGCCGCGCATGGTGAGGGTCACGCCCGCCGCCCGCGCGGACTCCGTGACGGCGTCGCGCAGCCCGCTGCCGCTGTCCACGCCGCCCACGTGAAGCTGGCCATCGCGCATGCGGCCCACCATGTCGAAGTTCAGCATCGCCACCGTGCGCCCGAGGGGCATGGACGGATGTTTCACGTAGTGCCCGGAGCCGATGAGGCCCAGCTCCTCGGCGCCGAAGAGCGCGAAGACGAGCGTGCGCCCGGCGCCGCCGGCTGCCGCATACGCGCGCGCGAGGCCGAGGACGACGGCGGTGCCGGAGGCGTTGTCGTCGGCCCCCGGGTGCACGGCGCCGCCGATGACGCCGACGTGGTCGTAGTGCGCGCCGAGCACGATCGCCTCCTGCGCGAGCGTGGGATCGGCGCCGGGCAGGAGGCCGATGACGTTGACGGCGCGCCGGTCGTCGGGCACGAGGTGCGCCCGCACGCGCGCCTGCACGGGCAGCACGGCGGAGGCCGGCGCGCGCGTGCCGGCGATCGTGGCCGCCCGCTCCGCCACCGTCGTGCCCGTGGCGGCCATGAGGGCGTCGGCGACGGCCGCCGTCACCGCCGCCGAGACGAGACCGAAGGGGGCGCCGCTGGCCCCCGCGGACGGCAGGGCGCCGGAGACGATGAGGAGGGCGCGGGCTCCGCGCCGGCGCGCCACGATGAGCTTGTCCAGGCGCGACATCTTCCGCGCCACGAAGGCGGGGGCGCCGTCGAGCACGAGCGCGATCCGGCCCCGCACGTCGATGGCCGCGTAGTCGTCATACGCGGCCTCCGGCGCCACCACGCCGTAGCCGGCGAACGCGAGGGGCGCGGTGACGTCCTCGTGGCTCGATCCGCCGTGCGGCGTCCACTCGACGCCGGGGACGAACGCGCGAGGGCCCGGTGTGAGGATCTCGAGCGCGCTCTCCGGGCCCACGCGCGTGCCGGGAGCGAGCACGAACGATTGTAAAAACGTCCCGTGGTCACCGCCCGGCTGTAGCCCGGCGGCGCCCATGGCCGCGGCGAGCCGGCGCGCCGCGAGATCGCCGCCGGGCGTGCCGGAGCGGCGCCCGTCCATGCCGGGTGCCGTCAGCGCTTCGACGATGCTCTGCAGCTCCCCGGCGGCCGGGAGAACGAGCGGCGCGCGGCCGAGGGCGGAGGTGGATCCGGAGAGTATGAGCAGGAGAGCGACGACGACCGCGCGGTGAATCACCTCATCATTCTACGTCACATCCCCGCGCGTCGAGCGCCTCCTGCACGCGCTGCGCGCCCGCACTCAGGGGGTCAGGCACGGTCCTGGTGCAACGCGACGAGACGGCAGTCCGTCATCTGCGCCAGATGCTCGAGGTCGTGGTCGACGATGTGCGTGGCGTACTGCGCCAGGGTGACGGGCCCGAAGAATCCGGAGAGGCCGATGCGCGTGGCGGCGGCGGCCGGCAGTCCGTTCAGGAGGGCGATGGTCTGGCGCCGGGCGCTCGCGAACGCGCCGAGGTCGTCGGTGAAGCGGCCCTCACGATGATCGCGCGCCTGCGCCCACGCCTCGGCGCTGAAGGGCTCGAAGGCCGGGCGCTCCTCGGCCACCATGCGTCGCAGGCGGGGAAGAAAGACGTCGCTCTCGATGTGGGCCAGGTGGGCCATGACTTCCTTCATGCACCACTCGCCCTCTTTCGGCCGGCGGCGCAGGGGCTCGATGCCGACGCCGTCGGCAAGCTGCTCGAGCCGCGGCCGCGTGGCCGCGAGGGCGGCGATCACCTCCGGCATCGGCAGCGCGCGGCGCGCTTCGCAGCGCCTGGGCAGCAGGCCGAGCGCCTCCCGCACGTCCTGGATCTGCTGCAGGTGCTCGGTATCGTGCTCCGCCATCGTGTGGGCGTAGGCCTGCACCGTGAGCGCGCCGCGGCTCGGGCTCACGCCCGCCCGCTGCCAGCCCGCCTCGTCGAGGCCGTCGAGCAGCGTGAGCGCCTGCCCGCGCGCCGTCTCGAAGGCGAGCAGGAGCGCGTGGAGATCGGTGCCCGTCTCCGGCGCCGGCCGGGTGCGGTCGAAGACCGGCCGCGTCTCGGCGAGCATGCGGCGCAGGCGTGGCAGGAAGGTGTCGCGGTCGCCCTCGACGAGATGGCGCACGACCTCCGCGATGGACCACTCGCCGGCCTTCGGCGGGGTCCACGCCTGCCCGGCCGTGCAGTCGCGGGACATCTCGCGCAGCATCCGCGGCGTCGCGCGCAGGCTCGCCAGCACCAAGGCGCGGTCGACCATCGTCACAGGCCCCGGACGACGCGAGCCACGATGTCGGGGTCGGGACGCACCTGGAAGTTGTCGGTGACCGACACCCAGCGCGCGAGGCCGTGGCGGTCGATGATGACGGTGGCGGGCAGCGGCACGTCCTCGCCCTCTGACCCGCCCGCCACGTGCACGAGGCCGTAGCGGCGGGTGACGGCGAGATCGCGGTCGGCCACGAAGCGATAGCCGAGCTTCAGCCCGTCCGCGAGGCGCTGGCTCTGCTCGTTGGTATCAGGGGAGACCGCGACCACTTCGGCGCCCGCGGCCACCGCGTCGGAGAGCGAAGCTCCAAGCCCTTGGAGCTCGAGGCGGCAGAAGGGTCACCAGTAGCCGCGTTATAAGACGAGCACGACGGGCGCGCGCCCGCGATAGTCGGCGAGGGCCACGGGCCGGCCCCGGGCGTCGCCGAGGGTGAAGTCCGGCGCCGGCTCGCCCACGCGCAGCACCCCGGCGTGCGCGGGGACGCGGGCGGCCACGAAGTTGAAGAAGGCGGACGCGCCCAGCAACAGCGCGCACACGCCGAGGGCGGTGAGCGTGCCCGCGCTCCGGCGGCGCGTGACGGCGAGGGCGGCCACTGCCGTCGCCACCGCCAGCCCCGCCACGTACAGCCAGGGACGGTTGCGAATGCCGGCATGGTCCAGCAGGAGCACGTAGGCGGCGAGGGTGGCCGCGGCGATGACGATGCCGAGGAGGGCGAGCCGGCCGGGCGTCGGGCGCATCAGGGGATGACGATGCGGTCGAAGGCCTCCGCGTAGGCGAAGTCCCTGCTCTTGCCGAGGGTGCTCGATCGGTCGCGCACGCGCTGTTCCACCATGGCGAAATCGGTGAACTGGCTGGCGTGGCAGGCGAGCGCCTTGAGCTTGAGGTCCATGACGCCGGAGATGTCGACGACGAGGTGGGGCTGCTCCCACTGCATGACGTAGACCTCGCGGACCTTGTGCGGCTCGAAGTCCGGCATCAGCTCGGGAAAGGCCATGTGGTCGCGCGCGAGCGGGTACACGCAGTCGAGGACCACGCCGCCCACGGTGCGGTGATCGCGGTGGGAGGCGCCGAGGTTGTACGTGCGGTTGGGATTCTGGCAGATCACGAGCTCGGGGCGGAAGCGGCGGATCTCGCGGCAGACGTCGCGCCGCAGGTCGCGCGTGTCTTCGACCTCGCCGTCCGGATAGCCGAGGAACTGCACGCGCTCGACGCCGAGCGTGCGGGCGGCGGCGCGCTGCTCGTCGGCGCGGACGGCGGCGAGCCCCTCCGGCGTCATCGTGCGGTCGCTCGAGCCCTTGTTGCCGTTGGTGACGATGACGTAGTTGACCTCGACGCCCTGCTTGACGAGATGGGCGACGGTGCCGCCGGCGCCGAACTCCGAGTCGTCGGGATGCGCCGTGATCACCAGCACCCGCTGCACCGCCTCGGCCATGATCGCTCGTCTCCTCTGTTGATGTCGTGGCCAGCATACCGATTCTTCCCGCCGTTCGCTATAATCGCCCGGTGTCAGCCGCCCGCGTTCGACGCGCCGCCGTCGCGGTGATCCTCGTCCTCGTCGCCGTCGCCGTCGTGCTGCCCGTGCTGCCGGGCGCGCCGGGCGCGCTGCGCGCGGGCGGCGTCAGCCTCCTGTGGTGGTACGCCGCGGTGGCGGCGCCGCTGCTCGCCACCCTGATCACGCTCGGGGCGCTGCTCGTTCGCTCCGAATGACCCGTCGCGGCGCCGCCCACGCCGCGGCCTGGACCGGGCCCGCGCTCCTCGCCGTCCTCGCGTCGCGCGTCGCCTGGGGACACGTCGAGGCGCCCCTGCTGGCGCTCGTCATGATGGTCGCGCCGCTGATCGCGCTCCTGCGTCCGCCCGTGCCCGCGGCGCTGCATCCAGCCACCCGCCTCGTCGCCCTCGTGACGGTGGGGGGCGTGGTGTGGGCCAACGTCATCGTCTTCGCCGACCTCGCGGCGATGCTCGGCGGAGCGCGCTGGCAGGGCGCCGTGCTCGCCGCCGCGCTCACGCTGCTGGTGACGGTGCGCCCGGCGGCGGATCGCGCGCGCGCCGTCGTCCTCGCCGCCGGGATCGCGTGCGTGGTGGCCGTCGTCGCGGCGGCGGCCGTGACCACCGGCCGCACCCCGTGGGCCGCCTGGGCGGAGGTGGCCTCGCGCCCGGCGCTCGTCTTCGCCGAGGGCGCCGCGGACGCGCGATTCACCCGCGACACCACGCTGGAGTTCGCCGAAGCCCATCAGGTGGTCGCGGTGGGCGCGGGGGTCTTCCGTGTCGCCGAGCGGGAGGGCACGCGCACCGTCGTGCGCGAGTGGAGCGTGCGCGACAATGACGTCCTCACGCTCCGCCCGGGCGACCGGCTGTTGCTGCCGGCGGGCGCGCGCGTCCGCTTCGAGGCGGGCAAGCGCATCCCGGGGGCGCCCGCGTCGGGGGCGCAGTGGGCGGCGGGCGCGCGTGAGGCGGCGCGGGCCCTGCCGGCCGGGCTCGGGCTCGCCATGACCCTGCTCGGCGGCGCCGTCGCGCTCGTCCCCTCGCGGGCGCGCGGCGGGACGGCCGCCGTGGCGCCGCTCGTGGTCGGGTGGGCGGCGGTGTGCTGCGGGATCTACGCGGTGTCGCTCGCGCCGGGGATGGTCCTCGGCTCCGGCACGGCCGCCGCCCTCGCCGGCATGCCGGGCGCGGCGCCGCGCGCCGCCGCCGCCGTCCTCGCGCTCGCCGGCGGCGCGGCGCTGGGGTTGTTGCTCGTCGCCTCCGCGCAGTCGTTGCGCGCGCGCGTGGTGGAGGCGGCGGGCGCCTCGGCGCCGGCGACGTGGACGGCCCTCTTTGCGCTGGCGGCCGCCGGGGCTGCGTGGCCGATCGACGCGTGGCGGGTCCTCTCGGCGGCCCTGGGGTTGGCCGCGTCGGCGTGGGTGGCGCCGTGGCTGGCGGCGGGTGTTCAGCCGGGGGCGAAGGGATGGAGTCCGGTGGCGCTGGGATCGATCGCGGGCGCGCTCGCATTCGGCGCGCTCGCGGCGTTCGACGGGCGCCTGCCCGGGGGGGCAGGCGCCGCGGGCGATTACCCGGCGCTGGTGGCGGCGCCGGTGGCGTGGGCGGTGGCGATCACGGCGCGACGCCCTTCAGCTCGCAGAGCCGGCGGTACTGCGCGTTCGCCTTCCGCGACTTCGGACCGGTGAAGGGCAGGGGCGACGCCCCCCTCAGCCACTCCGGGCGAAGCTCCTCCCAGAACTCCTGGCTCACGTCCGTGGGCCGGACGCCGGCGGCACCGATGACGGCTTCGACATGGACGGGGTGCCGCAGCGGCTTCTCGGCGTAGTGCCTGGCCACGAACTGCGCGTACACGTTCCTGATCGGGCTCTGCATGGGATGCTTCCCCCTTCCTGAAGTGCTCAGCCACTGCGTAGCAACCGCACTGCCACGCCGGATGCCGAGGAACCCGTCGTTTTCGTGGTCGTTGAAAGAATTGACATCCGGACCTTCTGGCGCGGAGACGGGAGAATGTCCGTGGAGAGCCGCCCCCTGTTGGCAAGAGCGCGCCGGGCTGACACAATGGGTCGTCATGGCCAGTGATCGCATCATCGTCCGCGGGGCTCGCGAGCATAACCTCAAGAACATCGACGTCGAGCTGCCGCGCGACCAGCTGGTCGTGATCACCGGGCTGTCCGGCTCCGGCAAGTCATCGCTCGCCTTCGACACCATCTACGCGGAAGGGCAGCGGCGCTACGTGGAGTCGCTCTCCGCCTACGCGCGCCAGTTCCTCGAGCAGATGGAAAAGCCCGAGGTCGATTCCATCGAGGGCCTGTCGCCCGCCATCTCGATCGAGCAGAAGACGACCTCCAAGAACCCGCGCTCCACCGTGGGCACCGTCACCGAGATCTACGATTACCTGCGCGTGCTCTTCGCGCGCATCGGCGTGCCGCACTGCCCATCGTGCGGGCGCGTGATCGCCGCCCAGACCGTGCAGCAGATGGTGGACCGCATCCTCACCCTGCCCGCGGGCACGAAGCTGCTGCTGCTGGCGCCCGTCATCCGCGGGCGCAAGGGCGAGTACAAGAAGCTCTTCTTCGACCTGCAGCGCTCCGGCTACTCGCGCGTGCGCGTCAACGGCGGTGTCCGCGAGCTCACGGAGACGATCGATCTCGACAAGAACCGCAAGCACACGATCGAGGTCGTCGTCGACCGCCTCGTGGTGAAGGAAGGCCTCGGCGCGCGCCTCGCCGACTCGCTGGAGACGGCGCTGCGCCTCGCCGACGGCGTGGTGCAGGCCGAACCCGTTGATCCGGGGGAGTCGAGAGGGGGGAGTATCCCCCCTCTCAAGAGAGTCACCCCGATGGTGTTCTCCGAGCGCCTGGCGTGCGCGGAGTGCGGGATCTCGCTGCCGGAAGTGTCGCCGCGGATGTTCTCCTTCAACAGCCCCTACGGCGCGTGCGCGGAGTGCGGCGGCATCGGCACGCGCTTCGAGATCGACCCCGAGCGGCTCGTGCCCAATCCCGCGCGCTCGCTGAAGACGGGCGCGCTGGCGCCGTGGGCGGGCCGGGAGCCGGTCTACTTCCGCCAGACGCTGCAGGTGCTGGCCCGGCGCTACAAGTTCTCCCTCGACGATCCGTGGGGCACGCTCAAGAAGAGCGTGCGCGACGTCGTCCTCCACGGCGAGAAGGATGGGGACGGCTTCGAGGGCGTGGTGAAGCTGCTCGAGCGCCGCTATCGCGAGACGGACTCGGAAGACACGCGGCGCGAGATCGAGACCTTCATGGCCGAGCGCCCGTGCCCGGCGTGCGGCGGCTCCCGCCTGCGCCCGGAATCGCTGGGGATGAAGATCGCGGGCAAGTCGATCGCGGACGTGGTCCGGTTCACCATCAAGCAGGCGGCGCCCTTCTTCGACGGCCTCGCCCTCGGCGAGCGCGACGCGGCCATCGCCCGCCGCGTGCTCAAGGAGATCCGCGAGCGCCTGGGCTTTCTCGTCAACGTCGGTCTCGACTACCTCACGCTGGACCGACCGGCGGCGACGCTGTCCGGCGGCGAGGGGCAGCGCATCCGCCTCGCCACGCAGATCGGCTCCAGCCTCGTGGGCGTCCTCTATATCCTCGACGAGCCGTCGATCGGCCTGCACCAGCGCGACAACCGGCGCCTGCTGGACACCCTCAAGCGCCTGCGGGATCTCGGCAACACCGTGCTCGTGGTCGAGCACGACGAGGAGACCATCCAGGCCGCCGACTACGTGGTCGATCTCGGGCCCGGCGCGGGCGAGCTGGGCGGCCACATCGTCGCGGTGGGCACGCCCGACGAGATCCTCGCCAATCCCGCCTCGCTCACGGGCCAGTACCTGTCCGGCGTGCGGCGCATTCCGATCCCCGCGGAGCGGCGCCGGGGCAGCGGCCACGCCATCACCATTCACGACCCGCGCGAGCACAACTTGCAGGGGATGGCGGTGACGATCCCCCTCGGCACCTTCACGTGCGTGACGGGCGTGTCCGGCTCGGGCAAGTCGACGCTCGTCAACGACATCCTCTACCGGGCCCTCGCGCAGATGCTGCACCGCGCCCAGGATCGCCCCGGCGCCCACACGCGCATCGAGGGCGCCCAGCACGTGGACAAGGTCGTCGACATCGACCAGTCGCCCATCGGGCGCACGCCGCGCTCCAACCCGGCCACGTACACGGGCGTGTTCACGTTCATCCGCACGCTCTTCGCGCGCACCACGGAGGCGCGCATGCGCGGCTACCCGCCGGGGCGCTTCTCGTTCAACGTCAAGGGGGGGCGGTGCGAGGCGTGCCAGGGCGACGGGCTCGTGAAGATCGAGATGCACTTCCTGCCCGACGTCTACGTCACCTGCGACGTGTGCAAGGGCAAGCGCTACAACCGCGAGACGCTCGACGTGCGCTACAAGGGGAGCAGCATCGCCGACGTTCTCGACATGACCGTGCGGGACGCGCTCGCCTTCTTCGACGCCGTCCCCGTCATCAAGTCCAAGCTCCAGACGCTGAACGACGTGGGGCTCGAGTACATCCGGCTCGGCCAGGCGGCCACCACGCTGTCGGGCGGCGAGGCGCAGCGGGTCAAGCTCGCCACCGAGCTGTCGCGGCGGGCCACGGGGCGCACGCTCTACATCCTCGACGAGCCCACCACCGGCCTGCACTTCGCCGACATCCACCGGCTGTTGGACGTGTTGAATCGCCTGGTCGAGCAGGGCAATACGATCGTGATCATCGAGCACAACCTGGACGTGATCAAGACGGCGGACTGGGTGATCGATCTCGGGCCCGAGGGCGGTGACGACGGCGGGCGCGTGGTGGCCGTCGGCACCCCCGAGACGCTCGCCGGCGAGGCCGACCGCTCCTACACGGGCCAGTTCCTCGCGGCCGCGCTCGCGCGCTGACCGATGCGCCGCACCAAGATCGTCTGCACGATCGGGCCTGCCAGCAGCAGCAAGCCGCAGCTCGACGCCCTCGCCGCCGCCGGCATGGACGTGGCGCGGCTGAATTTCTCGCACGGCACGCATGCCGAGCACGCCGACGTCATCCGTCTCATCCGCGAGGCCGACGAGCGGTGGGGCCGCCCGGTGGCCATCCTTCAAGATTTGCAGGGGCCGAAGATCCGCCTCGGCACCTTCGGTGACGGGGGCGGGGGCCGCGTCGATCTCGAGCCGGGGCGTCCCTTCGCGCTGTGCCGCACGCCGTGCGTCGGCACCGCGCAGCGCGTGTTCGTCTCGCCGCCCGAGTACCTGTCGGAGGTCAAGCGGGGCGACCAGATCCTGATGGACGACGGCATGATCCAGCTTCGCGTGGAGGAGACGACGCCCGACGAGGTGCGCTGCCGCGTGGTGGCGGGCGGGCGCATCAGCGACCACAAGGGCATCCAGCTCCCGCACGTCGATCTGCCCGTCTCCTGCCTCACCGGCAAGGACCGCGAAGATCTAAAATTCGGCATCCAGCAGGGCGTCGACTTCGTCGCCATCTCGTTCGTGCGCTCGGCCACCGACATCGCGGAGGTGCGCGCCTTCCTCACCGAGCAGGGCGCCGACCTGCCCATCGTGGCCAAGCTCGAGCGGCAGGAGGTGATGCAGAACCTGCCGGGCATCCTGATGATGGTGGACGCGGTGATGGTGGCGCGCGGCGATCTCGGCCTCGACGTGCCGCTCGAGGACGTGCCGCACATCCAGAAGGAGATCATCCGCCAGGCGCGGGCGGCCAAGGTGCCGGTCATCGTGGCCACCCAGATGCTGGAGTCGATGGTGACGCACCTGCGCCCCACGCGCGCGGAGGTCTCCGACGTCACCACGGCCATCTTCGACGGCGCCGACGCCATCATGCTCTCCGCGGAGACGGCGAGCGGCCGCTACCCGGCGGAGGCGGTGGAGGTGATGGCGCGCGTGGCGACGCGGGCCGAGGAGGCGACCGTCAGCCTCGAGCCGCCCGCGCGCGTGCGCGGGGTGGTGGGCTTCCCGGAGGCGATCTCCGACGCGGCGGCGACGGCGGCGCGCGTGCTCAAGGCGAAGGCGATCGTCGCCTTCACGCAGTCCGGCTTCTCCGCACGCCTCATCTCGCAGGAGCGCCCCGATGTGCCCATCATCGCCCTCACGCCGTCCGTCACCGTGCGGCGGCGGCTGGCGCTGTCGTGGGGGGTGTGGTCGCGGCTCATCCGCAAGGTGGAGACGACGGACGAGATGGTCGAGGAGGTGGAGGCCACGCTCCTCGGGGACGGCTCCGTGCGCGTCAACGACGTCATCGTGATCATCTCCGGCGCCCCCATGTGGGTGACGGGCACGACGAACCTCGTCAAGCTGCACCGGGTCGGGGAGCGGCGCTGAACCGCCGCCGCCGCGAGGCGTTCTTCCGGCGGTGTTCCCTCACCTTCGCCGCGGTGGCGTCCGCGGTGGCCGTGCTGTGGGCGGTGGGCGGCGTCGTCCTCGTGATTCACGAGCCGCACCACCATGCGGTCGCCCTCGCCGCCGCCTTCGTGGCCGTGATGGCGCTGCTCACGGCCGCCATCCGGTACGGGCCGGCGGCCCGCCCGCCCGCGCGCGATCCCGAGAGCGAGCGCCGCCACCGCGAGCTGCAGACGCTCTACGCCGCCGCCATCACGATGGCGAGCAGCCCCGATCTGCCCGCCACCGCCGAGCACAGCCTGGACGTCATGCTGTCGGTGGCGCGTGTGGATGCGGCGCGGGTGTATCGCGTGGATTCCGGCCGCTGCCACCTGATGCTCGTGGCCAGCCGCGGGCTGTCGGCCGACCAGGTGGACGGCGTCCGGAAGGTCGACATCACCGGCACGCGCCTGGGCGACGCCGCGCGTGAGGGGCGTATCACGCTGGCCTCGGCCGACACCGGCCCCGAGCAGGCGGAGGTCGCCCTCACCGGCGCCGCCACGCAGCTCGCGCTGCCCATCCCGGTGCAGGGCACGACGTGGGGCGTGGTGGCGCTGACGGCGACGGAGCGGCGGGTGTTCGACGGCGACGAGCTGACCTTGCTGGAGGCCGTCGCCCACCAGACGGGGCTGGCGGTGGCGCGCGCCTCGCTGTTCGCCGACACGCAGGCCAGGAGCCGCCGCCTGGAAGCGGTCACGCGCATGGCGCAGACGCTGGCGGCCACGCTGTCCGCGGACGAGGTCGTGGAGCGCGTAGCGGCAGCGGCGCGCGAGCTGTTCGACTCCTTCGTGGCGCGTGTGTGGCTGCTCGAGCCCGACGGCGAGCATCTCTGGCTGGCCAGCTTCGCGGGCCCCGCGCTGCCCGCCGACAAGGTTCGGCGCATGCGCGTGGGCCAGGGGCTGGTGGGCACCATCGCCGCCACGCGGGCGCCGCTCACCATCGTGGACGTCACCGAGGACGCGCGCACGCTCGACACGGCGCGCCTGCACACGGAAGGGCTCGTCTCCTTCGCGGGCGTGCCGCTGCTGGTGGGCGACCGCCTGCTGGGCGCGCTCGCCATCGCGGTGGGCGAGCGCCACCGGTACACCGACGAGGAGATGGAGGTCCTGCGCTCGCTCGCCGACCAGGCCGCCATCGCGCTGGACAACGCCCGCCACTTCGCGGAAGTGCAGACGCAGCACGCGTACCTGGCCGCCCTGCTCGACATCAATAAGAAGATCGGCGCCATGGCATCGATGGAGACGCTGCTCCGCTCCATCGCCGAGGAGGCGGCGCGGCTGCTCGCCGTGGACAACGCCGGCTTCCGCCTCGTGGACGGCGACGAGCTGGTGGTGGCGGGTCTCGCCGGCACCGCCGCCCAGACCATGCTGCGTCCCCGGATCAAGGTCGGCGAGAGCTTCAGCGGCCAGGTGGTCGCCTCCCGCCGCACCCTCATGGCGCCCATCGATCGCCTCTCGGGGCTCGTGCCGGAGCACCTCGCGGCCGATCTGCGGCTGGGCTACACGACCTACCTCGGCGTGCCGCTCGCCGTGGGGGAGCGCATCATCGGCGTCTTCACGTTCCGCGCGCGCCGGGCGTTCACCGCGCGCGACCAGGAGCTGGCGGAGGCGTTCGCGGGCCAGGCCGCCATCGCCATCGAGCACCTGCGGCTCTTCGACGAGGCCACGCGCCAGGCGGCGCGTATGCGCGCGCTCGCGGACGTGGGCCGGCTCTTCTCGGACAACCTCGATCCCGACGTCGTCGCCCCGCGCATCGCCGACAGCGTGCGCACGCTGCTGGGCGCGCTGTCCTCCGTCCTCTTCCGCCTCGATCCCGCCACGCAGGACCTCACGGGGATCGCGGCGGCGGGCGAGGGCGCCCGCGCGCGGGAGGAGATGGTGCTGCACCGGGGCGAGGGCGCCGCCGGCCTCGCGGTCATCGAGCGGCGTCCCGTGGTGTCGGTTGACATCGGCTCCGACGATCGCCTCACGGTCCGCCCGGAGATGGCCCACTGGGCCGAGGGCGCCCTCTTCGGCGCCGTGCTCGCGGTGCCCCTGGTGGTGCGCGAGCAGATCATCGGCGCCCTCGCCGTGCGTGACCGCGTGGGGCGCGTGTTCTCCGACGAGGAGGTGCGGCTCGCCCAGGCCTTCGCCGACCAGGCGGCCCTCGTGCTGTCCAGCGCGCAGCTCTACGCCGAGGCCACGCGCCGGCGCCACGAGGCGGAAGAGCTGGCGCGCCTGGCGCAGCGCCTCACCGAGAGCCTCGACATCTCCGACGTGGTGGAGCGCACGGTGGAGAGCGTGGTGACGCTCTTCGGCGCCCAGTCCTCCATCCTGCGCCTGCTGCAGCCGGACGGCTCCCTCGTCGCCCTCGGCGTGGGAGGGCGCGCGCGGCAGGCCATCGAGCCCGGCCACATCCTGCCCGCGGGGACGGGCGTGCTCGGCCGCGCCGCCGCCGAAGGGCGGGTGGCGTGGTCTGCCGACGTGCCCACCGACGACACCGTCCTCGTGTCCGACGACCTGCGCTCGCTCATGCGGGCCTCGGACGACGGGGCCGTGCTCGCCGCGCCGCTGCGCGCCAAGGGCCTCGTGGTGGGGGCGCTCGGCATCGCCGACCGCCCGGGGCGGATCTTCTCCGAGCAGGAAGGCGCGCTGCTGCAGACGTTCGCCGACCAGGCGGCGCTGGCGCTCGAGAACGCCCGGTTGTTCTCCATCGAGCGGGCGCGGCGGCGGCAGATCGCCGCCCTCGCCGAGATCGAGCGCGAGCTCGCCGCCGAGCTCGACAGCGACCGCCTCCTCCAGCTCATCGTCGACCGTGCCGCCAGCCTCTTCTCGTCCGACGGCACGCTCTACGTGATCGAGGAGGACGGCACGCTCGTCGCCCGCTCGTGGACGGGCGCCACCGCGATCCCGTACCGGCGGCTGGCGCCGGGGCAGGGGGTGGTGGGCGCGTGCGCCGGGCAGCGGCGCGGGCTCATCGTCAACGACTATGCGCGCTCGCCCCACGCGCTGGACGCGTGGGTGGCGGCGGGGCTGCGCCACAGCATGGCCCAGCCGCTGCTCCTGCGCGATCGCCTCCTCGGCGTCATCGCCATCAACCGGGTGCGCGAGGAGGCGACGCCGTGGCTGGCGGAGGACCTCGCGCTGCTGGAGAGCTTCACCGCGCAGGCGGCGATCGCCATCGAGAACGCGCGCCTCTACGAGGCGGCCGACGTGCGGGCCAAGCGGCTGCGCACGCTCGCGCACCTCAACCACCTCGTGTCCTCGTCGCTGGACATGGAGGCGGTGCTCGGCGGCATCGCGCGCGCGGCGGGCGAGTTCATGGCGGCGCCCTTCGTGGGCTTCTGGGTCGCCGACGAGACCGCCCACACGCTATCCCTGCGCGCGTACTCGACGGACGTCCCCGGGGAAGCGATCACCGTCACCGAGCTGCGCTTCGGAGAGGGCGCGGTGGGATGGGTGGCGGCGCACCGGCGCGCCGCGAACATCCCGGATGTCGTCGCCGACGGCCGCTTCACGAACCCCCAGTGGGCGCACGCCCGCGGGCTCACGGGTCTCTTCGCGGCGCCCATCATCCACCAGGACTCGCTGCTGGGCGTCCTCATGCTCCTCGGCCCGCGTCCCTTCGATTTCGGGGCCGACGACCTCGGCCTGCTGCAGTCGTTCTCCGAGCAGGCGGCGGCCGCCATCCGCAACGCGCGGCTGTACGAGGAGGCGCGCGCGTACGCGGACCGGCTGCGCGCGCTGGAAGAGGTGAACCGGCTCGTGTCCTCCTCGCTCAACACGCAGGAGGTGCTGGAGAACCTCGCGCGCGCCATCGCGCAGTTCTTCGATGCCCCCTTTGCCAGCGTGTGGGCGTACGAGCCCGTCTCGCGGCGGCTGCGCCGGGCCCTCACGTTCGGCGACGCCGGGCTCGCCCGCGACCTGCGCGACGACCTCGCCCTCGGCGAGGACGCGGTGGGCTGGGTGGCCGAGCATCGCGAGCCCATTCTGTGGACGGACGTGCGCACCGACGCGCGGTTCATCGACGCCCCCCACATGCTCCGTCACGGCCTGCCGTGGATCACCGCGTACCCCATCACCATCGGCGACCGGCTCCTGGGCGCCTTCTCGGTGCACCGGGCCGCCTCCTCGCCCGTGACGCCCGAGACCGCCTCGCTCATGGGGTCGCTGGCGGCGCAGGCCGCCGTCGCCCTCGAGAACGCGCGCCTGTACTCGGAGACCTCCCGGCGCCTGGCGGAGACGCGCGCCCTCCTCGAGGTGGCCGAGATCCTGAACTCCACGCTCGACTCGCGCCAGCTCCTCAAGCGCGTGGCGGTGAAGGTGGCCCAGGTGTGCCGCGTCGACCGCTGCTCGATGGAGCTGTGGGAGGGCGATCGTGTGCTGCCGCTCATGTCGCAGTTCGCCGACGGCCGCCGCGCCCCGGAGCTGTGGCAGGCCTTCATGGCGCACCGCCCCTACACGCCGCGCGAGATCCCCGCCTACGCCCGCGCCATCGAGACGCGGCGGCCGGTGCTCATCGACGACACGAGCGCGACCGATCTCATCCCGCCCGAGTGGGTGGAGGCCTACGGGATGCGCTCGTACATGGTGGTGCCGCTCATCCGCCACGACCAGGTGATCGGGGTCATGGACCTCGACTACGTCGAGCGCGCCACCCCCTTCCAGGACTGGCAGCAGGACCTGGCGCTCGCCATCGCGGGCCAGCTCGCCCTGTCGCTGGAGAACACCCGGCTGTACGCGGAGGCCCAGGAGCGGCTGCGGGAGACGACCATTCTCCTCGGCGTGGGCCGGGTTCTGTCGCAGCCGGACGCGGGTGACGATCTCATGCGCCGGGTGGCGGCGGAGGTGGCGCGCGCCTTCGGCGCCGACATGGCGGG
>JBBDXO010000176.1:0-4014 GCA_040902295.1 Candidatus Rokuibacteriota bacterium | reverse complement strand
TTCGTGCCCACCCTCGCGCACGGCGAGCCGGTGGGCGGCCTCTTCCTCGTGTGGTGGCGGCGGGGGCGCGCCTTCGAGCCGGCGGAGGTGCGCGTGCTGGAGGGCGTGGCGGGGCAGGTCGGCCTCGCCATGGAGAACGCCGAGCTCGCGCGCCAGACGCGGATCAAGCTCGCGGAGACGGAGACGCTGCTCTCGGCGAGCCGCGCGCTGTCCACCACGCTCGACTTCGCCGGGCTCGTGCGCCACTTCCTCAAGACGGTGGCGGCCACGGTGGGGGCCGACTGCGTGGGCTCGTGGCGCGTGACCGACGACGGGGAGTGGATGGAGCCGCTCGCCGGTTACCGCGTGCCGCCCGAGCGGCTGGCGTCGTTCCGGAGCTTCCGCGTGTCGACCCTCAAGCACGCCTTCTACGCGGAGGCGGCGCGGGACAGGAAGCCGGTGTTCACGAGCGACGCCATGCACGACGCCCGCATTCCGGGGTACGTCCGCGAAGGCGCCCCGCACCGCAGCCAGCTCTTCGTGCCCGTCATCGTGAAGGACCGGATGATCGCCGGCTTCGCCGCCGTGTGGTGGGAGCAGGCGCGGGAGTTCAGCGACAGCGAGCTGGCGCTGATGGAGGCCATCGCCAACCAGGCGGGAGTGGCGCTCGAGAACGCGCGGCTCTTCGACGAGAACCGCCGCCGCGTGGAAGAGCTGTCGGTGCTGCACGACATGTCGCGCGAGGTCACGGGCCAGCTCGATCGCGCCGCCCTGCTGCAGGCGATTCGCCGGCAGGTGGCCCGGGTGCTGGACGTCAGCAACCTCGTCATCGCGCAGCGCGAGCCCGGCGCCGAGGACGTCGAGATCGTCCTGCGCCTCGTGGACGGCGTGGAGGACATGCGGCCGCCCCTGCGCTATCCCTTGGGCCAAAACGGGCTCACCTCGGTGGTGCTCGACACCGGCCGGCCGGTGCGCACGGACGACTACGCCGCGGAGTGCGTCCGTCGCGCGGTGGTGCCGGTGCCCGCCTCCGCGGAGCTGCGCCACTGGCTCGGCGTGCCGCTCACCGTGGGCGACCACGTGTTCGGCGCCCTCGCGCTGCGGGGCGGCACGCGCCCGTTCACGGAAGGCGACGAGCGCCTGTTGATGAACATCGCGCACCTCGCCGCGCTCGCGCTGTCCAGCGCGCGCCTGTTCGAGGAGCGCACGCGGGCGTACGGCGAGCTGGCGGCGGCGCAGGACCAGCTCGTGCGGACGGAGAAGCTGCGCGCGCTCGGCGAGATGGCCTCCGGCGTCGCCCACGACTTCAACAACCTGCTCGCCTCCGTGCTCGGCCGCGCCCAGCTCCTCCTGCGCCGGGTGCAGGAGCCGCAGCTCCGGCAGTGGCTGGAAGTCATCGAGCGCTCCGCGCTCGACGGGGCGCAGACGGTGAGGCGCCTGCAGGAGTTCACGCGCATCCGTCGTGACCAGCCGCTGGTGCCGCTCGACCTCAACCAGGTGGTGCGCGACGCCCTCGACATCACCCAGTCGCGCTGGCACGAGGAGCCGCTGAGTCGCGGCATCGCCATCGAGGTGCGCACGGAGCTGGGCGAGCTCCCCGCGGTGGTGGGCGACGCCGCCGAGCTGCGGGAGGCGATGACGAACCTCATCCTGAACGCGGTGGACGCGATGCCGGAGGGCGGCACGCTGTCGCTCACGACAGCGGCGCTGGAGGACCGCGTCGAGGTGACGGTGGCGGACAGCGGCGTCGGCATCCCCGCCGCCGTGCGCGACAAGATCTTCGACCCCTTCTTCACGACGAAGGGCCCGCAGGGCACCGGCCTCGGACTGTCGATGACGTACGGCATCGTGTCGCGTCACGGCGCCTCCATCTCCGTGGACAGCGAGGAAGGACGCGGCTCGGCGTTCCGGATCGTGTTCCCGCCCGGCATGGAGGTGGCCCCGGTGGCGCCGGCGCCGGTGGTGGACACGCGCCCCGTGCAGCCGATCAAGTGCCTCATCGTGGACGACGAGCCCGCCGTGCGCGTGGTGCTCGGCGACATCCTCGAGTCCGCGGGCCACACCGTGGTCGTGCTGGGCGACGGCGCGGAGGCGATCGCGCGCTTTCGCGACGAGCCCTTCGATCTCGTGCTCACCGACCTCGCGATGCCCCGCGTGTCCGGCTGGCAGGTGGCCCGCGCCGTGAAGCAGATCGCGCCCCAGGTGCCCGTGTTCCTCGTCACCGGCTTCGGCGTGGAGCTGACGAGCGAGGAGCGGCGCGCGCACGGGGTGGACCTCGTGCTCGTCAAGCCGCTGCAGATCCAGGAGATTCTCGATGCCGTGGCCGAGGTCGCGCGCGTGCGCGCCCGGAGCGGCGGACCGGAGGGACCTTGATGGCCTACCAGAGCCTGACACTCGAGCGCAAGGACCACGTCGCCACCATCACCCTCAACCGGCCCGACGCCTACAACGCGCTCGACCTGGCGCTGGGCCGCGATCTCTTCCACGCCTCCATCGAGGTGGACGAGGACCCCGACGTCCGCTGCGTGATCGTGACGGGCGCGGGCAAGGCGTTCTGCGCGGGCGGCGACGTCAAGGGCTTCGTCGAGAACCTGCCGCGCGTGGGCGCCCTCGTGAAGGAGCTCACGACCTATCTGCACGGCGCCGTGTCGCGCTTCTGCCGCACCGACAAGCCGGTGCTCATGGCGGTCAACGGCGTGGCGGCGGGCGGCGGGCTGAGCCTGGCGCTGTCCGGGGACCTCGTGGTGGCCACGGAGTCCGCGCGCTTCACCATGGCGTACTCGAAGATCGCGGCCACCCCCGACGGCTCGTCGTCCTACTTCCTGCCGCGGCTCATCGGCCTGCGCCGCACGATGGAGCTGTACCTCACCAACCGCGTGCTCACGGCGCGCGAGGCCTTCGACTGGGGGCTCGTCACCCGGGTCGTCCCCGACGCGGAGTTCAAGGGGGCCGTGGCCTCGCTGGCGGGCGAGATGGCACAGGGACCGTCGAAGGCGTACGGCGGCGCCAAGCGGCTCTTCCACCAGTCGACGTGGGAATCGCTCGAGACCCAGATGGAGCTGGAGGCCCAGGCCATCGCGAGCTCCGGCCGCACGGAGGATTTTCGCGCGGGCGTCACCGCCTTCGCCGAGAAGAAGACCCCGGTCTTCCGCGGCCGGTGAGGGGTGTAGGCTTGGGGGCGGCGAGGAGGCAGCCGATGAGCGTCGTGAAGCCGAGAGTCTTCTATCGACCGGGGTGATCGTCATGTTCCAAGACGAAAGAGCTCCTTTCGTCCTGGGGGGTCGAGTTCGACCCGGTCGACGTGCAGGGTGATCCGGCGGCGCTGGAGGAGCTGAAGCGGCTCGGCGTGCCGCTGGTGCCGGCGGTGGCGGTGGGGGATCGCGCCGTCCACGGCTGGAATCCCGCCGGGTATGCGGCGCTGCTCGGCATCGCGTACACGCCGGGGGCGAAGCTCGCGCCGCTGGAGCTGGCCGCGCGCCTGGATCGCATCCTCGAATCGGCGGAGGCCCTGCTCTCGGTGCTCGACCGCCGCCAGGTGGAGTGGGAGCCTCCGGAGCGGCCGCGCAACCTGCGCGACCTCGGCTACCACGTCTTCCGCCTCTCGCTCGCGTACGTGGACGGGATGGACCTCGGACGCTTCCCCGAATCATGGCTGCAGGAGAAGGCGCCCGAGGACCTGCGCGACGGCGCCGCCATCGCCCGCTACGGCGCCCTCGTGCGGGCGCGCCTGGGCGGCTGGTTCGAAGGCGCCGGCGGCGACGAGTACGCGCGCACGATCGACATCTATTACGGCCCGCAGTCGGGTCACGATCTGCTCGAGCGCACGACCTGGCACGCCGGCCAGCACGTGCGGCAGCTCTACGACCTCGCCTCACGCCTGGGCGTCACGCCGCCGAAGCCGCTGCCGGCGGAGGCGCTCAAGGGTCTGCCGCTGCCCGACGCGGTGTGGTGACGCCGGCGCGGATAATTCACGAGGCGCGGGCGGTGGTGAGCTTGTGGGCGAGGCCGCGGTGGCCTTTGAAGTAGTAGCCGAGC
>JBBDXO010000175.1:9291-22505 GCA_040902295.1 Candidatus Rokuibacteriota bacterium | reverse complement strand
GCGCGCATCTATCTGAAGCGCGAGGACCTCTGCCACACGGGCGCGCACAAGATCAACAACGTGCTCGGCCAGGCGCTGCTGGCGGCGCGCATGAAGAAGCGCCGCGTGATCGCGGAGACGGGGGCGGGCCAGCACGGGGTGGCGAGCGCCACCGCCGCCGCCCTCCTCGATCTGGAGTGCGAGGTCTACATGGGCGCCGAGGACGTGGAGCGCCAGTCGCTCAACGTCTTCCGCATGCGGCTGCTGGGGGCGAAGGTGATCCCGGTGGAGTCCGGCAGCCGCACGCTCAAGGATGCCGTCAACGAGGCCCTGCGCGACTGGGTGACCAACGTACGGTCCACGTATTACTTGCTCGGCTCGGCCCTCGGCCCGCATCCTTATCCCATGATGGTGCGTGACTTCCACACCGTCATCGGCAAGGAGGCGCGGCGCCAGGCGCGCGCGGCCCTCGGGCGCCTGCCCGACGTGCTGGTGGCGTGCGTGGGCGGCGGCTCCAACGCCATCGGCCTCTTCCATCCCTTCCTCGGCGACCGGCGCGTGCGCATCATCGGCGTGGAGCCCGGCGGCGACGGCGTGGCCACCGGACGGCACGGCGCCACCATGACCGCGGGCGCCGTCGGCGTCCTGCACGGCTGCATGAGCTACGTGCTCCAGAACGACGACGGGCAGATCGCCGTCGCGCATTCCATCTCCGCGGGGCTCGACTACCCGGGGGTGGGCCCCGAGCACGCGTACTACCGCGACACGGGGCGCTTCGAGTTCGCCTCCATCACCGACGAGGAGGCCCTCGAGGGGTTCCAGGCGCTCACGCGGCTGGAGGGCATCATGCCCGCCCTGGAATCCGCGCACGCGATCGCGCACGCGATGCGCCTGGCCAAGACGCTGCCGCGCTCGAAGGCGATCGTGGTCGGCCTCTCGGGCCGCGGCGACAAGGACGTGCACGTGGTGGCCAAAGCGCTCGGCAAGGAGCTGGGGTGAGCCGCCTGGACACGACCTTCGCGTCGCTGCGGGCGCGCGGCGAGCGCGCGCTCGTCGCGTACGTGATGGCGGGCGACCCGTCGCTTTCGGCCACGCACCGTCTCGTCGTGCAGGCCGAGCGCAGCGGCGTCGACGTGATGGAGATCGGGGTGCCGTTCTCCGACCCCCTCGGCGACGGCCCCGTCATCCAGCGCGCGGGCGTGCGCGCGCTGGCGGCGGGCACCACGCTGCCGCGGGTGCTGGAGCTGGTGGCGAAACTGCGCGCGGAGGTGTCGATCCCGCTCGTGCTGATGACGTACTACAACCCGGTGTTCGCGTTCGGCGTGAAGGCCTTCGCGCGCACGGCGGCGGCGGCCGGGGTCGACGGCCTCATCGTGCCCGATCTGCCCATCGAGGAAGCCGGGCCCCTGGAGGCGGAGGCGGGGCCGGCGGGTGTCGACGTCGTCCAGCTCGTGGCGCCCACGTCGCCCCCCGCGCGCGTGCGCGCCATCGCCCGGCGCAGCCGGGGCTTCGTGTACGTCGTCTCCGTGACCGGGATCACGGGCGAGCGCCGCGAGCTGCCCAAGGATCTCGCGGGCCAGATCCGCACGCTGCGCGCGGTGACCACCAAGCCCGTGTGTGTCGGCTTCGGGATCGCCGACGCCGCCCAGGTGGCGGTGGTGGGGCGCCTCGCCGACGGCGTGGCGGTCGGCTCCGCCATCGTGCGCATGATCGAGCAGCGGGGGACGTCGGCCGCGCTCGTCGATGAGGTGGGCGCCTTCCTCGCCGCGCTCAAGGCGCCCCTGAAGGCGGCCGGCTGATGGCGTGGTTCCGGCGCAAGGGCTCCGAGGACGAGGGCACGGTCAAGAAGGTCGTGATGGCCGAGGGCCTGTGGATCAAGTGCGACTCCTGCAAGGAGATCATGTACCGGGCGGAGGTGGAGAAGGCGGGCCGCGTGTGCCCGAAGTGCCACTATCCCTTCCGCATCTCCTCGCGCGAGCGCATCGCGCTCCTCGTCGATGGCGGCACCTTCGAGGAGCACGACGCCGGCCTCACCAGCGGCGACCCGCTGAGCTTCAAGGACTCGAAGAAGTATAAAGACCGGGTGAAAGCGGCACGGCAGAAGACGTCCATGGACGACGCTGTCGTGTGCGGGATTGCGCGCGTGGGCGGCTTTCCGGTCGTGCTCTGCGTGTTCGAGTTCACCTTCCTGGGCGGCAGCATGGGCTCCGTGGTGGGCGAGAAGCTCACGCGCGCCATCGAGCTGGCGGTGGCCAAGCACGTGCCGGTCATCATCGTGTCCGCCTCCGGAGGCGCGCGCATGCAGGAGGGGATCCTCTCTCTCATGCAGATGGCCAAGACCGCGGCCGCCCTCGAGCGGCTGTCGGCGGCCAGGCTGCCCTACCTGTCCGTGCTCACCGATCCCACCACCGGCGGCGTCACCGCCAGCTTCGCGATGCTGGGCGACGTGATCCTCGCCGAGCCGCGGGCGCTCATCGGCTTCGCGGGCCCGCGCGTCATCGCGGAGACGATCCGCCAGCCGCTGCCGGACGGATTCCAGCGCTCGGAGTTCCTGCTCGAGCACGGCCAGCTCGACCTCATCGTGGAGCGCCGCGAGCTGAAGGACACCCTGCGCCGCATCCTCGCCTTCTTCGCCGACCAGCCTCCCGCCCCCCCCGCATGACCTACGCCCAGGCCGTGGCCCGGCTGCTCGCGCTGCGCGGGGGCGAGCACGCGGGCATGCGCCCGGGCCTGGAGCGGATCGAAGGCCTTCTCGGCGCCCTCGGCAACCCGGAGCGGCGCTACACGCTGGTGCAGGTGGGCGGCACCAACGGCAAGGGATCCACCGCCGCGATGCTGGCGGCGATGCTCAGGGCGCACGGCCGCCGCGTCGGCCTCTACACCTCGCCCCACCTGCTCAGCCTGCGCGAGCGCATCCGCGTGGACGGTACGGCCATCTCCGAGGATGCCCTCGCCGACGGCTACGACGCGCTCGCCACCCTCATCGCGCGCCACGACGCGACGATGTTCGAGGCGACCACGGCGCTGGCGCTCGACTACTTCGAGGGCGAGGGCGTGGAGGTGGCGGTGCTCGAGGTCGGCCTCGGGGGCCGTCTGGACTCCACCACCGTGGGCATGCCGGCGGCGGCGGTGGTGACGCGTATCGACCTCGATCACCAGGCGTGGCTCGGCGACACGCTGGGCGCCATCGCCGTCGAGAAGGCGGCCATCGTGCGGCCCGGCGTCGGCGCCGCCTTTTCCGCCGCGCAGGCGCCGGCGGCGGAGTCCGTCCTCGTGCAGCGCGCGCGGCAGGCGGGCGTGCCGCTGCACATGGAGGGACGGGACCTGCGCGTGGAGGTGAAGGAGCGCAGCCTCGGCGGCCAGCGCATCCGGTGCTTCGGCCCCGGCTGGGAGACGGGCGACCTGCGGCTCGGCATGCTGGGCACCTACCAGTCCTCGAACGCGCTGCTGGCGGTGGCCGCGGCGCGCGCGCTCGGCCTGCCCGACGGCGCCGTGGCCGCCGGCCTGCGGCGCGCCCGCTGGCCGGGCCGCTTCGAGGTGCGCCCCCATCATGGCGGCTGGCTCGTGCTCGACGGCGCTCACAACCCGGGCGGTGCGCTCGCCCTCGCGGACTCGCTCACCGCGTACTTCGGCGGCCGGCCCCTCACGCTCGTGGCCGGCATCTCCTCCGACAAGGACGCCGCCTCCATCCTGGGTACGCTGGCGCCGCTCGCCGCGCGCGTGATCCTCACCGCCGCCTCCCACGCCCGCGCGGCGCCGGCCGCCGCGCTTGCCGCCGTCATGCCCTCCACCGCGGCCGTCGTGCAGTGCGCGGCCTCGGTGGGGGAGGCGCTGGCGCTGGCGGCGGCGCCGCCGCGCCCCCCGGGCGGGGGGGGGGGGGGGGGGGGCGCCGCCGCGCACCCCGGTCGTGTGCGTGGCGGGCTCGCTCTTCCTCGTCGGAGAGGCCCTCCGGGCGCTGGGCGCGGGCGATGAACCTTGCGCCGTCGAAAACACGGAAGATGGCTTAGACTCCGCTCTGTGACGAGGACGTCGATCGCGCGTCTCTGCCTGCTGCTGCTCGTGGGCGTGTTGCTCGTTGCCGGCGCGGCGCACGCGCAGTCGCCGGCGCCCGTCGTGGTGCGGACGGCGGGGGGCGACATCAGCATCGTCGCCGACTCGCTCGAGGAGATCGGCGCGGAGAACCGGCTCATCGCCGTCGGCAACGTGGAGATCACCCGGGGCGCCTCGCGGCTCGTGGCCGACCGCGTCGAGATCAATCGCGACACGGGCGACGCCATCGCCCAGGGCAGCGTCGTCTTCTACGACGGCCAGAACCAGCTCACGGGCCAGCGCATCGACTACAACCTCAAGACCGGCACCGGGGTCGTGTACCAGGCGGAGGCGCGCGCGGCGCCTTACTACCGCATCACCGGCGAGTCGATGGAGCGGCTCGGCGAGAGCGTGTACCGCGTGCGTCGCGGCAGCTTCACCACGTGCGAGGACGATCCGCCCCCGTGGTCCTTCCGGTTCGGCACCGCCACCGCCGACCTGGAGGATTTCGTCTACGGCACCAACGCCTCCTTCTGGGTCCGGAACGTGCCCCTCATCCCCTTCTTTCCGTTCTTCGCCGCCGCCATCCGGCGCGAGCGGCAGACGGGCTTCCTCTTTCCGAAGGTCGGCAGCAGCAGCAGCAAGGGCCTCTTCGCCGAGGTGCCCTTCTACTGGGCGATCTCCGACAGCCAGGACCTCACGGTGGCGCCGCTGATCTACACCAGCCGCGGCGCGGGTCTCAACGCCGAGTACCGGTACCTGCTCTCCGAGGACCATCGCGGCCGGGCGCGCGGCTTCGTGCTCCACGAGAGCGAGTTCGGGGACGACACGCGCGGGGTGGCCGCCATCACGCACGACTGGCGGATGCCACGCGGCCTGCGGTTCGCGGCGGAGATCAACGCGGTGACGGACGACGACGTCTTCCATGACTACGGCGATCCCATCCAGCAGCGCTCGGCGCAGCGGGTGGAGTCCAACGTGTTCCTGTCGAAGTCGTGGGAAAGCTGGAACCTCGTCGGCAACGTCTTCTGGTACCAGGACCTCACCGAGAGCCGCCCGGTGGAGCTGCACCGGGTGCCCGACATCAACGTGCTGGGCGTCCGCCAGCCCGTGCCGGGTGTGCCGGGCCTGCTCTTCGAGACGGAGGCCAGCGTCGTCCACTTCATGCGCGAGGTCGGCTCCGACGGCTCGCGCTTCGACCTGCACCCGCGCCTGTCGCGCCCCCTCTCGCCGGGCGGGCTCTTCACGGTGACGCCCTACCTCGGCGGCCGGCTCACCGCCTACGACAAGTCCGTCGTGGGCTTTCGCACCGTGGGCGGCGTCGACGAGCCGGTGGAGATCACGGAGGACGAGGCGCGGCTGCGGCGTCTCGTGGAGGCGGGCACCGACGTCGAGATGAACATCTCCCGCGTGTATCCCATGAACGGCCGGTGGGGCTACGAGGGCGTGGTGCACTCCATCGAGCCGCGCGTGCGCTACGGCTGGGTGGCCGCGCAGGGCGAGCACGATCTGCCCGCGTGGACGGAGAGCGTCGACCGCATCGTCGACGGCAACCGCGTGGAGTATTCGGTCATCAACCGCCTGCGCGCCAAGACGATCACGCTGCCGGAGACCGATCCCGTGCGGTGGGAGATGCTCCGGCTCACGCTCGGGCATTCGTACGAGCTGGATGACGGCCGCGCGGGCGTGGTGCGGGGCGATCTGATCGTGCAGCCCACGGAGCGTCTCCGCTTTCGCAGCGACTCCCTCTACAGCGTCGACCGCGGGGGCTTCGAGCTCGTGACCACCGACGTGTCGGTGGTGACGCGGCCGACCGTCGTCACCGTGGGCCATCGCTACAGCGATCTCGACCGCGTCAATTACCTGCAGGGCAGCGTCGCCACGGACCTCACGAGCATGTTCGCGGTGCGGGCCGCCACCGAGTGGGACATTGGCACGAGCACGTTCGTGGAGAACCGCGTGGCCCTCGACGTCCGGTTCCAGTGCTGGGCCTTCACCGTGGAGCTCGTCAACCGCGAGAACGACGACACCGAGGTGCGCTTCGCCGTCAACCTCCTCGGCGTGGGCGGCCCCATCCGGACCTCGATGGGCCTGGGCGCGCTGCAGTCGTCCGGCCAGAAGTGATTCCCTTCCTCGATCTGCGCCGCCAGCATGCGGCGCTGAAGCCGGAGCTGATGGCCGCCCTCGGGCGCGTGGTGGATTCCAGCCAGTTCGTGCTCGGCGGCGAGGGCCGGGCGCTCGAGACGGACGTGGCCGCGGCCTGCGGCGTCGCCCACGCGGTGGGCGTGGGCTCCGGCACGGACGCGCTGCGGCTGGCGCTGTCGGCGCTGGACATCGGCGCCGGCGACGAGGTGATCACGCCCGCCTTTTCCTTCGTGGCCTCCGCCACCACGATCATGATGACGGGCGCCACGCCGGTCTTTGCCGATATCGATCCCGACACGTACACCGTCGACGCGCGGGCGGTGGAGCGTGCCATCACGCCGCGCACGCGCGCCATCGTGCCCGTGCACCTGTACGGCTGTCCCGCGCCCGTGGACGAGATCGTCGCCCTCGCGCGCGCGCGCGGCCTCGCGGTGATCGAGGACGCCGCGCAGGCCATCGGCGCCCGTCTGCACGGGCGGCCCATCGGCAGCTGGGGGGACGTCGCCTGCCTGTCCTTCTATCCCACGAAGAACCTGGGCGCGTGCGGTGACGCGGGCATGGCCGTCACGAGCCGCGCGGAGGTGGCCGAGCGCCTGCGCCGGCTGCGCCACCACGGCGACGGCGGCCGCTACCGCCACGTGGAGCTGGGCTATTGCAGCCGGCTCGACGAGATGCAGGCCGCCCTGCTGCGTGTCAAGCTCATCCGGCTCGAGGGCTGGACGGAGGCGCGCCGCCGCATCGCCGCCCGCTACCGGGAGGCGTTCGCCGGGCTCCCCCTGCAGCTGCCGGTGGAGCCCGCGGGCGCGCGGCACATCTACCACCTCTTCACGGTGCGCCACCCGCAGCGCGATGCCTTCGTGAAGGCGCTCGAAGGGCTCGGCGTGGGGACGGCGGTGCATTATCCGCTGCCGGTGCCCGGCCAGCCGATGTTCGGCGGGGGCGGCGAGAGGGAATTCCCGCACGCGTGGCGCGCGGCGCGCGAGGTGGTGTCGCTGCCCTGCTTTCCGGAGCTGACGGATGCCGAGGTGTCGGAGGTGATCGCCGCCGTCCGCGACGTGCGTCTGTAGTCCCGCCGCGCATGCTCGACGCCATCGCCGTCTCCCTGCGCCCGCGCCAGTGGATCAAGAACCTCTTCGTGTTCGCGGCGGTGATCTTCAGCCAGCAGCTCTTCACGCCCGCGCTGTGGCGCGCGGCGGGCGCCTTCCTGATCTTCTGCGCGCTCTCCGGCGCCATGTACCTCATCAACGATGTGATGGACCGGGACAAGGACCGCCTGCACCCGCGCAAGCGCGAGCGTCCCGTGGCCGCGGGCCGCCTCTCCCCTCGCGCCGCGGTGGGGGCGGGCCTGCTCCTGCTGGCGGTCGCGCTCGCCGCCGCCGCCCTCCGGTCGGGGGGCCTGCTGCTCGTGGCGGCGGGCTACGTCACGCTGCTCACCGCCTATTCGCTGGGGCTCAAGCACGTCGTCATCGTGGACGTCATCGTGGTGGCGTGCGGCTTCGTGCTGCGGGCGGTGGCGGGGGCGGTGGCGGTCGGCGTCGAGATCTCGGGCTGGCTGCTCATCTGCACCGTGCAGCTCGCCCTCGTCCTCGCGCTCGGCAAGCGGCGGCACGAGTACCTCACGCTGGAAGGCGAGGCGGCGCGCCACCGGCCCATCCTCGCCGAGTACAGCGCCGGCCTCCTCGATCAGATGATCGCCGTGGTCACCGCCTCCACCGTCACCGCCTACGCGCTCTACACGATGTCGCCGGAGACCGTGGCGAAGTTTCACACGCCCTGGCTGCCCGTCACGCTGCCCTTCGTGCTCTACGGCGTCTTCCGCTACCTGTACCTGCTCTACCGCAAGGAGCTCGGCGGCAATCCCTCCGAGGTCGTGCTCCACGACCGTCCGCTCCTCATCAACGCGGTGTGCTGGATCGCGGCCGTGCTCGTCATCCTCTACGGCACCGCTGGAGTAAGATGAGGTGATGAGCGCTTCCGTCGCGGTGCTGCGCACCCGTCCCGAGACCGTCGTCGCCGACTACGGCCGGCTCATGCGGCTCGTGAAGTACGACCAGGTGCTGCCGCGCGATGCGGAGCTCATCGTCAAGCTGAACCTGTCGTGGACGAAGTACTTTCCGGCCTGCTCGAGCCAGCCCTGGCAGGTGGACGGCATCCTCACCACGCTCGTGGAGGACGGCTACGACCGCGCCCGCGTGCACGCCGTCGAGAACAAGACGGTGGTCACCAACCCGATCGAGGGCTGCCGCAACAACAAGTGGGGGCCGGTGCTGCGCCGCCATGGCGTCCGCTTCACGCCGCTGCCCGACGTGGAGTGGATCCGCTATCCGTTCACATCGCCGCTGCTCAAGCTGAACCGGATCTTCCCCGAGGGCATCGAGATCCCGAAGATGTACGTGGGCCGCAACATCCTCCACGCGCCCACCGTGAAGACGCACGGACACACCCAGACCACGGGCGCCATCAAAAATGCCTTCGGCGGCCTCCTCAAGGAAGTGCGCCACCATGCGCACGAGTTCATTCACGAGGTGATGGTCGATCTCATGTACATGCAGCGCGAGCTGCATCCGGGCGTGTTCGCGGTGATGGACGGCACCGTGATGGGCGACGGGGCGGGGCCGCGCACGATGGTGCCGCGCACGGGCAATGTCATTCTCGCCTCCCGGGACCAGGTGGCCATCGACGCCATCGCCGCGAAGATGATGGGCTTCGATCCGCTCTCGATCCCGTATCTCGCCATGTGCCACGAGCGCGGGCTGGGCGTGGCCGACCCGCGCGACATCGAGGTCGTGGGCGACGTGGAGGCGGCGGCCGTCAGCATGGGCTTCACGACCTCGCGCAGCCTCGTGATCTGGGGCGACCAGCTCATCCGGCGCGGGCCCCTGCGCCCGCTGAAGCGGCTGCTCCTGCACTCGCCGCTCATGGGATGGGCGCCCTTCGCGTCGAACGTGTACCACGACCTGCTCTGGTACCCGACGGTGGGCCGCGCGCGCATCCGCGCCTTCGACGCCACGCCCTGGGGCCGGCTCTTCGGGACGTACTGAGCGGTGGCCGTCCCCGTCCGCGTGCGCTTTGCGCCCAGTCCCACCGGCCACCTGCACGTGGGGGGGGCGCGCACCGCGCTCTTCAACTGGCTCTTCGCGCGCCATCACGGCGGCGTGTTGATTGTACGGATCGAGGACACGGACCGCTCGCGCTCCACGGAGGAGAACATCGGCCACATCGTGGAGGCGCTCGCGTGGCTCGGGCTCGACTGGGACGAGGGCCCGCCCGCCGCGGGCTACCGGCAGACGGAGCGCTTCGACCTCTACCGCGCGCACGCGGAGCGGCTGCGCGCGGCGGGGCGTGCCTATTACTGTGACTGTCCGCCCGAGGAGCTGGACCGGCAGCGCAAGGTGGCGGAGGCGCGCAAGGAGACGTTCCGGTACTCCGGGCGCTGCCGCGAGCGCGGCCTCGAGGCGGGCGCGCTGCGCCTGCGCATCCCCGACGAGGGCGAGACGGTGGTGCGCGACCTCATCCACGGCGTGGTGACCTTCGAGCGCCAGCAGCTCGACGACTGGATCCTCGTGCGCAGCGACGGCACGCCCACGTACAACTTCTGCGTGGTGGTGGACGACGTCACCATGCGCATCACGCACGTCATCCGCGGCAACGACCACCTGTCCAACACCCCCAAGCAGGTGCTGTGCTACGACGCCCTCGGGTACGCGGTGCCGGAGTTCGCGCACGTGTCGATGATCCTCGGCGCCGACCGCAGCCGGCTCTCCAAGCGCCACGGCGCCACCTCCGTGCAGGCCTTTCGCGACGCCGGCGTCCTGCCGGAGGCGATGGTGAACTACCTGGCGCGCCTGGGCTGGTCGCACGGCGACCAGGAGATCTTCTCGCGGGACGAGCTCATCGAGCACTTCGACATCAAGGACGTGTCGTCGTCGGGCGCCATCTTCGACCAGGCCAAGCTCGAGTGGACCTCCCAGCACTACCTGAAGACCATCGACGGCGCGCGCCTGGCCGGGCTGCTGGAGCCCTTCGTGCGCGCGGCGGGCCTCACGCCGCCGGCAGACCGCGGCCGCCTCGCGGCCATGGCCGACACGCTGCGCGAGCGCGCGAAGACGCTGAAGGAGATGGCGGAGGCGGGGCGCTTCTACTTCGAGCGGCCGGCGGCGTACGAGCCGGTGGCGGCCCGGACGCTGCTCACCGCGGAGGGGGCGCGCCGCCTGCAGGCCATCATCGCGCGGCTCGAGGCCGAGCCCTCGTTCACGGCGGGCGCCCTGGAGGCGATCCACCGCGAGCTGGCGGCGGCCCTCGGCCTCAAGCTCGTGGACCTCGCGCAGCTCTCGCGCATCGCGGTCACGGGCCGCACCGCGTCGCCGCCCATCTTCGAGGTCCTCGCGCTGCTCGGCCGCGAGGAGTCGCTGGTGCGCCTGCGCGCGGCGCGCGTGGCGTGCGCGGGATCATGAGGCTGCTGCTTGCCCGCCACGGACAATCGATCTGGAACGCCGAGCGCCGCTTCCAGGGCGCCACCGACGTCGCCCTCTCCGCGCTGGGGCGCGCGCAGGCGGCGGCCCTCGGCGAGGCGCTCGCCGGCTATCGCGTGCGCGCGGCCTACGTGAGCCCGTACCGGCGCGCGCGCGAGACGGCGGAGATCGCCCTCGCCAGCGGCGGCGTGCCGCTGGCCACCATGGAGGAGCTGCGCGAGCTGTCGCTCGGCGACTGGGAAGGCTGCACGGTCGACGAGGTGCGCGGCCGCGAGGGCGACCCGTACCGCGCGTGGCTGCTCGCGCCGCACGATTGTCCTCCCCCCAACGGCGAGCCGCTCGACGCCGTCTACCGGCGCGTGCACGCGGCCGTGGAGCGCATCAGCGCCGCCCATGACGAGGACGAGGACGTGCTCGTGGTCGCCCATGGCGGCGTCATCAGCGTGTACGCCTGCGTGCTGCTCGGCTGCTCCTTCAACGCGCTGTGGCGGCTGCGCGTCGACAACGCCTCCCTCACGGTGGTGAAGCCGCCGCGCCTGGTCTCGCTCAACGACACCGCGCACCTCACCGGCCCTCTCACGCCTCCGCCGGTGACGCGCGCCGAGGCCGCCGGCCGATGATGGTCCTCGTCGCGCTCTTCGGCGGCGTGGCGCTGATGCTCTACGGCATCCGCCTCACGGGCGAGGGGCTGCAGCGGGCGGCGGGCAACCGCCTGCGCAGCCTGCTCACCGGCATGTCGCGCAACCGCGTCTTCGCGATGGCGTCCGGCGCCACCGTCACCGGCATCATCCAGTCCTCCTCGGCCACCATCGTCATGATGATCGGCTTCGTGGCGGCCGGCCTCATGACGTTCCGCCAGACGCTGGGCGTGATCCTGGGCGCCGACATCGGGACCACCTTCACCGTGCAGCTCATCGCGTTCAGGATCACCGACTACGCGCCCCTGCTCGTCGGGCTCGGCTTCGCCGTCACCTTCCTCGCCAGGCGCGGCGCCGCCAAGGACGTCGGGCAGGCGCTGCTCGGCTTCGGCCTGCTCTTCCTCGGGCTCAAGCTCATCCTGGACGGCGTGGCGCCGCTGCGCGACAACCCGCTCGCCACGCAGGTGCTGGCGGCGGTGGCGTCCAGCCCCATGCTCGCCCTCGTCATCGCCGCCGTGTTCACGGCGGTGGTGCACTCCTCGGCGGCCACCATCGGGCTCACCCTCGCCCTCGCCACGCACGGCCTCGTCGACCTGTCGGGCGCGGTCGCCATCGTGATCGGCGCCAACGTGGGCACGTGCGCGAGCGCGCTGGAGGCGTCCATCGGCGCCACCGCGGAGGCCAAGCGCGTGGCCGTCGCGCACATCGCCTTCAAGGTGCTCGGCGCCGCCATCGCCTTCCCCTTCATCGGGCCCTTCACCGACATGGTGGCGGGCACGGCCACGGATCCTGCGCGGCAGATCGCCAACGCGCACACCTTCTTCAACGTCGGCATGAGCCTCGTGTTCCTGCCGTTCACCCCGTGGGCGGCGCGCGTCATCGAGCATCTCGTCCCCGACGACCACACGGGGGAGACGCCCTTCCGGGCCCGGTATCTCGACGAGCGCGCCCTCGACCAGCCGTCGCTCGCCCTCGGCCAGGCCACCCGCGAGGCGCTGCGCATGGCGGACGTGGTGCAGGGGATGTTCCGCGACGTGCTGCCGGTGTTCCGCTCGGACGATCAGGCGCTGCTGGAAGACGTCGAGAAGCGCGACGACCAGGTGGATTTCCTCGAGCGCGAGATCAAGCTCTTCCTGGCGCGCCTGGGCCGCGAGGCGATGGGCCCCGACCTCTCCCGCAAGGAGATCGGCCTCATCTCCTTCATCGGCAATCTCGAGAACATCGGCGACATCATCGACAAGAACCTCATGGAGCTGGCCCGCAAGAAGCTGTACCAGGCGCGGCGCTTCTCGGAGCCCGGGTGGGCGGAGATCGCGGACTTCCACGGGCTGGTCACGAAGAACCTCGAGCGTGCCATCGCCGCCTTCGCCGCCGGCGACAAGGCCCTCGCCCAGGAGGTGCTCGACCAGCGGCCGCTCATGCGGGCGCGCGAGCGCGCGCTGCGCGCCTGGCATCTGGGGCGGCTGCGCGCGGGCCTCGCCGAGTCGCTGGAGACGTGGGAGATGCACCTCGACGTGCTCACGAACCTCAAGCGCATCAGCTCCCACGTGTCGGCCCTCATGTTCCCAATCCTCGACGAGGTGTGAGCCCAATGAAGAAGATCGAAGCGATCATCAAGCCCTTCAAGCTCGACGACGTGAAGGAGGCGCTCACCGAGATCGGCGTGGTGGGCATGACCGTCACCGAGGTGCGCGGCTTCGGCCGCCAGAAGGGGCACACCGAGCTGTATCGCGGCTCCGAGTACACCGTGGACTTCCTGCCCAAGGTGAAGATCGAGGTGGTGGTGGCCGATCACATCGTGGACAAGGTCGTGTCCACCATCGTGACCGCGGCGAAGACGGGCTCCATCGGCGACGGCAAGGTGTTCGTGCTGCCCATCGGCCAGTCCATCCGGATCCGCACCGGCGAGACGGGCGAGTCGGCCGTCTGAGCGCGGTCCCCGACGCGCTCC
>JBBDXO010000175.1:6700-9281 GCA_040902295.1 Candidatus Rokuibacteriota bacterium | reverse complement strand
GGGGGGGGGGCGGGGGGGGGGCGGGCGGCGGCGCGCGCTCACGCGACTGGGCTTCGCCGACCCCGCCGCCGCCGCCGCCAACCTCGAGAGCCTCACCCCCACGCCCCGTGACGCGGAGCTCCTGACGCCCGCGCTGCCGCGGCTGCTCTCCGAGCTGGCGGCCGCCGCCGACCCCGACATGGCGCTGAACAACCTGGAGCGCTATGCGGCCGTGGTGGACCGCAGCGTGCTCTACCGCACGCTCGCCGTCCACCCCGGCGCCGCGCTGCTGCTCGCCCGCGTCGGAGGCTCCAGCCAGTTCCTCGCCGACGTGCTGCGCCGGCGGCCGAGCACCCTCGCCTGGCTGCTGGAGCCGCGCACCATGCGCGTGTGGTTCGCGGACGACTTCGCGGAGGACCTCGCCCAATCGCTGCGCCCGTTCACCACCCGCGAGGCGCGCATGAACGCGCTGCGGCGCTTCAAGTACCGCCAGCTCCTGCGCATCGGCGCCCGCGATCTGCTCGGGGACGCCGACCTCAGCGTGACCACGGAGGAGCTGGCGCGCCTGGCCGACGCCTGTCTGGCGCAGGCGCTGCGCGACGCGGAGGCGGCGGAGCAGGCCCGCCACGGCGCGCCCCTCGACGCCGACGGCACGGAGACCGGGCTGGCCATCATCGGCATGGGCAAGCTCGGCGGCGAGGAGCTGAACTACTCGTCGGACATCGACCTCATGTTCGTGTACGGCGCCGACGGCGAGACCGCGGGCGGTCCCGCGGGCGCGCTGCCCAACGGTGAGTACTTCGCGCGGGTGTGCCGCGACCTCGTCGCCATGCTGGAGTCCGTCACCGAGGAGGGCTACGCGTTCCGCGTCGACCTTCGGCTGCGCCCGGAGGGACGGATGGGCGCCGTCGTGCTGTCGCTGGACGCCTACCGTGCCTACCATCGCGAGCGCGCCGAGCTGTGGGAGCGCCAGGCGCTGCTGAAGGCGCGCGTCTCGGCGGGCGACGCGCGCGTGGGCGCGCGCTTCATGGACTTCGCGCGCGACACCGTCTACCAGCCCGGCCTCGACGCCCGCGTCGTCCCCGCCATCCGCGTCATGAAGCGCGAGATCGACCGGGCGCTCGACCGCAAGGGCGAGGGGAGTGCGCTCAACGTCAAGCTCGGGCGCGGCGGCATCCGGGAGATCGAGTTCCTCGTGCAGGCGCTGCAGCTGCTCTACGGCGGCGACGATTCGTGGCTGCGCGAGCGCAACTCGCTGAAGGCGCTCTTCCGGCTCACCGAGCGCGGCTACCTCACGCCGGAGCGCGGGCGCAGCCTGTCGCACGCCCTGGTCCACCTGCGTACCGTCGAGCACCGCCTCCAGATCCTGCACGAGTTCCAGACACACACCCTGCCCACCGCGCCGCTCGAGCTCGGGCGCCTGGCGCGCCGCCTGGGCATCACGGCCCGGCCCGCGCGCGCCGCCACCGAGTTCCGTGCCCTCCACCGGCGCGTGACGGCGGAGGTGCATCGCGCCTTCAAGGAGTTCTTCCGCGAGCAGCGCTCGCCCGCGCCCGCCGCCCGCCTCCGGCTGCCCAGCCTCGTGTCGCTGTCGGCCACGGGCTTCACCGACGCCGAGCGCGCGCGGCAGAACCTGCGCCTGATCGTCGAAGGCCGTCCCCTCGTGCCCTACGCGGGGGCGCTGCGCGCGGCGCTGGAGCGGCTGCTGCCCATGCTGCTCGACGCGCTGTGGAAGAGCCCGGATCCCGACGAGGCGCTCAACCAGTTCGAGCGCTTCCTGGCCGCCGCGGGGCCGCGCGCCGGCTACGTCGAGATGCTGGCCGGCAACCACGAGCTGCTGCTCGGCGTGGTGCGGCTGTGCGCGGGCGGCGACCTGCTCACGCAGCTCCTCATCGCGCAACCCGAGCTGCTCGCCTCGCTCGCCGACCCCGATGCCCTGGCGGGCCGGCGCACGCGCGCCGGCTTTCGCGCCGCGCTCGCCGCCGTCTTCGCGCCGGGCGTGGCCCAGGCCGAGCGCCGTGACCGCCTGCGCCGCCTCAAGCAGGCGGAGGAGCTCACGGTGGTATGGCGCTACCTGCTCGGCGTGACGTCCATCGAGCGCTATTCCCGCGAGATGACGGCGCTCGCCGAGGCCACGCTCGACGCCGGCTGGCTGATGGCGCTGGCGACGCAGGCGGACCGCTACGGCGTCCCGCGCGACCGGCACGGGCGGTTCGTGCCGGCGGCCATGGTCGGCCTCGGCAAGCTCGGCGGCCGCGAGCTCACCACGGGCTCCGACCTCGACCTCTTCGTCGTCTTCGGCGAGGACGAAGCCGAGACCGACGGCCTCGAGCGGGTGGACGCGCACACGTTCTACAGCGGCGCCGTGGAGCGCCTGGCGAGCGCGCTCGGCGACATCACCGCCGCCGGCGTCGCCTTCGCGGTCGACCTTCGCCTGCGGCCCGGCAGCAAGGGCAGCGGCTTCGCCGCCTCCGTGGACGCGCTGCGACGGTACTATGTGGAGCACGGCGATCTCTGGGAGCGTCAGAGTCTCACGCGCGCCCGGCTCGTCCTGGGCGACCGCGCCCTCGGCCGCCGGGTGCGCGCGGCCCTGCGCGCCGGC
>JBBDXO010000175.1:0-6690 GCA_040902295.1 Candidatus Rokuibacteriota bacterium | reverse complement strand
TGCAACCGTAGACGCGGTTTTGCCACGCAATTCGGTTATAGGCAGGACGATCTCCGGCTGCTCGCCGCGCTCATGGCGCTCCAGCGGGAGGAGCCCGTCGGCTCGATGCGGACTGACACCCCGCTGGCGGTGGCGTCGCTGAGGGAGATCGGGGCGGTGCGCACACGCATGGAGGTGGAGCTGGGCAAGGAGACGCGCGGCCGGTATCACGTCAAGCTCGGGCGCGGGGGACTCGTCGACGTCGAGTTCCTCGCGCAGGCGCTGCAGCTCGTGCACGGCGCCGCCCATCCCGGCGCCCGCCGTGCCTCCACCACCGCCGCCCTCGCCGGCCTCGCGCGCGCGGGCGCGCTGCCGCCCGTCACGGCGGCCGCGCTCGCCGGCCACTATCGCTTCCTGCGCCGCGTGTCCACGGCGCTCCGGCTGCTCGGCGCGCGCCCCCCCGACACCCTCGAGCTGGCCGGCCCCATGCCCGCGCGCGTGGGCACCGCCCTCGGCTTTCCCTCCCGCGACGCCTTCCTCGCCGCCTACCGCGAGCGCACGACGGCCGTGCGCGCGGCGTACACCGAGGTGTTTGGATGATCGCCGCGCGCGGCTGCGTGCTCGGGATCGACGTGGGGTACAGCGCCGATGATCGTACGACGGGGCTGTGCGCGCTGGCGTGGGATGACGACGTGCTCACGTGGCAGACGGCCGTCACCGGCACGGCGTCTGGGCTGCGGACGGCCGCGCTCCGGCAGCTCCTGGAGAAGGTGGACCACGTCGACGGGGTGGCCATCGACGGCCCCCTCCGTCCAGGCCTCGTCTGCGTGCCCGAGTACCGATGTGCGGAGTCGTTGCTGGCGCGCGGGGTCTTTCAGCGCCGCGGGAAGCCGGGAGCGTCCCACTACGGGTTCGGCTGGGATCTTCACCGCGCGGCGACGGCGATGGCGAAGCTCGTCGTGCGCATCACCGGCGTGCGCCGCGACGCGGTGGTGGAGGCGTTCCCGAACGGCTTCCTCGCCGTGCTGCACGACGAGGCTGGATTCCCGCGCTCCGCGGACGTTCAGCGCCGGTGGACCGATGTCCTCTACGCACGTCCCTGTGTACGGACGGCGCTGGAGCGCCTGCTGGCTGACGTTGCACCGGGCCGAACGATGACCGGCGACTGGGATTTCGCCGGCAGCCCGCAGTCGGATCTCCATGACGTACGCGCCGCGCTGGTGTGCGCACTGACCGCGTTGTGCGTGGCCGCCCATCGCTGCGTAGCGGTGGGAGCGCCCACGGACGGCTTCATTCATCTTCCGCCGCGGTCGGCGTGGGGCCGCGGTGCCGGGGATGGCGCGCCCTGGGCCGAAGTCGCGCTCAGAAAGAACGTCGACGCTGTATGCTCCGATCGCGTGAGGGGCTGGAGCCCGGCCGTGCACAGCGATGGCTCCCGGTGGCTGCCGGCATGAAAACGCTCTACGTCGTCGACGGGCACTCGCACATCTTCCGCGCCTACCACGCGATGGGGTATCTCTCCACGTCCAAGGGCGTGCCGAGCCACGCAGTGCTCATCCTGTCCACGATGCTGTGGAAGCTGCTGCGCGAGGAGAAGCCCGACTACCTCGGCATCGCCCTCGATCCGCCGGGCCCCACCTTCCGCGACACGCTCTTCGCGGAGTACAAGGCCACGCGCGCGTCGATGCCCGACGACCTGTCGCGGCAGATGCCGTACGTGCGGCGGCTCTTCGAGGCGATGAACGCGCCCGTGCTCGAGATCCCGGGTTTCGAGGCCGACGACGTGCTCGCCACCATCGTCGAACAGGCTCTGGCTCTCGAGGATCTCGAAGTGACGCTCGTGACGGGCGACAAGGACCTGCTGCAGCTCGTGGGCCCGCGCGTGCGCGTGCTCTCGGTGCTCGGGCGCACGGGCGAGCGGGTGATGTACGACGAGGCGAAGGTGCGTGAGCGGTGGGGCGTGGAGCCGGCGCAGATCGCGGATGTGCTCGCGCTCATGGGCGATAGCATCGACAACATCCCGGGCGTCAAGGGCGTGGGCGAGAAGACGGCCGTGAAGCTCGTGGGCCAGTTCGGCGGTGTGGAGCGCATCTACGAGAACCTCACCCTCATCCCCGGCAAGCTGCGCGAGACACTCGCCGTCGGCCGCACGCAGGCGCTGCTGTCGCGCGAGCTGGCCACGGTGAGCCGCCGCGTGCCGCTGACCTTCGACCTCGAGTCCTTCCGGCTCGTGCCGCCCGACTGGACGAAGCTGCGCGCGCTCTGGATGGAGATGGAATTCACGCGGCTGCTCAAGGAGCTGCCGCCGCCCGAGAGTACGCTCAGTGACGAGCCCGTCACCGCGCTCACCACTCCCGAGGCGCTCGTCGACTATCTGGCCCAGGTGCCGTCCGGCGCGCCGCTGGCGGTGGACTGGGCGGGCGACCCGCATCCGCCGGCGCCGAGACTCAGCGGCCTCGCCCTCTTCCATCCCGCCGCGGGCGCCGCCTCCGTGCGGCCGGAGGCGGTGGCGCCCGCCCTCGGGCAACGCGAGCTCGTCGTCCACGACGCCAAGCCGCTGCTGGAGGCGATGCTCGAGCGCGGCCTGCCCATGCCCGCCGCGCAGGACACCGCGGTGGCCGCCTACCTGCTCAATCCCGCGCGCGCCACCTACAAGCTCGAGGAAGTCTGCATGGAGGCCTTCGCGGAGTGCCCGCCCTCGCTGCCCGCGCCGGGAGCGGGCGACCCGGCGCCCGCCCTCGCCCAGCGCGCGCGCTGGCTGCATCGCTACTGGGAGTACGCCGCGGGCGAGCTGGAGAGCCGCGGGCTGGCGCCCATCTACCACGACATCGAGCGGCCCCTCGTGCCCGTGCTGGCGCTCATGGAGCGCCGCGGCATCCGGGTGGATCCCGGCCGGCTGGAGGCGTTCGCCAAGGAGCTCGAGCGCGACCTCGACAACCTCACGCGCGAGATCTACGCGCTGGCGGGCGAGCCCTTCACCATCGCCTCCCCCAAGCAGCTCGCCCACGTCCTCTTCGAGAAGCTCGGCCTGCCCGCGCTGCGCAAGACCAAGACGGGCTATTCCACCGATGCGGACGTCCTCACCGAGCTCGGGCTCGGTCATCCGCTGCCCGCGAAGGTGCTCGAGCACCGCAGCCTCGCCAAGCTGAAGGGCACGTACGCCGACACGCTGCCCGCGCTCATCAATCCGGTGACGGGCCGCATCCACACCACCTTCAACCAGCTCGTGGCGGCGACGGGACGGCTCAGCTCGCAGGATCCGAACCTCATGAACATTCCGATTCGCACGGAGCTCGGACGGCGCATCCGGGCGGCGTTCATCCCCGAGGCGGGCTGGCTGTTCGTGGCGGCGGACTATTCGCAGATCGAGCTGCGCATCCTCGCTCACATGTCGGGCGAGCCCGCCCTCATCGAGTCGTTCAAGCAGGGCGAAGACATCCACACGCGCACGGCGTCCGAGGTGTTCAAGATCCCCCACGCGGCGGTCACCTCGCTGCAGCGCACCATCGCGAAGTCGGCCAACTACGCCATCCTCTACGGCGTGTCCGCCTTCGGGCTGTCGCAGGCGACGAGGATCGACCAGAAGGAGGCGCAGCAGTACATCAGCGCCTACTTCGCCGCCCATCCGCTCGTGCGCGCCTTCATCGACCGCACCCTCGCCGAGGGCCGCGAGCACGGTTGGGTCTCCACCCTGCGCGGGCGCCGCCGCTACTTACCGGATTTGCGCTCGGGGAACCCTATCGCGCGCAATGCGGCCGAGCGCATGGCCATGAACGCGCCCGTGCAGGGGACGGCGAGCGACATGATCAAGATCGCCATGGTGCGCATGCAGGAGGCGCTGCGCGCGCGCGGCCTGCGCGCCCGCATGCTGCTGCAGGTGCACGACGAGCTGCTCTTCGAGGCGCCGCCGGAGGAGGTCGAGGCGCTGAAAACGCTCGCGTGCGACATCATGGTGGCGGCGCTGCCCTTGTCGGTGCCCATCGTGGTGGACGTGAAGGCCGGCACCGACTGGGCGCAGGTGTGACGAGGCCGTCCTGAGCGACACGCGCTTCCTGCTCGTCGGCCTCACGGGCGGCATCGCCACCGGCAAGAGCACGGTGTCGGAGATGTTCCGCCGCCTCGGCGCCGTCGTCATCGACGCCGACGGGCTCGCGCGCGAGGTGGTGGCGCCGGGGGAGCCGGCGCTCGCCGAGATCGTGCGTGAGTTCGGCGACGTCCTGCTGCCCGATGGCACGCTCGACCGCAAGAAGGTGGGGGCCATCGTCTTCGCCGATGCGGAGCGGCGCCGCCGCCTGGAGGCGATCACCCATCCCGCCATCCGCGCTCGCGTCCTCGAGCGCCTGCAGGCGCTGGCCGAGGAGGGCTTCGACGGCCTCGTGTTCTTCGACGCGCCGGTGATGATCGAATCGGGTAACTACAAGAACATGGCGCGTCTCGTGGTGGTGGCCACTGACGAGGCGACGCAGCTCCGGCGCCTGATGGGGCGCGACGGTATCGACGAGGCGACCGCGCGCGGTCGCATCGCCAGCCAGATGCCCATCGCCGAGAAGGCGAAGCTGGCCCATCACGTCATCGACAATGCCGGCGATCGCGCGTCCACCGAGGCGCAGGCGCGCCGCGTGTACGCGGCGCTGCTGGCCGGGCACCGCGCGCATGCCGGGCGGTAAGCGCCATGCGCTCGGCCAGCACTTCCTGCGCGACGCCTCCATCGCGCGCGCGGTGGTGGACCTCGTGGCGCCCGCCGCCTCCGACCTCGTGGTCGAGATCGGCCCCGGGCAGGGCGCCCTCACCGGCGAGCTCGCCCGGCGCGCCGGGCGCGTCATCGCCCTCGAGGTCGATCGCGACCTGATCGACGGGCTGCGCCGCCGCTTTCCGTCGGTGGAGGTGCTGGAGGCGGACGCCCGCGAGTGGGACTACGGCACGCTGGCGCGGCCGCCGGGCGGACGCGTGCTCGTGGTCGGCAATCTGCCCTACAGCGTCGGCAAGCCGATCCTCATGGCGCTCGTGAGCGCGCGCACGGCCATCGACGAGATGGCGCTCATGCTGCAGCGCGAGGTGGCCGAGCGCGTGGCAGCGGCGCCGGGCTCGAAGATCTACGGCAGCCTCAGCGTGCTCACGCAGCTCTACACGGAGGCGCGGCTGTCCATCCGCGTGCCGCCCGCCGCCTTCAAGCCGCCCCCCAAGGTCGACTCCGCGGTGCTGCACCTGCGCGTGCTCCCGGGGCCGCGCGTCGCCGTGGCCGACGAGGTCCGCTTCCACGAGGTGGTGCGGGCGGCCTTCGGCCAGCGCCGCAAGATGCTCGGCAACGCGCTGGCGGCAGGGCTGGGGGTCTCTCTCGTGGCCGCGCGGGCGGCGGCCACCACGGCTGGGGTGGACCCCTCCCGGAGGGCCGAAACCCTGACGATAGAAGACTTTGTCGCAGTGACGCATCAGTTAAAATAGCGTCATGCCGACCCGTGCCATCCTCCTCCTGGGTCTCTCCGTCATCGCGCTGTCGCTGTCCGCCACGGCAATCACCGGCCGCTTTCTGGCGCCTCCCGACACGACGCCCGTCGTCGCCCCACAGAGCGTGCAGACCACGCCGGACCCGGTGGGCCACACCGTCCGGCCGGTGACGCTGCGCCGGGGCGACACCCTCGTCGGCGCGCTCACGCGCGAGGGGCTCGATCGTCGGGTGTCGCACGAGATCGCGTATGCCCTCGTCGAGGGCGGCGCCGACCTGCGTCGCATGCGGCCGCGCCACGGCATCGAGATCGCCTGGAGCCTGACCGGGGAGCCGGTGGCGGTGCGCTACGAGCCCAGCCCGTGGATCGGGTACGCCGTCATCGCCACCGACGATGGCTGGAAGGTGAAGCGCTCCGAGACGCGTCCCGACATCCGCGTGGAAACCGTGCGCGGCGAGGTGACCCGCTCGCTCTTCGAGGCGGTGGAGCAGGTCAACGAGTCGCCGCAGCTCGTGCTCGGGATGGTGGAGATCTTCTCGTCGGACTTCGACTTCACCGCCGACACGCGCGCCGGCGACCGCTTCCGGCTCCTCGTGGAGAAGCGGTACGCCGCAGACCAGTTCGTCGACTACGGCCGGCTGCTCGTCGCGCAGTACGTCAGCGACGGCCGCATGCTCACGGGCGTCGGCTTCGAGCAGGGCTCACGCTACACGTACTACGATGCCGACGGCCGCTCGCTGAAGAAGAGCTTCCTGAAGTCCCCGCTGGAGTTCACGCGCATCACGTCGGGCTTCACGTACGCGCGCCCGCACCCCATCCTCGGCGGCACGCGCCCGCATCTGGCCATCGACTACGGCGCCCCCGTGGGCACGCCCGTGCGCGCGGTCGCCGACGGCAGCGTGGCGAGGTCGGGATGGAACGGCGGCAACGGCATCTCCGTGACGCTGCGCCACCGCTCCGGCTACGGGACCATGTACAACCACCTCTCGCGCCTGGCCAAAGGTGTGCGTCCCGGCGCGCGCGTCAGCCAGCGTCAGGTGATCGGCTACGTCGGCTCCACCGGCCTCTCCACGGGACCCCATCTGGACTACCGCGTCTCCAAGAACGGCCGCTTCGTGAACCCGCTCAGCGAGAAGTTCGTCCCCGGCGAGCCGATCCCCGCCACCGAGCGCGCCGAGTTCCTGCAGCACGCCCGCACCGTCCTGCGCCAGCTCGAGGCCACGGCGCCTTTTTGAACATGGGGGCCTCGAAGGGCCCCCAAGCCCCC
>JBBDXO010000174.1:0-3299 GCA_040902295.1 Candidatus Rokuibacteriota bacterium | reverse complement strand
GCCGTGATCTTCTGGTTGCACATGTAGCGCGGGGACCAGCCGAAGCCGCAGTCGGGGTTCAGCGTCAGCTTGTCGGCGGGGCAGACCTGGAGCGCCCGGCGGATGCGCTGCGCCACGCTCTCCGCCGTCTCCTCCTGGAACCCCTTGACGTCCACCACGCCCGCCCCCAGCCCGCGCCCGTCGCCGTACTTCTGCCAGAGGTCGACCTCCGCCAGCTCGCGGCCGGCGAACTCCAGCACGAACTGGTCGGCGCGGGCCCGGAGCGCGCCCGGGAAGTAGGGGGCGTACGTGCGCGGAAAGCGCGAGCGGCCGAAGCGGTTGCCGAAGCAGATGTGAAAGCCGAGGGTGGCCTCGACCCCGTCCGTGGCGAGGTTGAAGAGCCGGGCCATCTCCTCGCCGGAGACGTTGCCCCGCGCGGGCTCGTCGAGCTGGATCCACGTGGCGCCCGCGGCCACCAGCCCCTTCAGCTCCTCGTTGATGACTTCCGCGAAGCGCTCCGCCACGTCGACCACGCCCTTGTAGACCTTGCCGGGATGGATGCGGGAGCCGAAGGTCAGCGGGCCTGCGCACGTGGCCTTCACGTGGCGAGTGGTGTGCGACTTCAGGTATTCGAACTCCCTGACGATGCCGAGGCCGCCCGCGGGGGGCTCGATGCGCCCCACCGCCTCGTACCGCGTCTGCTGGTCGTAGCCCCACGGGCCGACTTTGCGCCGGACCGGTAACGGCTGGATGTTCCTGATGATCCGGTAGTAGGAGTCGACGTAGCCGTCGAGGCGGCGCACCTCGCCGTCGGTGATGACGTCGATGCCCGCGCGCTCCATGTCGCGGATGGCGGTGTCGGCCGCGTCGTCGAACATCTCCTCGAGGTCGCCGGGGCCGGCGTCGCCCGCCTCGAACGCCTTCACGAGGGTGAACCACCACGAGGGCTTGCCATGCGAGCCCACCACGGTGGTGGGCAGGATCGGTAGATTCACAGCGCCTCCGATGATGCCGGATTTCATGCCGTTTACTGGTTAGGCCCGCGGGGGCGGCATATTCTATAATCGCGACGCTTCCAAGTCACTCCACGCGGGGGGCCACGTGCGGCTACGCTTCTGGGGAACCCGCGGCTCCATCGCCTCCCCCGGGGAGGCGACGGCTCGCTACGGCGGCAACACCTCCTGCGTCGAGGTTCGCGCCGACGACGGCACGATCATCGTCCTCGATTGCGGCACCGGCGCCCGCGCGCTCGGCGTGCACCTCGCGCGCGAGGCCGCGCAGCAGCCGATGCACCTGCACCTCTTCATCGGCCACACCCACTGGGACCACATCCAGGGCTTCCCGTTCTTCGTCCCCGCCTTCCTGCCCGGCGTCGAGCTCAACGTCTATGCGCCCCTCGGCTTTCAGCAGAGCCTCGAGGAGGCGATGTCGGGCCAGATGGAGTACTCCTACTTTCCCGTGAAGCTGCGCGACCTGCGCTCGCGCATCCATTTCACCGAGCTGGAGGAGGGGTTCTTCCGGGTCGGCAGCGTGCTGGTGGAGACGCAGTATCTCAACCACACCGCGCCCACGATCGCCTACCGGATGTCGTCCAACGGCGGCACCGTCGCCTACGTGACCGACCACGAGCCGTTCGCGTACACGGACGCCACCTTCCATCATCCCGGCGACCAGCACCACGTCGGCTTCCTGCGCGGCGTCGACGTGGTCATCCACGACGCGCAGTACAGCCAGGCGGAGTACGCGACGCGCCTCGGCTGGGGCCACTCGTCCATCGAGTACGCCACCGACGTCGCGCTCGCGGCGGGCGTGCGCCGCCTCGTGCTCTTCCACCACGATCCCACGCACGACGACGTTACGATGGCTCGTCTCGAGGCGGAGGCCCAGGCGCGCGTGGCGGCCGCGGCGGGGACGCTCGACGTCGTCGCCGCGCGCGAGGGGATGGAGATCGAGGTGGAGGCCGGCCGCTCGGCGCCGCCGGTGCCCGCGGTGTCCGCGCTGCGCCGCCGCCTCATCGCGGGCGCGCGCGTGCTCGTGGTGAGCCCGGACGAGGCGGAGGTGGCCGGCATCGAGCAGGTGCTCGCCGAGGACGGCATCCTGTCGGTGCCGGTGCCCGACATGCGCGCCGCCATCACGCGCGGCACCGAGTACCTGCCCGACCTCGCCATCGTCGACGCGGGGCTGCCCCCCGGCGACGGCGTGGATCTCATCCAGGCCTTCCGCTCGCGCATGGGCCGCATGAGCTTTCCCGTCATCCTGCTCGCCGGCCCCACCGACGACTCCGCGCTGCATCGCGGGGAGGCGATCGCCACCGACTATTTCGTGAAGCCCTTCAGCCCGCCCATGCTCCGCGCGCGGGTGCGGGCGTGGCTGGCGCGCACGCTCGTCACCCACAGTGAGACGGCCCCGGTCGACGACGGCGGGCCCGCGGTCACGCTGCAGGACGGCCGCGACGACCCCGACACGCGCGCATTGTTCGGCAGCATGCTCGCCGCCGTGCCGCTCTTCCGGGGCTGCACGCCGTCGCAGATCGCCGCCCTCGTGGCGAGCGCCACCGAGGAGGTCTATCCCGCCGGACACGTGGTGACGCGGCAGGGCCAGACGCCCGACCACTTGTGGGTGCTGCTGTCGGGCCGCGTGCGCGTGGTGGAGGCCACCAGCGACGGGCAGGCCGAGATGCTGCTGGGCGAGATCGGACGCTCGGAGATCTTCGGCGAGCTGGGCATCCTGCGCGACCAGCCGCGCTCGGCGACGGTGATCGCGGTGGACCGCACGCACTGCCTGGTGCTGCGCCAGTCGGAGTTCGTGCACGTGCTCCAGGAGTCCACCGCGCTCGCCAACGGCCTCCTGCGCGTCATCGCCGCGCGCCTCTACGATGCCGACCGCAAGCTGGCCCGCTACGCGCCCGATCCGCTCACCGGCCTCGCCGGCCGCCGCGCCTTCCACGAGCAGTACCGCCGCCTCGCCTCCGGCGCGCGCCGCCGCAAGACGGGGCTGCTGCTGCTCGCCCTCGACGTGGTCAACCTCAAGTCGATCAACGACGGCTTCGGCTACGCGCTGGGCGACGAGGTGCTGCGCACGGTGGCCGACGCCCTCACGGAAGCCACGCGCACCACGGACGTGGTGGCCCGCTACGGCGGCGACGAGTTCGCGGTGATGCTGCTGGACGCCATGCCCGAGGACGTGGACATCGTGATCGCCCGCGTACGCGAGAAGCTCGCCGCGCTGTCGGCCCAGCGCCGCCTGCCCGTCACCGCCCGGTGCTCCACCGGCATCGCGTGGACCCAGAATCCTCCCGACACCGCCGACGAGTTCCTGCG